>CALXUC010000003.1 GCA_944391575.1 uncultured Clostridia bacterium | reverse complement strand
CCGAACACAGAAGTTAAGCACTTAAGCGCCGACAATACTTGGAGGTTACCCTCCTGGAAACTTAGGTCGTTGCCAGATTTATATTCCTCTTTAGCTCAGTTGGTAGAGCGCTCGGCTGTTAACCGATAGGTCGTTGGTTCGAGTCCAACAAGAGGAGCCATAGAAAATAATAGGTAAGCAATTATCTGTTATTTTTTTACTTTTAAAAGCTAATATCTGGAAAATAATTGTATTTTGCGTAATTTTATGATATAAATAAGTAAAAGATGTTAAAGAATTACTATTAGAATTTAACATGGAAATGTAAATTATTAAGAATAATTATTCTTTATTAAAAAAATGAAATTTGCAACGGAGCGTTGCAAATTTGAAAATGGAGGAATTTAATGAAAGATCTAATTAATGCTATAAATGATGATGAATACTTTAAATTTTTAAATGAAATAAAAAGGGATATAGTTAATACTAGAAAGAAAGTCTTATTAAATGCAAATAATGAGTTAGTATTAATGTATTATAGAATTGGAAAAGGATTAATAAAAAATAACAAATATGGTAGCAATTTTATAAATAATTTAGCTACTGATTTAAAATTGGAATTTCCAGATGCAGAAGGTTTGTCTGCAAGAAATTTAAGATATATGCAAAAATTTGCAAAAGAATTTGAATATGATTCGATTTTGCAACATAATGTTGCAAAATTGCCATGGGGATTAGTAATATCTATAATGGATAAAGTAAAAAACAAGGAAGAAAGATTATGGTATTCTGATAAAGCGTTAGAAAATTTATGGACCAGAACAGAATTAGAACATCAAATTGCAACGAGCTTATATAATAGACAAGCATTGTTAGAAAATAAAATAAGTAATTATGAGGAAACATTACCTATAGAGCTGGGAAAAAGGGCATTGGAAATGTTAAAAGATCCATATATATTTGATATTACTTATAATGAAAAAGCTTTAGAAAAAGATATTGAAGATGCATTAGTATCTAATATTACGGATTTACTTTTAGAATTTGGAAATGGCTTTGCATTTGTTGGAAGACAATATCATTTAGAAATTGAAGGAGAAGATTATTATATAGATTTATTATTTTACAATTTAAATTTAAAATGTTATGTCGTAGTCGAATTAAAAACTGTTAAATTTATACCAGAATTTGCTGGAAAATTAAATTTTTATTTGAATGCAGTAGATATGCTTTTGAAGAAAGAAGATGATAATCCAACAATAGGTATCTTGCTATGTAGAGATGAACATAAGTTAACAGCAGAATTAGCTTTAAAAGATATAAATAAGCCGATAGGTGTAGCTGAATATAAATATTTGCAAGAAGTACCAGAATATTTGGCTAATAATTTACCAAGTATTGAAACACTAGAGAAAAGATTAAACAGTAAAAATGAACAACAATAAATATATAAGTTAATATATAGAAATTGGTGGTGAGGAACAAATTAAAAAAAATAGTAGTAAATATAAAATATGGAAAAAAAGAAATGATGCAAAAAAGTTACGCAATAGAATAAATGCAAGAAAACCCACACATCACTTTAAAAATGGTCGAAAAAATAGAGGTAAGAGTAGTAGTATACCATATAAAGTATTTATACCTCCAAAAGAATTTAGTATATTAAATAATCCAGAAGAAACAATTAGTTTTTTTAACAATATATTAGATGTCGTAAAAAGAATACCTAGAATAAGAAATAGTAAAAATAGATATTTACTTATGATAAATATGGATGAGGTAGAAAATATAACAGGTGATGCATTAATGTATTTGTTAACAGTAATGAAGAATGCAAAAATGCAAAAAGATAGAAAAATAATGTGGAAAGGAAACTTTCCTAAAAATGAAAAAATAAACAAATTTTTAAAAGCATCAGGTTTTTTAAATTATATGAAAACGGCAGAACAAAATTTAATACATTCAGATGAAAATTTTGAAATTCAATGTGGTAAACTAATGCAAGGAGATATTGCAAAATATATATGTGAATTTACTAACAATAAATTAGGAACAAATAGGCTATTTAGTAAATTCTTATATAAAATGCTTACAGAACTAATGACAAACACTAAAGATCATGCATATAACAAGCAGTCAACATTTGATTATTGTTGGTATATTTTTGTCGAAAATGATAAAGATAAAATAAAATATACTTTTATGGATAATGGAATTGGAATTCCAACTACTGTATCAAAAAAATTTTATGAGAAAATAAACGAGATACTTCATCTTGACAAACAATATAAATATATTGCTTCAGCATTAAAAGGTGAATTTAGAACAGAAACAAAAGAGGAACATAGAGGAACAGGATTACCAGATATATATAGTATAAGTGAAAATGGAAATATAAATAATTTAACAATTATTTCAAATTTTGCATATTATAGTAAAGAGAAAAATAGCTATGATTTAGAAACGGAATTAGAAGGTACTATTTTGTATTGGGAAATTAATAAATTGGAAGGAGAGAAATAAATGAACATTAATATTTGTAAAGATTATACAGATACCCCAGGGGGAAGATATATAAGCCAAGGAGAATTTTCGGGTGAAGACTTTAGAAATAAATTATTAATGCCTAAATATATAGAAGCAGTAAAAAATGGAGAAAAATTAAAAATTGATTTAGATGGAGGATATGGATATGGTTCGTCGTTTCTAGAAGAAGCATTTGGGGGCTTAATAAGAGAGTTAAAGGATAATTACAAACAGGCTTTGGAAATAATAGAATTAAAATCAGATGATGAGCCATCGTTAATAGATGATATAACCCAATATATAAAGGAAGAAATAAAAAAGAAAAAGTAGAGGTGAAAAAATTGGAGTATATAAAGAAACATATAAAAATTATTTTGATAGTAACAATAATTGCTATAATATTAGTTACAATTTCTGCATTTAATATTTATAAACAAAGCTTTGAAAAATTTATAGAAATTAATGCATATGAAATTACAACAATTATAATTGCGTTATTTGTTACATATTATTTAACAGAAAGAAAAAATGATATAAGAAAATTAAACAATAAAATAGAGAACATATGTAATGATATCCAATTGTATATAGGAGAAGAATATAAGGTTATACCATCTAAACAAAATAAAGAGAAAGTCTTAATAAATATAAGATATATATCTAATAAAATACATATATTAGAACAATTGTCTGATAAAAATAAAGAGATAAAAAATGCAATAACGTATATAAAAATAGAACATAATAAATATAAAGAATTTGTAACAGACAACTTTGATCAAAATGATAAATATTTTAAGGAAGAGAAAAGGCAGGAAAAAATTAAATCTATAATAAATAGAATGGATAATAAAATAGACGAAATAATGGTATATTTATATACAGGACAAGTTCCAACAATGTATAATGAAACTGAGAAAGAAGAATAGAACGAATATATAAGGATAACAAACTGATTTATGAAATTCATTGTTCTGGAGGATTAATAAAATAATAAATGGAGGTAAGAAATGAAACTATATTTATCATCATATAAACTTGGAGATAAAACAGAAGAACTAAAAAAATGGATTGCAGAGCATAATAATAAAATATGTTTAATTCCTAATTCAAGAGATGTATTTCCAGATGGAGAAAGAAAAGTAACAGGAATATAAGCAGATGTTAAGGACTTAGAAAGCTGGAGGTTTGATGTTACTGTAATTTCATTAAAAGATTATTTTTATAGAAAAGAAGAATTAAGTAAGAGATTAGAGGAATTTAATGTCTTTTATGTAATTGGAGGAAATACATTTGCAATAAGATAAGCAATGTGTTTAAGTGGGGTTGATGAATATTTAAAATCAATAGAAGATAAACCAGATTATTTATATGCAGGATATAGTGCTGGAATATGTGTACTTTCAAAAGATTTACATGGCTTAGAAAAATGTGATGTTCCAAGTATTAATCCATATGGAATAGACACAATGTGGAATGGATTGGGATATTTTGATTATTTATTCCTTCCACATTATAAATCTGATCACAAAGAAACAAAGTTGATAGATGATTCAGTAGAATATTGCAACAAAAATAATATAAAATATAGGACTCTTCGTGATGGAGATGTAATAATTGCAGATACTTGTAAAAGTATAGAGCAAGAAGAGGAAAGATAATAATAAATTTAGTTAAAAGAAAATTGTAAGTTGTTATATAAAAAATGAAATCTAAGTATTACAAAAAATAATTTAAAGACTCTTGCAAATGTTACAAACTTATGTTAAATTATAAACAACAGTTGTAGCAAAAAATTGCCAACTTGTGTATACAATTCTTGGAACATATTGCTATAACTACATTTGAAACGGAAATAAGTAACTTTTTTGTGATAGACTTTTCGAAAACGTCCATAGAAAATATTGCAATTTTCAAAGCATCAACTAAAATTTTATGTAATTAAATATAAAACCTTAAGTAATATAATTTATTACTTAAGGTTTTGTGTACACTAGATAAATTTACTTTTAAACACTAAGGCTCTTCACTTAATTCACAACTGATTTCAAGTTCTTCGCCATTACGATTAATCTTTAAAGTAACTACATCTCCAATATTTTTAGATTTTATATACTCTGTAAGTTCATCCATAGTTTTTATTTCATTACCATCAATTTGAGTAATAACATCTCCGCCTTTTAAGCCACTTGTACCAGCTTTTGCAAATGTATCAACAGATTGAACATAAACTCCTATAGCTAAATTATACATTTTAGATATTTGCTCTGTAACAGTTGAACCTGTGATGCCTAAATAAGGTCTTCTAACTTTATTATATTGTATTAATTCATTAGAAACATCTATAGCTGGTGTTATAGGAATAGCAAAAGAAATACCTTCAACTCCGACTGAAGAAACTTTCATAAAGTTAATACCAATGACTTGACCTTTACTGTTAACTAATGCACCACCACTATTTCCTTGATTTATTGCTGCATCAGTTTGAATTAATGTATATTCAATTCCGTCTGAATCTGTAACTTCTCTATTTACGGCACTTACTACACCTGTAGAAACACTATAGTTTAATCCTAGAGGGTTACCTATTGCCATAACCCATTCACCAATTTTTAATTCATCAGAATTTCCTAATTCTGCAGCAGGTAATCCATCTTTTTCTATTTTTATAATAGCTAAATCTGTCTCAGCATCTGTTCCTATAATTTTAGCATCATATGCAGTTTCAGCATCACCATATAAATATACTTTCACAGAATTTGCTTCTGATACTTGGTAAAAAGAATTTGTGCTTGTAGAATCTGTATTAGAAACGACATGATTATTTGTTAAAATATATCCGTCAGATGAAATTATAATTCCAGAGCCTGAGGCAGTTGCAGTGCCTGTACCACCAAAAATCGAATTTACAGTATAATGCACTTGAATACCTACAACAGAAGGCAAAACCTTTTCAGCTACACTAGGTCCAAAATCTTCATATGAAACAGTAGTCGTTTCGTAATTTGAATTAGAATCTGAAGAACTTATTATAGGTAAAATACTATTTTCTGAAGATTCATCACTTCCTAATAATGCATTTCTAACTTGCGGTACACCAAAGCATACTCCTAATGTTAAACTGGCACCAATAACTCCAGATACTAATGGTACTAAAATTTTACTTGATTTTCTTTCCTTTCTTTCGTTTATTGTTTGAATTGTTTTATAAGAGTTTTCTTTCTTATCTTCCATTAATTTATCACTCCTTTTATATATTATAATCATTTTTAAATTATTTATATTATAATCTAAGATTTGCATAAAAAAATATGAAAAATATGTGAAAAAATGTTAAAATTTTTTTTAAAAAACTATTGACAATTACAAAAAAATTTTGTATAATAATAAATGTCGATGAGAGCTGCGGGTGTAGTTCAATGGTAGAATTCCAGCCTTCCAAGCTGGCTATGCGGGTTCGATTCCCGCTACCCGCTCCATAATCTAAAATACGAACATTTACTTGTTCGTATTTTTATTTTTTGCGAAGAACATTTTTAATGTCATTTTCTTATTTTGCTACACTTTCAATATTTTGTAATTCAAATCTATATTTTTGTTCTACATTTGGATATTTATTATGATCCACTTCACTTAAAAACATATCTAAAGGTCGTATCCATAAACTTCCATCACCATATAGCCTTCTATATACAACATATTTTTCTTTTGTTTCGGAATGATTAGCAATATCAACTACTAAATAATAATCACCTTTAAAATGTTTATAGATTCCATTTATTTTTAATTCTCTCATTTTAAAAATTCCTCCTTATAAAATATTGTTTTATTAAAATTAATAATTCCACCGAAAGTATATAATAAATAGTAAGCTATGTCAATATTAATGATTAAAAATTTATTATTTAGGTTACAATTAGTTACAATTCAGGATATACTTGCTAAAAGCTTGATATATAGCTATTTTAGTCAAAACATAGCTAGGGTGCCACAATCCGGGTCTTGACTTGCAAATACCTATATATCAAGCTTTTATTTAAATGCCTGCTGAATTGTAACTACAATTAATTACAATTCATAGCTTTTACAATAAAACATACTTATAGTACTTATATATTAATATTTTGCAATCAAAGACCCGGATTGTTATACCCCAGCTATGTTTTTGATAAAAAATATTAATATATAAGTACACTAATATTTATTTAGCTTTAAATTGTAACTACAATTCAGTAAGAGAACATATAACATTTGCAAAAACTTGATATACACCTATTTTTAGTATATAATATTGCATATAAATTAAAAGGAAGTACAGAATATGACAATAAAAGAAGCTTTAAAAAAATCGGTTGAATTATTAGAAAAAAATAATATAGAAGAAAGTATATTAAAAGCAAAAATAGTCCTAGCAAATTTACTTGAAAAGCCCAAAGAATATTTATTTATTAATGAAAATGAAGAACTGGATAAAAAAATAGAGCAAGATTTTTTTGAAAAAGTAAATAAATTGTGTAATAATATTCCTTTACAATATTTAACACATATACAACAGTTTTATGGGCTGGAGTTTTACGTAGATGATAATGTTTTAATCCCAAGGGCAGATACAGAAATTTTAGTTGAAGAAGTTATTAAAAGTATTAAAGACACGAAAAGTGATATTAAAATCCTTGATATGTGTACAGGAAGTGGAATAATAGCTATAATTTTAGCAAAATATTGCAAAAACGTGGATATAACTGCAGTAGATAAGAGTAACGGTGCTTTAAATGTGGCTATAAAAAATGCAAAAAAACATGGAGTATATGAAAAAATAGAGTTTATAAATTCGGATATGTTTGAGAATTTAAAGGATAGATATAATATAATAGTTTCAAATCCGCCATATATAGAAAGTGATGTTATAAATACATTAACAAAAGATGTTCAGAATGAGCCTAAAATGGCATTAGATGGAGGAAAAGATGGCTTAGATTTTTATAGAAATATATTTAATAATACAGATAAATTTCTAGAGAAAGCTGGTCAAATTTTTTTAGAGATAGGGTATAATCAAAGGGAAAGTGTAAGTAAAATATTTGAGGAAAAGTTTAAAAATATAAAATGTATTAAAGATTTAAGCGGTCTAGATAGAGTAATTGTGGTGAATTATAACTTGTAGTGCTTAAGCTTGGTTTTTAACTAAAAATAGCTATATATCAGTTACTATTCACAGCTAGATAAATATTAGTGGTACTTACATATTAATATTTTTTATCAAAAAATAGAACTAAAATTTTTAAAATTTTAGTTCTATTTTTATTTTTCCTGAATATATATATTAATATGGAAAGTATAAATATTTTTTTATCTAATTTAATAGTAGAAGCTATAGATTCTTCTCTTATTTCTTTCGACAATATAGAAGAAATAAGAATAAGAGCAGAAAAGCCACTAATAATACGAACATCATTAGAAGAAATTACTTTAGATTACATAGTAACAACAGAAGATATTTTAACATCTTTAGAAAGAATATGCGAAAATTCTGTATATACATATCAAAATCAAATTTGTGGCGGATTTATTACTGTAACTGGTGGACATAGAGTAGGTATAACTGGAAATGCTGTTATGGAAGAAGGCAGAATTATTAATATAAATTATATATCTAGTTTAAACTTTAGAATAGCAAGACAAGTTATAGATTGCAGTAGACCACTTTTAAATTACGTTATTGATTACGAAAATAATACAGTAAGAAATACTTTAATAGTATCTCCACCAGGTGGAGGTAAAACAACTATTTTAAGAGATTTAGTTAGAAATATAAGTAATGGTGTTAATGGCTTTAGAGGTTTAAATGTAGGTTTAGTAGATGAAAGAGGAGAAATAGCTGCAATGTATAAAGGAGTTGCGCAGAACGATATAGGGATTAGAACAGATGTAATAGATAATGTTCCTAAAGTTTTAGGTATGAGATTATTAATAAGGTCTATGGCACCACAAGTTATAGTAGCAGATGAAATTGGTGGGGCAGATGAGACAGAGACTATAAATTATGCAATATGTTCAGGAGTGAGTGGGATTTTCACAGCACACGGAAATAGTTATAATGATTTATTATTAAATCCAACACTAAATAATTTAATAAAATTAAATATTATCCAAAGAATAATTTTTTTAGAAAATAAAAGAATTAGAAATGCATGTTACTTAAACACAAGAACTTTAAAGTATGAAAGATTTTGCGATTAACTGTAAAAGCCAAAAAATGAAAGTTATGAAGAATAACGTTGAAGAATAAACAATAGGAGAAGTTGTTATGGTTATAAAATACATATTTATGTTTTTAATATTTATAATTTCATTATTAATAGGAAATGCGATTTCTATGAAATATAAAGATAGAGTAGTAGAATTAAAAGATTTTAAAAGTGCATTAAATTTATTAAAAGCAAAAATAAGATATACATATGAACCTATACCAGAAATTTTTTTAGAAATATCAAATAAATTTGAAAGTACAGTAGGTGGCGTTTTTAAAATGTCGAGAGAAAGAATGAAAAGATACGCTGCAGGTAAAGCATGGGAAAGTGCTATAGATGAATATAGTTTTTTAAGTATTTCTAAAGAGGATAAAAAAATTTTAAAAGGTTTAGGAAAATTATTAGGTAAAACTAATAAAGATGGTCAAATAAGTGAGATAGAACTTACTGAACAATTTTTGGACATGCAAATAGAAAAGGCTGAAAAGGAAAGAATAAAAAATGAAAAATTATATAAAACATTAGGTGGCGTTGTAGGCTGTACTTTAGTAATTATTTTAATATAAATTACTATAAAACTTATTTTTAATCTTGATATATAGCTATTTTTAATCAAAACATAGCTATGGCTTAACAATCCGGGTCTTGATTTGCAAATAGTTATATATCAAGATTTTATAGAGAATATTAATTATAAAAAATTAGAAAGGTTGTAAAAAGATTATGGATATAAATTTATTATTTAAAATAGCGGCTATAGGAATATTAGTAGCAGTTTTGCATCAAGTTTTAGTACGAGCAGGTAGAGAAGACCAAGCAATGATGACAACATTAGCAGGTCTTATTATAGTTTTAACAATAGTAATAAAAGAAATAAGTACATTATTTACAACAGTAAGGACAATATTTAATTTATAAGTATGCTTTCTTTTATTATTAAAAAGGAGTACATATGGAAATTATAAAGATTATTGGTATTGGTCTTATTGCTTTAATATTAATAATAGTAATAAAGCAATATAAACCAGAATTTGCATTGTACATATCTATAGCTGCAGGTCTTATTATATTTTTATTAGTAATGGACAAACTATCTGGAATAATAGATTTATTAATGAATCTTTCTAATAAAGCAAATATTAATAAAGATTTTATAATTATATTACTAAAAATAACAGGAATTGCTATATTAAGTGAATTTGCAATAAGTGTATGTAAAGATGCAGGTGAAGCGGCTATTGCTTCTAAAATTGATTTTGGTGCTAAAATAATCATGGTTGCAATTTCAATACCGATTATAGCAAGTTTATTAGAAATGATATTAAAAATAATGACTTAATATAAGAACAAAGGAATGAGTTATATGAAAAAACTGTTAAAGAAATTTTTACTTATATATATTATAGTTTTTCTAGCTCTACATATATTTACCCCTATAATTACATATGCAACAGAAATAAATTCAGAAGAGTCAACAGAAGAGATAAGAGAAGAAGTTTTAGATGAAATAATAAATGAACAGAAATCTACACTAAATATTTCTACTTTTATAAAAGAAGCGGATGAATATACTAAAAATACGTTCCCAGATATAGATACATCAGAAATATTGGCATCTGCTATTACTGGGAAAGTAGATAATGAAGGTATTTTTAATAAAATCTTAAATTTAGTTGGTGAAGAAATAATATTAACTATAAGATTATTAGCAATGATTTTAGCTGTAATTGTTATTGTAAGTATAGTAAAAACTATAGCAGAAAATTTAGAGAATAATAGTGCAGCAAAAGTCGCATACTTTGTACAATATATTTTAATAGTAACAATTATTTTATCGAATTTTTCAGAAATTTTATCATTAATAACTACAACAATAGATAGTTTGATAGGATTTTTATATACCTTAGTTCCACTTCTTATTACTTTAATGATAAGTACTGGAAGTATTGTATCTGCTGGACTTGTACAACCGTTAATATTGTTTTTTATAGCATTTATAGGAAATTTAATTTCTATAGTTATAATACCATTAATTTTAGTAGGTACAGTATTATCAATAGTATCAAATATTTCAGAAAAAATAGAAATAGGGAAATTATCTAAATTTTTTAAATCAACAGTAGTTTGGATTTTAGGAATAGTTCTAACTGTTTTTGTAGGTGTTTTATCATTAGAAGGAACTTTAAGCAGTAGCATAGATGGTATAACAGCTAAAACTGCCAAAGCAGCAGTTTCGAGTTTAGTACCTGTAGTGCGGTAAAGCATTAGGTGATTCTATAGACACTGTTTTAGGTAGTGCAGTTGTTTTAAAAAATGCAGTAGGAATAGTAGGTATTTTGGTAATTATAAGTATAGCTATAGTACCACTTATAAAACTGAGCTTAATAACAATTACATATAGTATTGCAACAGCTTTAGCAGAGCCTATTGCAGATAAAAAAATTGTAAAATTATTAGAGCAAGTAGGTGATACATTTAAGGTTTTGCTAGGAATCCTCTTTGTTATAACAGCAATGTTTTTAATAGGTGTTGCAATAGTAATTAAAATTTCGAATAGCGGAATGATGTATAGGTAAAGGAGGTAAATAATGTGCAGCAATTTATAAATAGTTGGGCAAGTGGCGTAATAGTTGCAGTTATAATAGCGACTATTTTAGAACTTATATTACCTGAAAATAAAAATAAAAAATACATAAAAATGGTATCAGGAGTTTTTATACTATTTACAATTATTTCCCCTATAGTTCTTAAATTTAATGGAAATATAGAATTAGATATAGATAAATATACTAATATGCTTATGCCAGAAAATGTAGTAGAAGTACAAGAAACTGCAAGTATAGTAACAGACCAAAATATTATAAAAGTTTATAGAGAAAATTTAACTAGAAATATAAAAACAGGAATTGAAAACTTGAATTACGTTGTAAATTCTATAGAACTTGAAATAGACGAAAGTAAAAATTATGGAGATATTAAAAAAATATATTTGCAAGTTGAAAATGTAGAATTAGTTCCTGAAATAAATATAGAGAATGTCGAAATAGATGTTTCTAATACAAGTAATACGGAAATAAAAAACGAAAGTAAATTAACTGAAAATGATAAATCAATAATAAAGGAATTTTTAAATAAAAATTACAGAATATCTGCAAAAGATATTTATATAAGTTAAATTGTATATAAAAATATGAAAGGAATGAAATTGTTATGGGAGAGTTTTTTAAAAAATTAAAAGAAGGTTTTAATAAAGATGCTAATCAAAAGAAAAAGATAGAAAATTTGGTATTTTTTCTAATATTATTAATAGTAGTAGTAATAGCAATAAATTTAATCTGGCAACCTGATGATAGTAAAAATAGTAATATAATAAATAGTGAAAAACAATTTGTTACTCAAAATGAAAATACAACTGTTTTAGCAACTGAACAAACTGGAACAAATATTGAAAATCAGGAATATATATTAAAGAATGAGTTAGAAAACATATTATCTAATATAGATGGAGCTGGTAAAGTTCAAGTTATGATTACATATACAGAAAGTAGCACCGTTCAACCTATGTATAATGAAAATATAACAGAAAGTACTACGGAAGAAACAGATTCTTCAGGAGGTGTGAGAACAATAGCAGAAACTGATAGTAGTAAGGAAGTAGTTTATACAGAAAACAATGGCGAAAAAGTACCTATAACGGAAAAGGTTACTATGCCAAAAGTTGAGGGGGCAATAGTTTTAGCAGAAGGTGCAAATGATGCAAATATAAAGAATAATATTATATTAGCAGTAGAAGCGGTTACAGGATTAAGTACTCATAAAATACAAGTTTTTCAATTAAAAAGTTAAAAATATTTTGAAAGGATGAGTTTTATGAATAGAAGGGAATTAATAAGTAGTTTAAAAAAGAAGCAACAAGAAGGAAAGAGGATGAAAAAAACTATACCTACAATATTTATAACAGATGAATCTAAAGAGAACACAAGTTTAATGGTAAAGAGAAATGTAAATACAAAAAATAAAAAAAGTAGGAGGTTCTTTGTAAAAGTGATAAAGAAAAATCAAATAATAATGTTTATATCAGCACTTTGTTTAGTAGGTGTTGGTTATTTGGCGTATAACCCAATGGCAGAAACTAATTTTGTAAGTACTACTCTAGATAATAGTGCATTAGCAGATATAGGGGATGCAACATTTGTAAGTACTCAACAAATAGTGGAAGAAATAGAAGAGGCTAAAGAAAATAATAAGTTAGATGTAGAAGAAAATACTGTTCAAAATGTGAGTGGAAATGTAGATAATAATACGGAAAATGAAAATATCGTAGAAAATAATATCACAGAAACAAATAAGATTATAGAAAATACAACAATAAATACTAATGCCGAAGTAAAAGAAGTGGATGATTATTTTATAAATTCAAGATTAGATAGAGATAAAATGTATTCACAAATGTTAGAAAGCTATCAAAAAATATTAGACAATATAAATGTAAGTGCAGAACAAAAAGCAATAGCAACAGAAGAAATTGCTAAAATAAATAATCAAAAAAATTCAATAATGATAGCAGAAAACTTAATAAAAACTAAAGGTTTAGAAGATGTTGTTATATTTATAAATATAGATAGTATAAGCGTAATTGTAAAAGCAGATGAATTATCAAAAGAGGAGATTGCTCAAATTCAAAATATAGTAACTAGAGAATTAAATGCAGAAATTGAAAATGTACATATAAGTACGAGGTAATGGTACGTTACAATTTTTTTACTGATTTTCCTTAATTAGTTGAAATTTTAAAGAAATTATGGTATTATAAATATCTAGTAAGACTAAAAAAGGAGAGATAATAATGAAAGCAATAGAATTGAGAAACAAATATTTAGATTTTTTTAAAAGACATGGACATGCAGTAATACCAAGTGCACCACTTGTACCTGAAAATGATTCATCAGTATTATTTACATCAGCTGGAATGCAACAATTAGTACCATATCTTTTAGGAGAAAAACATCCTATGGGAAAAAGAATTACAGATTACCAAAAATGTTTAAGAACAGGCGATATTGAAGATGTAGGAGATAATAGACATTTAACATTTTTTGAAATGTTAGGAAATTGGTCTATAGGAGATTATTTTAAAGAAGAATCTATAAGCATGAGTTATGAGTTTTTAACAAAAGATTTAGAGATACCTGTTGAAAAATTATCAGTAACTTGCTTTAAAGGTGATGAGGATGCATCAAGAGATGAAGAAGCTGCTGCAATTTGGGAAAAATGTGGTATACCAAGAGAAAGAATATATTTCTTTGGAAAAGATGATAACTGGTGGATAGCTGGAGAAGAAGGACCTTGTGGACCAGATACAGAGATTTTTTATGATACTGGAAAAGAAAAATGCTCTGAAGAATGTAATCCATCTTGTGGCTGTGGTAAATATGTAGAGATTTGGAATAATGTATTTATGCAATATTATAAAGATAAAAACGGAATTAGACCTTTAGAACAAAAAAATGTAGATACTGGTTTAGGTTTAGAGAGAGCTACGATGTTATTACAAGGAAAAGAAACACCATTTGATACAGAAATATTTAAGCCAACAATGGATAAAATAAAAGAATTATCTAAAAATTATAATGTATCAAGTGCAAGAATAATATCAGACCATGTGAGAGCTAGTTTAATGCTTATGGTGGATGGTGTAAGACCAAGCAATGTAGACCAAGGTTATATTTTAAGAAGATTAATACGTAGGTTAGTACGTCATTTAAGAAAATTAGAAATAGAGTTTAGTAATTTAGAACTTATTGCAAATACTATGGTAAATAGTATAAATAATATGTATCCTGAATTAGAAGAGAATAGAGA
This sequence comes from uncultured Clostridia bacterium, assembly GCA_944391575.1. Lineage (GTDB taxonomy): Bacteria > Bacillota > Clostridia > TANB77 > CAG-508 > CALXUC01. The sequence goes on along the minus strand of CALXUC010000003.1, from coordinate 72,936 downwards.
GATTGTAATAAAAGAATTATTAAAAGAAAAAGATAAGTTTGTTACAACATTAGAAAAAGGCGAAAAGGAATTTTTAAAACATATTGATGAAGTAAAAGATAAAGAAATACCTGGAGAATTAGTATTTAGATTATATGATACATATGGATTTCCTCCAGAAATGACAGAAGAATTGGCAAAAGAGCATGGAAAAACTATTAATATGAATGAATTTAAAGAATTATTTGCAAAACACCAAGAATTATCTAGAGCAGGTTCAACACAAAAATTTAAAGGCGGTATGGCAGACCAAAATGAAAAAACAATAGCATACCATACAGCGACTCATCTTTTACATAAAGCTTTGCAAATAGTTCTAGGGGAACATGCAACACAAAGTGGCTCAAATATTACAGAAGAAAGATTAAGATTTGACTTTAAACATCCAGAAAAACTTACTAAAGAACAATTAGAAGAAGTAGAAAGAATAGTAAATGAGCAAATTAAAAGAGATTTACCAGTAACTTGTGAAGAAATGACATTAGAAGAAGCTAAAAAAAGCGGAGCAATCGGCTTATTTACTAATAAGTATGGAGATAAAGTAAAAGTATATACAATAGGAGATTTCTCGAAAGAAATTTGTGGTGGCCCACACGTTGCAAGAACTGGAAATATGGGAAAATTTAAAATTAAAAAAGAAGAGGCAAGTTCTGCTGGAGTTAGAAGAATAAAAGCTGTGCTTATAAAATAGTATATTATTATACTATATATCAAGTTTTTGCAAAAGTTAGATATTCTCTTATTGAACAGTAACAGATTAAATTGAAAGGAGATTTTATAATGAAAAAAGAAGATTGTATATTTTGTAAAATAATAAATAAGGAAATTCCTTCAACAATAGTGTATGAAGATGACGAAGTAATAGCATTTGAGGATATAAATCCTATTGCGCCTGTGCATGTACTAATTATACCAAAAGAGCATATAGAGATGGTAACAGAATTAAATGAAGAAAATTCTAAATTTCTTCCAAAAATATATTTAGTAGCTAATAAAATAGCAGAGATAAAGGGAATAAAAGAAAAAGGCTTTAGAATTATTGTAAATTGTGGAGAAGACGGCGGACAAGAAGTACACCATATTCATTTCCACTTAATAGGTGGCAAAAAATTACCTGTTAATGTATTATAAAACTTGCAAATTTACTTAGAAAATTGTATAATATAATTATCCTTTTATAATTTAAAGCCGGGAGGTATCCATGTTCAGTGTTATACTTTCAACTTTTTTTGTTATAGCGTTAATAGTATTTTTACTTATCGGAGTTGCGTTAGTTATTTTTAGACTTAATTATTGCATTGAGCGGAATCAGCTTAATGCAAAAACAAAAGTTAATCTAGCAATTATTGTTATGCTAAGTGGCTTTACTATTGTATATTTTGGGTATGTCCTTTGGTCGATAATCTTTTCTTAATAAATTAAAGAAAAGGAAGGAGAGGGGAAGCTATATGCTTCCCTGTTATTTTTGTATTTTTAAAATTTAAATGTAATATTTATTCTTGTTTTAATTTACTCAAATTACAAATTATTTTCACTAAAAGGTCATAAACGTATTATAAAATAAGGACAAGTTAAGAGGGAACCCTTAAAATTAATAATAAAAAGAAAGGATGTGCTTGCCTATAGATTGTTTTTATAATTAACCCCATAGAATTTGTATAAAATTACCCTTATTATATTTTTTAAGAAGAGCAAAGAGAGGCTCTTCTTTTTTCAAGTACGTTAAAAATAATTAATATATATCTAAATCTACATAAAATATACACATATAAAGTTATGAAAACTATATTTTTTTGGGAAATTATATAAAAAATGACAAAAAACACTGTTCAAACCCTTAAAAATGTGGTATAATATTATTATGAGTGTGAAAGGAGATTATATTATGTATAATAGTAGATATAGTAAATTTCTAACAATTATATTAATAATAGTAATAGTAATAATAGTTGGCTTACTTATTTTTTGGGGTGTAGATACATTAACAAAATATAGAGTTAATAGCGATGCAGAAACAGGAATAGAAGCATTTAAAAACCAAGTGAATGGTAATACATCTTTAAATTTACCAACAACAGGAGATAATACATTAAACAATTCAACTTCAGGTGGATTAGTTGATCCATATGGTAATTTAGTTGTACCAGACCAAAACACAATAACAAATAATAATGGAGGAAATACAACCTCAGGAAATTCAACAGGAGAAACTTTATATAAAGGTTTCCCAATGGTAGGATATATTGAAATACCTAAAACAGATTTAGAACTACCAGTTTTAAAAGAAGCAACAATGAATGCTATGGAAACATCTGTATGTATTTTAACAGGACCTGGATTAAATCAAGTTGGAGTAACAGTTATATCTGGACATAATTATAGAAACGGATTATTCTTTTCAAACAATAATAAATTATCAGTAGGAGATAAAATATATATAACTGATGAAAGTGGAAATAGAGTTACATATACTATTTATAAAAAGTATCAAACAACTCCAGAAGATGCATCATTTTCAACAGTTGATACAGGAGGTAAGAGGGAAGTAGTTCTTACTACTTGTACAGACGATAGCCAAAACAGAATTATAATTTGCGCAAGAGAGGCATAGTAATATATAAAATAAAAAATTTGGATAAAAGAGATTATCCAAATTTTTTATTGATTTCAGAGAAAGAGGGCTCCTAATTACAGGAACCCTCTAATTGTGAAAGAAATTTTTTTTAATTTATTAGAAAATTTACTTATTTAATTTTTTTAGAATTGAATATATTATCATTTTTGTAGTAGGTTTTACATGTGTAGATAATTTAAAATAATTTAATAAAATATCATCTGTTATATTTTTACAAGCAGCCTCTGTAGCACTTGTTATGTTACATTTTATATTGTTTAAATCTTTATTAAATATTTTTGAAACTATAGGATAAATATGTTTGCTTAAGTTTTCATTATTTTTTTCTGTTGTAGCCATTAATACTACACTTTCTGCTAAGTAATGAGTTCCTTTATGTGATAAATTAAAACCTATAGTTTGTAACTCATTAATTATTTTATTCCTAATACATGTAGTTTCATCTTTTTCTTTGCGACTATCTACTATTTGTTGTATAGTATGTATTATCATACTTAAAGATTCACCAGATTTAAAAGCTTTATAAACTAAATCATGTTTATTTAAGTTTTTAATCATGTTCTCATTTTTAGTTAAAACGATAAAAGAATGTTTTAACTCTACTTGTTTTATAGATGAAAGTTTTTGTAGAACATCAAATCCATCCATTTTTGGTAGATTAGTGTCCATTACTACAATGTCGTAATGCTGAATTTTTAATGCTTCCAAAACATCTTTTCCATCTGATGCAAGATATCCAACTCTTATGTCTGGGATATATTGCGAAATGTAATTTTGCAAATTTTGCAAATTTTCTAAATTTTTATTCGCTATAAGTATATTTAACATAGCTTCCTCCTTGAATATTTATTTTTTGAGAATTAATCTCTATATAATATAAGATACAAGTTTATACAAAAAAGGTTGCATTTTTTTTAAAATTTTTTAAAAAATTTCAAAAAAATTCAAAATTTATAAAAAAGGTAAAAAATAATTTATTTTATTTTATTTTTTGCCGTCTGAAAATGTTAGAAAAATATATATTAAAAATGTGAGGTAAATATAGTGTTGCTTTCGTGTAGAATTGAGAGGGTTTTATGGAAAAAATTAGAAATAATGTTATGTTTAAAGTCTTTTTGATTTTTATTTTAGGGATTCTGCTATTCACAATGGTTCCAAGCAATATTTATGCAACAAACAATGAAGATTTATATATAGATGGCCATAAAATATTAAGTATATATTACGGAGATGGAGAAAATCCAGTAACGAGAGGATATTTTGATCCAGGTCCATTTACATTTGTTAATGAAATGAATGGAGAAACTAGATATTATGATGGAGGGTGGATGGCTCTAGAAGCTAGTGCTACTTCAACTGCAGGTGTAATACCAATACATATAGATTTATACGTTTACAATACAGTAACACATCATGATTGTACAATATGGGCAAATGGAAGTAATAATAAATTTGATTGGATAAGCTTGGGATCTAGAGGTGGCAGTGCGGCAGATTGTTATTATTATGTAGATAGTGCTTACGCAAGTGCAACAAATACAGTAGATGTAAAATCATATAGCTGGTATTAAAAATTAAGAAGTATAGGAAATACTTCTTAATTTTTTGGAATTAAATTATATATATTTTTATCTAAATTATTATATAATTTTATATTATCTTGATATTCAGTAATATTATATGCTATCAAAATTAAAAATCCATCACTTCCAACTCTTTTTAATGGTATGTTATATAACATAGTATAAAACTTATTATTTGTTTCTATTAATGGCTCAATTGAAGAAATAGGTGTTTTTAATGTTATATATAATCCAGTTTTAGTCAAAATGGCATCTTCAATATTATATTTACTTTCAGAATTTTCTTTATCCCATGCATATTTTTGTATAGTACTATAATTATCTTTAGTTATAGGAACAGTAACACTTTTATTATCACAAGATATATTAATATCTTGAAAGTCTGAATTTAGATTTAAATCAGGTTTAATTTTATGTATTTCTAAATTCGAAAAAGTAAAATTTAATTCTTTTATTTGAGAATTATCATTACCAAACATAAAAAAAAGTATTCTTATACTATTTTCTGTATTATAAATAGGTTTATATCCTTTAATTGTATTTATATTTGTTTCTAGATAAGAATCATATAAAGTTGTTCCATTTTCATCAGTTATCTTTAAGTCGTTAAAAGCAAAACTCAAATCATCTGTTATCTTCATATTCTTACTATGCAACTCAAAAACTGTAAAGAAATTTATTTCATCAAGTAAAATAGAATGTATGCTTACATAATAATCCTCATTTAATTCTACTAAATTTAAAGGTACATTTTGTTTTAAAGCATTTTCCATTTCTTCAGTAAAAGTAAATTCATTTGCTATACCAATGTTAGTTAATCTAACTGTATCTTTACCAAAAAATTTTTCAGACATTTGTCTTGCACCTACTGCACCAGTAGCAACAAGCATAACTATTAAAAAACTAGCAATTACAGCATGAGCCGGTTTCGTAATTATAGTACCCAGCTTTTCTTTAAAACGGTAACGCAAAGGTACTTTAACTTTTGTTCTTGCAGGAACTTTTGGCTCAAAATCCAAACTATCTATAGTTTTTTGAATATTATCTTGTATTTCTTTAGGAATAGGTTTTAAATCTTTTTTGGCAATTTCATATAAAAATACGTCCATGTCGTCTAACTGGTTTTTGTTCTTCTTTTTATTTTTCATTTAAACCACCTTCCTTATATTCTTTTAGTTTATCTTTACTTCTTTTAAGCTTACTTTTTATAGTATTTTGATTTATACCTAGTATATGCGAAATATCTTTTAATGAATAATTACATTGGTAATGTAAAACAATTATTTCTCTATCAACATCCTCTAATACTTTTAAAAGTTCTTGAAAACACGAGTCATCTTCAAAGTCACCAACAGAATTATCTACTGTAACTATTTCAGTAGCACTGAAAATCTTTTCTAAAAGTAAAGTGTTTTTACGTTGGTTGTTATAATACCTATTACATTCATTCCTAAGAATCGCCATATACCAAGATCTAAAGCGAGACTTATCTTTTAAACAGTGACGATATTTATAAATTTTTATTATAGTTTCTTGTATAACATCATTAATATCACATTCGTTTTTAATCTTACTCTTAGAAAATGTGTATAATTCATCTTGGATTTTCTCAATAATTTTAGAGAAATCTTCTTTATTGTTTACATTAAATTCTTCCATAGATTTCATTTGTTTAATCCTTTCTTAAACTTTTATACTATTTTACCAGAAAAATAATATAAAAGCAAATTGTTTTATTTATATTACAAATTTAGAGAAAATACAACAAAAAAATTAAAAAAAATAAAAAAATAAATTGCAGATATAACAGCGTGTAAAATTTTACCAATAATATATGGCTTTATAGAAATATCTGTTTTAGATATAATGCTAAACACTTGTAATAGTACAGATATACCACCAAACCCAAGCAAGAAGCTAGATAATATTATAGTATACGAATATTCTTTTATAGGAATTGTAGATATAGTATTTAAACCATTAGTTAATTCTATAATACCTGAAAGTAATCCTATTGCATATTCATGTGGAATACGTAGTAAGTCTAAAATAGGATAAATTAAAACACTTAACACATACAATGCATTACTATTTTCTAAAATGGAAATAATAACAGAAAAGAGTACTACAAATCCTCCAATCATTACAACAGTATTTATACTATTCATAATACTCTTTCCTAAAATTTCACCTAAATTAGAAAAAGAAACATTAGTACTACTTTCATTTCTAGAATAAGATAAGTAATTGTATGAGAACTTATAATTTCTATTTAAAGCTTTATTAGATTTCCAAAATCTAAATAATACACCAACTGTTATAGAAGCGAGAATATGTATTATAAGAAGTGTTATACCGATAGCAGTATCACCTATTAAGCTAATACCAACAGTACCTACTATAAAAAGTGGACCAGAATTATTTGTAAATGCTAATAAACGCTCACATTCTTCTTTAGTACAAGTATTATTTTCTCTAAGTTTAGTAACAATTTTAGCACCAACTGGATAACCACTAATAATTCCCATTATAAAAGGAAAAGCTCCTTCACCCGGTACATTAAAAACGGGTCTCATAAATTTATTTAACATTCTACCTAAAAAAGGAATTACATTAGTATAACTTAAAAGCTCTGTAGCAATAAAAAAAGGTAACAAAGCAGGTAATACGGAATCTGCCCATAATGCAAGTCCGAGTTTTAGCAGCATTTAAATTTTCTCTAGAAAAAATAATTAAAGCCAATGTAAATCCACAAAAAATGAGCGGTAAAATAAATCGTTTTATATTAAAAACTAAAAAATTATTTTTTAACAATAACACCACCAATATAAGTTTATGATAGACAAATATAATTAATGTTAAAGTTTAAAAAATAAAGTATAAAACTTCCGTATTTGGAAATAATAATTTTAAATAGCTAAAGTTAATAAAAAGGTTACAATTCAGTAAGAGAATAAATAACTTTGTCAAAACTTGATATATAGCTATTTGCGAGTCAAGACCCGGATTGTTAAACCCTAGCTATGTTTTGACTAAAAATAGCTATATATCAAGTTTTATAAAATTTTTAGTGAACTGTAATTAAAAAAGCTTAATATATAGCTATTTGCAAATCAAGACCCGGATTGTTAAGCCCCAGCTATGTTTTGATTAAAAATAGCTATATATTAAGCTTTATAAATTATATTTATTTAAGGAGGTTTTTATGTTTGTTAACAAGGTTGAAATAACTGGAGTAAATACCTCAAAATTACCTGTGCTAACAAATACAGAAAAAAACGAATTATTAGAAAAAATAAAAAAAGGAGATTTAGAAGCTAGGGAAGAATTTATAAATGCAAATTTAAGATTAGTATTAAGTATTATACAAAGAATTAATCCAAGAGGAGAAAATTTAGATGACATATTTCAGATAGGTTGTGTTGGTTTAATAAAAGCATTAGATAATTTTGATACATCTTTAAACGTACAATTTTCTACGTATGCAGTTCCAATGATTATAGGAGAAATACGAAGATATTTAAGAGATAATACTTCAATAAGAGTAAGTCGTTCTATTAGAGATTTATCATATAGAATAATGATGATTAAAGAAAAATGCGCGAAAGAAAATTTAAAAGAACCAACAGTAGAAGAACTTGCAAAAGAATTAGGTGTGGAAAAAGAAGAAGTGGTAGTAAGTTTAGAGGCAATACAAATGCCAGTTTCATTACAAGAGCCTATATATAGTGATAGCGGAGATAATGTGTATATAGAAGACCAAATTAAAGATAAAAAGAATAATGAAGATGTATGGGCAAGTAACATAACAATAAAAGATTCATTAAAAAAATTAAAAGACCGTGAAAGGAAAATAGTAGAAAAACGTTTCTTTGATGGCAGAACTCAAATAGAAGTGGCAGAAGAATTGGGGATATCACAAGCACAAGTTTCGAGATTAGAAAAAAGTGCAATAAAAACAATAAGAAGATATTATTAAATCTCTACTAAAATAATATCTTCTCCGATACAATGGATTTTATTCCATGGTATAACAATGTCTTGGCTAGATTGAAAAATATTAAATGGCTTGCTAGAACCAGGTACAATTATAGAAGTGATTGTGCCTGATTCTAAATCTGCTGTAACATCTTGTACATAGCCTAATCTTCTTCCGTCAGTAATGTTGATAACTTCTTTATGTTTAAAATCAAGTCCTTTTTGATTTGCCATTTAATACCAACTCCTTACTTTAGTATATGCTGGTGATTTTAATAGTATGAATAAATTCCGTATATATTTGTAACAATTCATAGCTGAATAAATATTAGTAGTACTTATATATTAATATTTTTTATCAAAAACATAGCTAGGGTGTAACAATCCGGGTCTTTGATTGCAAAATATTAATATATAAGTACTTCAAGATATTTGTGTTGGAAGCTATGAATAGATTATAAAATCTCACCTATCTCATAAAGCCCTAAAAACATAAAAAATATATAGCAACAAATAATATAAGGAAACATCTTAAAACCAGTTGCCTTATAAAGCTGAATGTAACTAATAGAAAAATTAAATATTTCACTAATCATAATGGCCAAAAGATAACCTGTTATACCTAAAACTGGTAGCAAAAAATATAAAATTGTGATTGTTAATATTAAATCTATTATATTGCAAACCATAACACCAAATTGTTTATTTAAACCTTTTAGCATATTATCTAATATTTTATCAGGATACATAAATAAAATTAATGGAGAAAGTATTCTAATGTATTCTGCACATTCATAATTATTAAATGCTAGAAAACTAATTTCTTCAGCAAAGAAGAAGAAAATTAAAGAAATAGCAATAGAAAATATAGAAGTAGTTAAAAAAACTTTTTTACAGACATCTAATATTCTCTTTTTATAATTTTTAGCAGATAAAGCAGCAAATTCTGGTACAATTAAATTGCCAAATGACATAAAAAATACAGTAGGGAATGTGAGGATAGACATTGCCATTCCGTTAATTTTGCCATATTCTGAAAGTGCTACGCTATACGATAAGCCAAATAGCTCTAATCTAGCAGGAATAATAAATTGTTTTACAGTTGATAGGCCAGAACGTATGTAAGAAGTAATAGAAACAGGGAATGCTATATTAAAAATTTTTTTCTTAAAGGTAATAGTCTTAATAGGTTCTTTACTATATTTACTTTTATCTTTTTTGTATAAGTAAATTAATAAACTACAAGAACAAATTTCGGAAATTATATCTGCTAAAATTAAGTAGCTACAAATAGCTTCTATATTATTTGTAGGATATAAATTTAATAAAAAAACAGTTGCAAATATTTTAATCAGCAATTCAAATACTTGTGAAACTGCAGTTTTATAAGCTTTTCTTACGGCTGAAAAATATCCGTTAATTACACTTGAAACGCTAATAAAAGGTAATCCTATCGAAATTAAATATAGAGGTGTACAAGAAATCGTGGAGTTCAACCAATTTTGTGATATTACATTAGAAAACATTAAAACAATAATACTGCTTAATATTCCTAATAATAAAGAAAACAAAAGGCAACTTCTAACAGCTTTAAGACCATCATAAAAGTTACCTTTAGAAAATTGTTCTGAAACAATATACGTACAAGCAAGACTTAATCCAGAAGTGGCTAATGTAACAAAAAACATATATACCGACATAACTAGGCTGAATACACCGACTGCTTCTGAACCAATTTTTCTAGAAATGTATAAATTAAATACCGTTCCAATGCTTCTCATAGTAAAAGCAGTAACAGTTAGAATTGTTCCATTAATAAAAAAGATTTTTGTTTTCCTCAAAATATCACCATTAAATAAATATGTTTTTTTCTTTTAATTATGCTTTATTTGCAAAAAAGCTTGTAACTTTTAAATTAATGTGATATTATAATAGCGATAAAATAAGGAAGGAAAGTAGAAATGGAAAAATATAAATTAAAATTTGAAATTTTAGCAATTATATCAATAATTATATTTTGTTTCGCTATAGCTCCTGTGGCATTACAAAATGATACTTTTTATACTATAAAAATTGGAGAATATATTGTAGAAAATGGTATATCTGTAGGGCAAGATCCATTTTCGTGGCATGAAAATCTTGAATATGCATTCCCACATTGGGCATATGATGTATTTGTATATTTAGTGTATAATATTGGTGGAATGACGGGAATATATTTATCTACCTGTATTCTTACAGCAATATTAGGACTTTTGATATATACAGTACATTCTAAACTTAATAAAAATCACTTATTAGCATTTGTAATGGCGCTATTATCTATTTACTTACTACAATCGTTTATTGCGGCACGCGCTCAATTAGTTACATTTATATTATTTTTACTAGAAGTATTTTTTATAGAGAAGTTTTTAGCTACTAAGAAGAAAAGGTATGCAATAGGCTTAATCATATTACCAATAATAATAGCAAATGTTCACTCAGCAGTATGGCCATTTTATTTTGTGTTATTCTTACCATATATTGGTGATTATATTTGTAATGCGTTTTTAATTAATTTAGATATATATTATTATAAATTTAAAATAAAAAGATTAAATAAGAAAATTCAAAAAGCTAATAATGATGTAGAATTAATTAAAGAATTAAATTCTAAATTAATAAAAGTATATGCAAAAATGTCTAAATTATTAGATTATAAAGGTAAAGAAGATTATATTACAGATAAGATTCAATTTGAAAAAAATTCTAATTGTAAATGGTTAATTTTAATAGCTTTAATATGTGGATTTACTGGTTTCTTAACACCTATAGGAGATATGCCTTACACATATTTATTTAGAATAATGGATGGAACGACAACAAAATCTATAAATGAACATTTACCAATGACATTAGCTAATAATATAAGTTTTTCAATTTTATTTGGATTAACAATTATGTTGGCTATATTTGCAAAAGTAAAATTAAGATTAAAAGATTGGTTTATGATATTTGGTTTAATGATATTGGCATTAATTAGTAGGAGACAAGCTTCTATGGTATATTTAATAGCATTAATACCAATTTCAAATATATTAGTACAACTTTTTGATAAGTACGATAAAGACGGTACAAAAGAAGTAATGCAATTAATGACCAAGCCATTTGGAATAATAATAACATTAGTACTAATTACAACAATGGCAGTTTCATTATTAAAACCTAAATATAATCAAGAATATATATCTACATCAGAATATCCTATAGAAGCTGCAGATTATATATTAGAAAATTTAGATGTAGATAGAATGAAATTATTTAATGAATATAATTATGGTAGTTACTTAATATATAGAGGAATACCAGTATTTATAGACTCAAGATGCGATTTATACACACCAGAATTTAATGAAGGTGTAAACATATTTAATGATTGTATAAATGTATATGGAATGAGCGTAGGATATGAATCAGTATTTGAAGAATATGGAGTAACACATGTTATAATCGTTAAAAATGGAAAATTAAACTTATTATTAAATCAAGACGATAATTATAATTGCATTTATACAGATGAGCATTTTAAAATATATGAAAGGTTAAATTCAGGATATAGTGAAGTAGATGAGTAATTAAGGAGAGATATGAAAAAGTACATCCCAATAATTGGTATAATATTATTTATAATAATAGATCAAATACTAAAAGTTTTATGTGCAAAAGATTTAATGTTGATAGAAGGAGTATTAAAATTTTCAAATGTTCAAAATACTGGTGGAGCATTTGGAATTTTTAATACAAATATAATTATGATAACAATATTAAACTTAATATTAATAGCACTAATGATTAGATTTATAATAATCAGAAGAAAATATATGAATAACTTAGTATATATAGGCTTGCTTTTCTTAATAGCAGGTGGAATAAGTAATTTAATTGATAGAATTTTTAGAGGCTATGTAATAGATTATATAGATTTTACACAAATTGTTAATTTCCCAGTTTTTAATTTGGCAGATATAGTATTAGTAGCTGGCTGGATTTTATTAATAATTGGAGTATTAAAAGATATAAGAAAGGAATAGTGAAATGGAGTATTTAGATTATTATGATGAAAAATTAAATTATTTAGGAAGGGAGACTAGGAAAAATATTCATGAAAATGCATTGTGGCATAAAACTGTTCATTGTTGGTTGTATGATGAAGCTGGAAATGTATATTTTCAAATAAGGAAAGACGAGAATAAGCTTTACACAACGGCTTCAGGCCATGTAATTGCTGGCGAAGATGTAAAAGAAGCTTTTGGAAGAGAAATAAAGGAGGAAATAGGATTAGATTTATTTTATGATAATGCAAATTTAGTAGATGTGGTAAAATTTAGTATGAATAAAATAAAATCTGATGGAAGTGTTTTTAATGATAGAGCATTTGCTAATGTATTTGTGTACGAGTTTGATGATGACTTTAGTCATTTAAATTTTGATGAAAGCGAAGTTTCAGGTTTAGTAAAAGTAAAAGCAACAGATGCTTTAAAATTAATGGAAAACGAAAAAGGTATGATAGATGCAGAAATTATAACAAAGGAAAATAATGAAATTGTAACAAAACAAGAAAAAATAGATTTTAACGATTTTTTAATAAACAAAGGTGAAACAGGTATTGGGAAATACGGACAAGTTCTACATAAAGTTATAGAATTAACTAAAGAATAATTGTATTATTTTGAAATAATAATTCTTGAGATATAGCTATTTGCAAATCAAGACCCGGATTGTGTCGCTTGAGCTTGTTTTTTGATTAAAAATAGCTATATCTTAAGAGCTAAATTATAATAAAAGGCGTGTAGTATATGGAATATAAATATATTTCTAAAGATTCAGGAATAAGATTAGATAAATATTTAAGTGAACAGAATAAAGATTTATCAAGAGTTATGATACAGAGATTAATAGATAGTGGCAATGTAACAGTAAATGAAAAAATAGTTAAAGCTTCGTATAAAGTGAATGTAGGAGATGTTATAAGAGTTGTAGTAGAAGAACCAAAAGAAACTACGCTAAAACCTGAAAAATTACCATTAAATGTAGTATATGAAGATAACGACATAATAGTTATAAATAAGGAAAAAGGAATGGTAGTTCACCCTGGGAATGGTAATTTGGAAGGAACTTTAGTAAATGCCGTTTTAGAGAGGTGCAAAGGTTCTTTATCAGGTATAGGTGGTGAGATACGACCAGGAATAGTACATAGGCTTGATAAGGATACATCTGGATTAATTATCGTTGCAAAAAATGATAAAGCACATATAAAATTAAGCGAAGATTTAAAAAATCATAATATAAAAAAGACATATTTAGCATTAGTAAGAGGCGTTGTAAAAGAAAACGAAGCAACAATAGATATGCCAATAGGCAGAAGCGATAATGTTAGAACTAAAATGGCTGTTAAGAAGAATGGTAAAAATGCAATAACACATTTTAAAGTATTAAAACGATATGATGGGTATACTTTATTAGAAATAAAAATAGAAACAGGAAGAACACATCAAATAAGAGTACATATGGCAGAAATTGGATATCCTGTAGTAGGAGATATGGTATATTCGAATGGTAAAAATCCATTTAATATAGAGGGGCAAATGTTGCATGCTTGGAAACTAGAATTTAATCATCCAATTACAAATAAAAAAATGGAATTAGAAGCGGAACTACCAAAATATTTTAAAGATGTATTAGAGTTAATTGATAGATTTTAAATATAAAATTATGTTACAATTCATAGCTAAATAAATATTAGTAGTACTTATATATTAATATTTTTTATCAAAAATAAAAATATAAATTGAGGTATCGTATGAACGAAGTTAGATTACAAAAATATATGGCAGACTGTGGAATTGATTCAAGAAGAAAATGTGAAGAGTATATTTTAAATAATTTAGTAAAAGTAAATGGCAAAATTGTTAATAAATTGGGGATAAAGATAGATCCAAGTAAAGATGTAGTAGAATATAATGGTAAAAAGCTACAAAATGTAAGCAGTAAGAAAATATATGTATTATTAAATAAGCCAATTGGATATGTTACAACAGTAAAAGAACAATTTGGTAGGCCAACTGTAATGGAATTAGTGAAAAATATAAAAGAGAGAATAGTTCCAGTAGGAAGATTAGATATGTATACATCAGGTGCAATTATATTAACAAACGATGGTGATTTTATTTATAAAATTACTCATCCAAAATATGAAATAGAAAAAACATATATTGTAACTTTAAGAGGAAAAGTATTACAAGAAGAAGTGGAAAAATTAAAAAATGGAGTAAAAATAGAAGATTATATTTCAGGAAAAGCAAAAGTAAAAATAATAAAATATGATTTAGAAAAAGATGAAACTAGATTAGAAATAATAATTCATGAAGGCAAAAATAGGGAAGTACGAAAAATGTGTGAGGCAATAGGAAAAAAAGTATTAGCTTTGCATAGAACTAAAATAGGAAATATAGCAGTAAAACCACTGGAAATAGGGAAATATAGATTTTTAACTGAAAAAGAAGTGAAAGAATTAATAAAAAAACACTAGACATTTCTAATAATTAATATTATAATATAAATTGTATTAAGTAAATGTTAAATAATTTTAATGTTTAAAGAAATTTGAAGTATATTTCAGATTTCGAGAAAGGAAAGGGATTTATTTATGGTAACAGATGCTGAAATTAAAGCAAAAGTATCACCTTTTGCAATGAGAGAAGGAGAAATAAAAAAATTTGCTGGAAAGGATGGATTTGTATCAATAAATCAAATTATTTCTAGAATAAATAATGGTCAAATTACAGATGTACATTTTAAAATTTTGGAATTAATTAATAAATTTGAATTTATGACATCACGCCAAATTTTTCAAATGCTAAAAATAGAAAATGTTGATATAGATACACAAGATAGAGTAAATACAAAATTAGAACAAATGGTAAAATTAAAAATGTTAACAAGATATTTTTTTGAATCAGAAGAAGGACAAGGCATTTTTAGAATTTACTGTATGGAAAAAATGGGAAAATACTTATTAAATTCTAAAGAAGTAGAATGTAAGTGGCAACCAACTGATAATACAAAACCAATAGAAATGTTTAAGAAAAGATTAGCTGGAAATCAAGTTATAATAGCATATTTAGAAAAAGTAGGATTAGCCAAAGATTATGCTCCAAAACCAACATTAAATGCGAAAATGATGGGGAAAAAATTTAAAGTAACAGGCGGTTGTGTAAAATTAGAAAGAGACAAAAAAGAATTAGACTTTTTATTTGAAGTTGTAAGAAGAGAAGAAGATTGGCAAAACAAATTAGTAGATAAAATGAGATTATATCAAGATTTTTATGATAACTTCGTACCAATGGATGGTGGATTCCCACAAAAACCACTTATAATATTTGTATGCGAAGATGATAAGCATATGGCAGAAACATTTAAAACTGTCGTAGTAAATAAAGTAGAAATAAAAGATATGCCATTATACTTTACAACAGATTTAAAACAAATTTCAGAAAAGTTAGGAAAAACTCTTGTTAAATTCGTTTTAGATAAAGAAACTAAAAAATATAAAATAGAAAATCCAGATATAGCGATTTTAAATTAATAAGTAAAATACTAGAGTTCGCACACTCTAGTATTTTTTATTCCCTAAAAAATTAGTGAAAATATCATCAAACTTATTTTTATTATATACACTTTTTTTAAACTTGTCAAATTTTTACATTCATTTACGAAATAAGTCTTGCGGTATTGACATTATTTGTTAAGCATGTTAAGATATATTGTAATTATCATATTTGTTATTTTTTGATTTATTTTAAAAAGTTAGGTCCTTTATTGTGATTTCTTTTTGATATAAATGTATGTGAGGAGTGAGGTAATGGAAAATATTAAATTAATGAATATGTGTAAAATAGTTAATCCTAAAACAAAACAAGTACTAGTTCAAGAAAGAATAAAAAGTTGGCAAGGAATTGCATTTCCTGGAGGTAAAATTGAGAGCGGAGAAAGCATTGTTCCCTCTGTAAAAAGAGAAGTGTATGAGGAAACAGGTCTAAAACTAAATAATGTGAGAATATGTGGAGTAAAAGATTGGTATAGTAAAAAAGAAAAAGAAAGGCAACTAGTTATTTTATTTATATCAGATGATTATAGCGGAGAAATAATTTCAGAAACATCAGAGGGAAAGTTATATTGGATTGATGAAGAAGAATTGAAAGATAAAAAATTGGCTACTGACTTTGATAAATTATTAGAGGTCTTTAATGATGCAAACATTAATGAAATGGTATATGAAGATAACGAAAATACAGATGAAAATTTAAGATGGAATTTAAAATTGTATTAAAGCCGTTAGAATTGGAGGAATATTTATGAGAATTGCAATTGAAGGAATGGATGGTTCAGGAAAGACGACGGTTTCAAAAATTTTAGCGCAAAAGTTAGGATATAAATATCTTGATAAGCCATTTAAGTTTTTATTTGAAGGATTAAATTTAAGTGAATCTAGATTAAAGGATTTAGAATGGAATTTGTACAAGACAAATGATGAGGCTCTTATGACTTTATTTTATGGAATGGGCTTATTATATGGAACAAGATGTAATCAAGAAAAGAACATAGTTTATGATAGGCATTTTGTTTCAAATTATTATTGGCATGGAAATAAAGAAACAATTCCATTACATTATGAGTTGATAAAATTATGTGGTGTACCGGATTTAACTGTTTTACTAAAGGCAAGTGTCTCTACTAGAATGAAAAGAATTTATGAAAGAGATAAACAAGATAGAGATTTATCTAATTGTGCAATGTATAAGGATGGTTATGAGAAGATGGAAAAATTTTTGCAAAATATTGGGTTTAAATATATCGTAATTGATACAGAAGCCTTATTACCAGAAGAAGTAGCTGATATTGTAATAAAAAATATTAAATTAATAAATCAAAAGAAAGTAATAGAAGAGAGGGAGTAAAAATGGAGAGACAATTATCATTCTGTGAACCTAAATGTGTTTTAATGAGTTTAAGAGAAGAATATTATAATGCAATGATACAGGGAAAAAAGCATTACGAATACAGAACAAGATATTTAAAAGAACCGAGTGACGCATATATTTATATTTCAAAAACCAAAAAAAGTATAGTTGCTAAAATTAGATTTGGACAACCAATAATAGGTGACGCACAGACTATAGCTACTATATCAGAACAAGAAGAACCAGAAAGCTACAATAGTATGATGGAATATTTACATAATAATATAGGATATGCAATTCCTATAGAAAAAATAATTCCAATAAAGGAAGTCAAATTAAGCGAGTTACAGCAAAAGTTTCATAACTTTATTGTCCCACAATCATATTATAGTTTAGATAAAAAAAAAGAGTTGTTATCTTTTTTAGAATCTAGAGAGAGAATTTAATTATGGGTGAGAAAGAAATAGTGTTAAAGCATTTTGATAATATATCAACAAAATATGATGAAAATAACAAAAAAGTATATTGGAAATTAGCTGATGATTTATTGTGGGAAATTATAAAAAAACATATTCCTAAAGAAAAACCAATAGTATTTTTAGAGTTGGGGGCTGGAACCGGAGAATGGGCTTATAAAATTTTGCGAGAGTTTGACAACACAAGATGCGTATTGGTTGATTTCTCTGATAATATGCTTAATCAAGCAAAACAAAAACTCAGCAAATTCAAAAAACGTGTTAAAATAGTTAACTCTGATATTAATGATTTAAAGTTAGATGAGCAGTTTGATATTGTTTTAAATATATATGTATTACCATTTTTTTGTAATGCTGATCAATTAATTAAAATTGTATCATCATATTTGAAGAGCGGTGGTATATCAATTTCTGTAGGTGAAAATTTTTATAATGGCTTGGCTTTAAATATATTAAAAGGAAACACTTGTGAAGTAAAATTGGTAATAAATAATAATACTGGTTCACTATCACAATATGTTCCTAAATTGCATTTTAATAAGATAGATGAGCTGGAAAGAATTCATAAGCAGTATGGTATTGAATCTATTTTTAAATGTGGCTATCCAGTTATTTCATTAATTGGTGTAGAAGAGACATTGACTTCAAATAAATATTCAATAAGTAAAATATTAACAGATGATTATGATTATATTTTTAATATAGAAAAGCAATATATACAAGATGAAAAGTTGTGTAATCGAGGAAAATATATTTGTATAGTAGGGGTGAAAGTATGAAAAAAGTCGCCATATTAAAGGAAACAATTAATGGAGAAAATAGAGTTATTCTATTACCAAATGATATTGACGAATTAACAAAAAAATATGAAGTGTATGTAGAAGAAGGTGCAGGTAAAGAACTTGGCTTTTTAGATGATGAATATAAAAAACATGGAGCAATAATTAAAGATAAAGAATATTGTTGGAAAAATAGTGATTTTATTTTAAAATATAAATACCCAACAAAAGACGAGTATAAATATTTAAATGAAAATACCAAAATTGCTGCAATATTTCATGCTGAAGGAAACTATGAATTATTAAAAGAATTACAAAAAAAGAAAGTAACAGCATATACATATGAATTTATAGAAACTGATGACGGATATTTCCCAATGGCTTATCCGGGCGGAGAAATTGCTGGGAAAATGGCTGTAATGTATGCTAATTTTTATCAACAAAAACAATATGGTGGAGCAGGTAAATCCTTGTTTGGGATTCGTGGTTGTGTAAAATCAAAAATTGCAGTAATTGGCTATGGGAATGTAGGTGGAGCAGCAATTAAACTTGCTTCAAAACTGGGTAATGACGTTTATGTTTTTGGTAGTAATATTAATAAGTTAAAAAAGAATAGTGTTTACATGGATGAAGGTATTCATTGTATAGAATCAACTGAAAAAAATTTGAAAGAGATTTTACCTAAAATGGACGCTATAATTGGTGCAATTCTTATTTCAACATTTGATACTGAGCCAATTATAACAAAAGAAATATTTAATTTGCTAAAACCAGGAACAGTAGTAATTGATGTGACCTGTGGGTATGGGAGCGGTTACATACCAAGTATCTATAAAAATACCACTTTAGATAATCCGATATATATATCAGATAATGGAATCGTATGCTGTAAAATTGATAACCTTCCGTCTGCTTATCCAAAGTCAACGACTGAAGCATATTCATCAAATGCAAAAGAATGGATAATAAAAATACTAGATTATGAACTATTAGGGAAGAATAGCCATGAAGTTATAAGGGGAAGGATATTTGATAAAGGTAAAATTTGTCATCAAGTTATAAAAGAACATTGGGATTATTATGAAGAAAATAACATATAAAGAAAGAGCTGCTTTTTATAGTAGAGAAGTAAAAAAAGACATGAAGAATATTAAATTACTAAAAGCAATTAAAAGCAAATACTATATTAATTATGCGGTTCTTTGTCCTTGTGCTAGCGGATTATATTTAGAGGATTATTCAAAGTTATTTAAAGAATCATATTTTATAGATATTGAAAAAAACATGATAGATTTTATAAATGAGCAAAAAAAAAGAAGAAAGATAAAAAATGTAAAAACATATGTTCAAGATATGAAAGATATTAATAAGTTAAAAATTAAATGTGATTGTATTTTTGTTTTAGAGCAAGGGATGCAATATTTAAACTATTCCGAATTTAAAACTTTTTTAAATAATAGTTATCTTGTATCAGAATATATTGTTTTAGATTTATTTAATTTTAATTATGGAAAGTTTTTGCCATACTATGATTCAAAAATTGAAGATAATAAATTTTATTTTTCAAAACGATTTACATTTAAAGGGTTAAATATTAAAAGGTACAATAAGCATATACATCATAAAAATTATATTGATTTTGGGTATCGATACTTTGATAAAGATAATTTTCTTTTTGAAACAAATTTTAGATTATACAACTATGAATATAATTTAGTCGAAAAAATAATAGAAAAAAGTAATAAATTTTTAATACAAGAAAAAGTTGAATATGATAATGGAACATATATTATTGTGTTAAAACGAATTTTTGATAAAAATAGAAAGGAGCATATCGAATAGATTAATAAAACTATGAGATTGAACGTGTGACTGATTATGGATTTTGATAGGATAAACAAAGAAGAATATAGTAAGCAGTTAAGATATTTTTACGATTATTATGGTGCACCATTTAGAGAAGACCAAGGGACAGAAGATATTTTAGAATTAATAAATAATTATTCTTCTAATGGAACGTTAATTGACTTTGGTAGCGGGAGCAATATATATTTTTGGTTAATTGCATTTAAAAATATTGAAAAAGTATTGTGTGTAGATATTTCTAAAGAAGCTTTTTTTATTAATGAACAGATTAGAAAAAAAGAAATATACCCCAAAAGCTATGAATATCCGTTAAAGAAGTATAATAAAGATTTTAATGATGTTCTTAAGACAAATATCAATTATTTAATATGTGACGTTTTATGCTCATCTATGAATAGTACCATTAAATATAACAATGTCTCACAATTTGGATTATTAGGATTATGTAAAAATGAAAGGGAATATATAAGTAATTTAGAAAAACTTTATGATTTGTTAAAAAAGGATGGAATATTGTTAGGGGCTAATTGGTGTTTTTCTACATCATATAGTAAAAAAATGGGATTTAATAATAATTATCTATCTGAAAAAATTGTGCAAAATTTTGCTAGAAAACGTAATTGTAAGATTTTAAATGTAAAGAAGGTCTCAATAGCTAATGACGAAAACTATGATTCTGTACTTATATATGCGATAAAACATGAGTGATTATTCAAATTTAGACTTGCAAAAGTTAAGGTTGTATAATAATGGACTATTAAATAGGTTTGAAAATGCTGACATATGTGTTCAATCATTAATTGGTATACAATGCCAATATCAAACTTATGCATTAATATCTATATATAATAGGATAAAGCATAAAAATAATATTTTTACTGATACAAATTTAATTAAAAGTTGGGGACAAAGGACAACATTACATATATATCATAAAAATGATTATAATCTAATTTCAGATTTATATCGCGAAAGTGATAATTGGGTATATAAATATGCTAAACATTTAGAATTAGATTATAGTGAATATTTAAATTCGATCGTCAGATTTTTAGATAAGAATAAAAATAATATGATAGAAAAAAAAGAAATTCAAAATATTATACCCAAATACAAATCAAAAGAGATAATGGAATGGAGTGGTTTATTAATTTTAGCTACGTATTATAAGGTGCTGTATGGTATTCTTAACAAAGAAGATAAAAAATTGTATAAGCAAAATGATATTATAGACAATAAAAAGCCAATTTCCGATTTGATTTATAGGTATTTTAAATATTATGGACCGGCAACAAGGCAAGATTTCTTGCATTGGTCTGGATTAAAATATAAAGAAATCAAAGAGGACTTAGATGAGTATATTAAATCTGCAAAGTATATATATATTAATAATAAAAAATATTATTATGAATCATTGCCGGATTTTAATGAAATAAAAATAAATTATCCAATTATTCTTGGCAAGTTTGATCCACTTTTAATTAGCTATGAAGATAAGGAATGGGTATTAAATGGAAATAATAAATCACTAATTTGGAAAGCGGCTGGACAAGTTGAAGGTGTAATATTAGTATCTAATGGATTAAAGGGAACATGGCATTATAAATTGAGAAGGAATAAAATAATTTTTGAAATAAATGAGATTATTCCTTTTACAAAAGGGGAAAAAAATAAATTAGAAAAGAAATTTGTTAAAATTGGAAAAGAAGTATTTAAAAAAGAAATTATGGTAGTATATCATGGAGGTAAATAGTGATAAGAGAAGTATTCTATCCACCAGTTGGAATGGCACATATAACTAACAAACTTAGCGATTTAATATTATATAAGTATAGAAATCAAAAAAAGATAATTATAAATACATCAGCACAACCAAATAGCAGTCCGCATTTAGGAACTATAACAACACTTATGTCCGCTTTTGCACTGGCAAATAAGATTAGAGATGATTTGAAAGTGCAAACTGAAGTTCAATTCGATGAATTAGAGAATAGTCCAGCAGAAATAGTTGAATATAATGGTGAGATTTTTTATAAAGATCAACGTCATAGTTATTATAATCATGAAACTAAAGAACTAGCTAATATGAGACGATTTAAAGAGATTTTAGAAATCTTATCAACTTATGCAAATCTTCCATATTATATAAGAAGTTATAATGAATTTCAAAGCAATAAATTTGTAAGAAGAACTCTTATAAATATTATAAATGAAAAGGAGTATTTTAAAAAACTGTTATTTCCATCTTCGTCTGATTTGCATGTTAGAACAATCTGCCCAATATGTGGACTTGGTAAAAAAAATATAAAAAAATTAAAAGAAAAACATAATAAAAATGAGATATTTCTTAAGGGAGATTGCCCAATTCATGGTTCATATGAAATAAATGTTACAGAAAGTAATAAAGAATACGTGGATTTAAATACTCAATTCAGAGATTTAACTAAAGGTGCGGCCATGTTAGAAGAAGATAAGAAGAATAATACTTTAACAATAATGTTGGATGGTAGTGATTGGTCTGGTATTTGGGCACAAAGAATACATACGGAAGGGCTTGTAAAATTAGGTTTTAACGAATTCCCTATAAGACTTTTTGCTCCTGTTATATTAGATTGGTCAGGTGCTAAGTTTTCAAAAAGTTTATACTTAAAAAACGATGCATATAAAGATATTAATAAAGCATTTATAAGCTATGATAACTTTATAAATTATTATGGTGTTCAAGGGATGAATAAATTATGGGAAGAGGTAAGAAGCTGGATTGAAGAACCAAAAAAATTTTTTAGAGATTATTCAGTAGACTATTTTCAAATGATTATGGAGGAGAATTATGATGAATGATATATTGGGTGTACATTACATATTGGATTTTTACGACTGTAACGATGAATATCTTATTTCAATTTCTAAAATAAAAGATGTAATGACGAAAGCAGGAAAGATTGGTAATTTTAATGTAGTAAAGAGCTGCTTTCATCAATTCAAGCCATATGGAGTTAGTGGAGTGTTGGTATTAAAAGAATCACATTTTACAATTCATACATGGCCAGAACATCAGTATGCTGCTATTGATATTTTTTTATGTGACATAAGTATTAATATTGAAAAGGTTGTAGAATATTTGTGTAACACTTTTTCAACAACTAATTATACAATAAAAAAAATCAATCGTGGACAGTTTTAAATTCTTTCTAAATGAAAAAACATATAATAATAAGACTTTATTGATATTTATTAAAAAATTAGTATTTTTTACCTTATTGCTTTTTAATCTTAGGCTTAGAAATAAGTGAAGCAATATAACCAAAGAAAATTGCTGCTGCAATACCACCAGCTGCTGCTTTAGTACCACCTATAAATGCACCTATTAGTCCATTAGTTTGAACTTCTTGAATAGCACCTTTTGCAAGCAAGTTACCAAAACCTGTTAAAGGAACGGTAGCGCCAGCACCTGCAAAATCTATTAGATGTTGATATATTCCAAGAGCGCCTAAAATACCTCCTGTAGTTACAAATATAACAAGAACTCTAGCGGGAGTTAATTTAGTTTTATCTATTAAAATTTGTCCTATTATACACATTAATCCTCCAGTAATAAAACATTTTAAAACTAAAGACCAATCTATACTATTTATAAAATCCATTCTTAATATCAATCCTTTCTTTAAATTGCAAACTTTGACTAGAATATTTTATTCAAACTCTACACTAATAGCGTGTGCAATTCCCGGAATACTTTCACCTTGAGCAGATGTTGTTGCATTAGTTAATGCACCTGTTGCAACAAGCAAAACTTTTTTAATTTCTTTCTCTTTTAATAATTTATAGATATATCCAGAAAAAACTGTTGCAATGCATGCACAACCGGAACCGCCAGAATGTGTATCTTGTTTATCCTTATCAAAGATTAAAACACCGCAGTCGTTATAATTATTTGATAAGTCGTATCCTTCTTTTTTACAATTTTCTATAACAATTTCTTTACCTATATAACCTAAATCTCCAGTTAATATTAAATCATAAAAATCCGGAGTTCTGCCAGTATCTTTGAAGTGAGTTATTATAGTATCTACAGCTGACATTGCCATTGCAGCTCCCATGTTGTTAGCATCTTTAATACCCATGTCTACAATCTTACCGGGAGTAACATAAGTAACATAAGGGCTATTATCACAAGAAGTAGATAAAACAACACTGCCACTACCAGTAACAGTCCATTGAGCTGTAGGTGGCCTTTGATTTCCTAACTCTAAAGGGTATCTAAATTGTTTTTCAGCACTACAAAAGTGACTTGAAGTAGCACAAACAACATTTTTAGCAGCATTACCAGCAATAAAAACAGAACCTAAAGAAATGGCTTCAATAAAAGTTGAACAAGCTCCAAAAACGCCTATAAATGGGATGTTTAAAGAACGTAATCCAAAGCAAGAAGATATGCATTGGTTTAACAAATCACCAGCAAAACATAAATCTATATCTTGGCTAGCTAAACCAGATTTAGCAACAACCATATTTACACATTCCTTTATAATTTTGCTTTCAGCTTTTTCCCAAGTTTTTTCACCCCAAAACTCATCATCTAAACATAAGTCAAAGTGTTTTGCTAGAGGCCCTTCACTTTCTTTAGGACCAACAATAGATGCAGAACTTAAAATATATACTTTATTTTCTAATTGAATAGTTTGAGAACCAATTTTTTTCATATGAAATCCTTTCTTAAATATTTTTATTTATTATTAATTATATTTACAAACAATATATAATTAAAAAATCTAAAAAAATGAATAGATAATTCCAACAATTACTGATGTAGAAATGCCATACACCAAAACCGGACCCGCTACAGTAAACATCTTAGCACCTACTCCTAAAACATATCCTTCAGATTTGTACTCCATAGCAGGAGAGACAATAGAATTAGCAAAACCAGTAATAGGAACGAGCGAACCTGCTCCTGCGAATTTACCTATTTTATTAAAAATATTTAATGCAGTTAAAAAAGCACTCAAAAATATTAATACTACAGAAACAACAGTATATGAAATTTGTGTATCTAAGTTGATATATTTGCAATATTCTAAAATAAATTGCCCTATAGTACAAATTAAACCACCTACCCAAAAAGCATTAAAACAATTTTTTAAAATAGGCGAATTAGGTGATTTCTTTTCTACATATTCCTCATACTCTTGAGGAGTAATTTTATTTTCCATAAAATTCATACACCTTTCTAATCTTCTTCATTATTACATTTTTCGTTTCTAATATTGTCATCAATAGTAAAACGTATTTCTAATAATACAAAGTATTCAGTAATTTTATTATCTTGTATGCAAGCTGTTTGCTCAAGAACACTTACCTTTTCTAAATTATGAATAGTCTTTGAAACATCTTCAATAGCTTTAACAATAGCATCCTTCCAAGATATATTTGAACACCCTGTAATTCTAATATGTTTTTTTACTGCCATAAATTTACCTCCTAAAATTTTAAATTATAGTAATATTTTTTACAAAAAAATCAAAAATATACTATAAAAATTAAAGAAAAAAA
This sequence comes from uncultured Clostridia bacterium, assembly GCA_944391575.1. Lineage (GTDB taxonomy): Bacteria > Bacillota > Clostridia > TANB77 > CAG-508 > CALXUC01. The sequence goes on along the minus strand of CALXUC010000003.1, from coordinate 47,025 downwards.
GTATATTTAACAAATATTACAAAAATATTACAAAAATATTACAATAATATTACATTTTAATAAAAAGTATTGACTTTTTCAAAAAAAAAGATAAAATATAATAAAGAAAGAGTTAACGAAAAAAAATATATAAAATTGTAAAAATATACAAGTATTTTTTTGTACTAATTGTAAAAAATAAGAACAAAGGAGAATAATATGGCGACTTGTTTAGGTATTTCAACGGAAAATAACTTAATTAAATATGCTAAAGTTAGAATTGAAAAAGAAGATATTAAAATCGAAGCATTTGGAATTAAATTTAATGATGACCTAGAAAAAGCTTTAAAAGAAATTTTAGAAGAAACAGATAGTCATAATATTCCAATTTGTATGAATTTAACAGGGGAAATGTATAATTATTTTTCTGTATTTAGCTTGCTTAAGAAAAAAGATATAGAAGAAGCGTTAAATTCTGAATTTGAATTATTGTGTGATGAAAAAGGGTATAGTTACAAAACATTAGATTCTAGATATATATTGGCGGAAGATTATATGAATAAGGAAAAATCAAAAGCTATATATATATCTGTTGAAAGAGCTGATATAACTTCAAAAATGCAAAAATTGCAAGCTTTTAGGGTAGGGCATTTAGTTCCATTACCAGTAGCATTGTCTAATTTGCCAAAAAAAGAAAAAGAAAATTACGCAATAGTAAATATAGAAGAAGATACCAAAATAACTACTATGGTTAATAATGAAATTAATGATATTGAAGTTATTAATTTAGGTATGAAAGACATAATAGAACAAATAAATGAAAAAGAAAATTCAATACAAAAAGCTTACGAGATATGTAAAAATACAACAATCTACACTATGGAAACTAGTGATATGCAATTAGTAGAAAATGTATACTTGAAAGAGATAATGCCAGTATTATATAAAATTGTATCAGAAGTAAAAAATAAATTTGAAAATCAATTATTAACAGTTAGAAAAATTTATATTACTGGTTCTGCGGCTTTAATTAATAATATAGACTTATATTTTCAAGAATATATGCCGACATATAAATGCGAAATATTATCACCATTTTTTATAGATAAATTTGCTAATAATATAAATATAAAAGATTATATAGAAGTGAATTCAGCAGTAGCAGTTGCAATGCAAGGATTACAAAAAAGATATAAAGAAGCAATGTTCAAAAACACATATTTAAAAACAACAATGTCTACTAAAACATTGCAAATGAAATTAAATTCTGATGTTAAATTACCAAGCTTTAAAGAATTAGCAAATAGATTTAAAAATGGTGGTGGAGTAGATTTAAAACCAGCTTTATCATTAAAAGGTCCAATAAAGCCTTTTGAAATGAGTGCTATTAGAGTTGGTGTAACTGGTATATTGTGTATGTCTGTTTTTGCAGCTGGAAGTGTGTATTTAAATAGTGAAATGACTAAAAAAATTGCAGAAGCTGATGAAGTAATAGATGAGACTAATAAGGAAATTAAAACTATACAAGAAAATACAGAAACAGTTAAAGCCAAATCTTTAGAATATTCACAACGTATTGCAAAATTAGAAAGTCTTACAAATCAAGTTGTTGAAGATAATAAGTATAAAAAAGCAATACCAATTTTATTAAATAGAATAATGTCAGTTATTCCAAAAGAAGTTAAATTAACTTCTATAGAGAATAATGTTGATGGAAAAATAGTAATTAATGCAGAATCACAAAATTATGATGATTTAGGGTATTTTAAAGCTATATTAAAAACTAATAATATATTAAAAAATGTATCAAGTGACAGTAGTGTAAAATTGGATAATATTGTAAAAGTAACTATAGAAGGAGAATTGCCATGAGAAAGTTTTTATTTGCAGTACTTGCTATATTAATTTTAGTGTTAGCATTTTTCTTTATACGAGATGGCTTTGATATAGGCGAATTTAAAGTTTTAGGCGTATCAGAAATACAGACTTTAAATGATCAAGTAGATATGAAGATAGAGGAAGCAACTGACTTAACTCAAGTAGAATTTAATACAGAAAATGATAAATTAAATACAGCTTTAGAAGAAGTTGCAACTCAAAGAGAAAAATATGAAAGAGTTTTAGCACAAAGCAGTACAGAAGATATACGAGAAGCATTAACTAAAGAAAAATATGAAGTAGAAAAGTTGTGGATTTCAATAGGAAATTACGCTGATGAACACAATGTGAAAGTTAATTTGCAAATTACAAATAGTTCTAGCGGTATAGCAGAGGTAAAAGATTTAAGATTTACTGTAAATGGTAGTTATGTAGGAATAACAGATTTTATATATGATTTAGAAGATGATCCAGAATTAGAATTTAAAATAGAAAATTTTAATATGGTACCAGATGTAGAAAAATCAAATCTAAAATCTACATTTACTGTTAAAGATATTAATGTTAACATATCAAATGTTGCCGCATCAGCAATAAATGATGTAACAGAAGAAACTACTGAAAATACAGTTGAAAACACAGTTGGAAATACTACAGGAAATACAACGAATGTTGTAGAAGAATAAAAGAAGGAGGGTAATGTATTATGTTAAAAGTTATAAGAGAAATTTTTATCTATATATTGTTAGTAGCGTTAATAGCACTAGTATTTGGAATAATCTTTTATGAACAATTACCTTCTAATAAAGTAGTTCCTGGTAAGGTTGAATATACAGTACCAGAGAAATTAGAAGAGGAATTAGAACAAACTTTAGAAGATGAAGCAGAACAAGAAGTATTAGTAACTTACACTATAGAAGAAGATGATTTAGATAGATATCAAGAAACTGATAAGTATAATCCAGGTAAAATAGACCCATTCTCAGATTATTCTGAAGGTACTGGAAATACAAATGGAAATACAGAAGGAAATAATAATTCTTCAGGTTCTGATGGAGCTGGAGATAATCAAAACACAAATAGTTCAGGTGGCGGACAACTTACAGAAACCACACCTGGTAAATAACTTTAGGTAATATTTATTTTATAAATATATACAAATTTAATTTAATTAAAGGAGGGTATTTTTAATGAAAGGACAAAAAGGTATAACATTAGTTGCATTAGTAATTACAGTTGTTGTAATGTTAATTTTAGCAGGTGTTGCTATAGCAGCAGTTGTAGATGGTGATGGCTTATTCAGCAGAACAAGAAATGCAGCAGACATATATGAACATGAAAGCGAAAATGAAAATCAATTATTACAAAACTTAATGAACTATGTTGATCAACAAATATATATACAAAATAATCCATAGTTGATTAATTAGTTTTAGGTAATTTTATAAGTAAGGGCATATAAAATTCTATATGCCTTTATTTTAAATAAAATATAGGTTTAATATATGTTTTTTATGAGAAAATATATATTAGATCTATATACTTAAGGAGTAAGAATGGAAGTAATTATATATGTAATAATATTTATAATGGGAGCTTTTATAGGGAGTTTCGCAAGTTTAGCAGTATATCGCATTCCTATAAAGGAAGATATACTTATAAAACATTCATATTGCCCAAATTGTAAAGAAAGATTAGTGTTAAAAGACTTAATACCAATTTTTAGTTATATATTTTTAAGAGGCAGATGTAGTCATTGTGGTGAAAAGATTAGAGCAAGATATTTAATATTAGAATTATTATCGGGTATAATTTTTCTGCTATTTTTCCTTTCTTTCAATATAGATTTTTATAATGTTAATATAAACGATTTAGTAGTAATTTCGTTTATTGCTATATTTTTTATATCGTTAATTATATTGGCAGGAATAGATAAAGAAAATAGGAAAATAGAAAAATCAATTATATTTTTTGGAATAATATTTACTGCAATATATGTAATATATATGTATTTATTAAAACTAGATGTGTTATATAATATAATAATTTTAATAGCTTCAATCGTTTTTTTTGCAATAAATAAATTTTTAATAAAAAGTGATGAAAATAAGTATATAATATATTTTATAATATTAGTAATGCTTACAGCAATATTTGCAAATTCATACATTATATTATTTGCTACTATTTTAGCTGTATTAACAGGAGCTATCCATAGCAGAATTACTAAAACAGAAATTCCACTAGCTTTTTATTATGTAATATATTTTATAAGCATATTTATAGGAAGTAATTTTATTATATAAAGATTAAAAAATTAAAATATATAAGAAAGGAATGAAACTATGCATTGTAGAAAAATAAAATCTAACAAAGGCTATGTAGCTGCAGATGCAATTTTAGGTATAGGTATTTTTATAATTCTTTCAGGTTTAGTTATACTTTTAGTAATAAATATATACAATACAAATTTATCAATGCATAGGACATCTATGGCAACAAATTATGCAGTAGAAATATTAGAAAACGCAAAATTACTTAATTATTATGATTCTAAATTAGAACAAGGTGAATATGAAGGAAAAAACTTATTAGGAGTTGAGTTATCAGATAATTATACTGCAAAATTAAGTATAAAAGATTATAACAAATTAGAAGGTAACGAATCTAAAGAAAATTTAATAAAAATACTAGAGCTTAATATAGAATATCAGGATGGAGATTTAACAAAAAACATAAAGATTAATACTTTAAAATTAAATAATAATATTTAAAAGTTGAGGTGTAAGAAATGGAAATGAGAAAAAATATTCCAATAGGAATAGAATTAGTTAAAAAAGGTTTAATAACAGAAGATGATATACAAGTAGCTTTAAATTATCAAAAAGAAAATCCAGATAAAAAAATGGGAGATATATTATATATTCTAAATATTTGTGACCCACAAAAATTGATAGATTCTATAGGAGAAATTTTAGGCGAAAAATCAATATTATTAAAATCAAGCGATATTAAAATAGACTTTTTAGAGTATATATCTTTAGATATAGCAGAAAAATATAAAGCTATACCTTTTGAAATAGTAGGAAGCAGAATAAAAGTTTGTTTTGCTGACAGTTCAAATCCTAGAACTGTAGAAACAGTACGTTTAATATTATTAAATAAAGGTTTAATAATGGAAAAATATTTGACTTTTGAAAGTATAATAGAGCAAATTTTAAAATCTTTTTCAGAAAATACTGTTGATGTGATAAATGTAAATAAAGATATTATTACTTTAGTTAATAGTATTATAAAAATGGCGATGGAGAAAAGAGCAAGTGATATCCACTTTGAGCCAGTTGAAGATGGAGTAAGAATAAGATACAGAATAGATGGAGAGTTATTAGTAATAACTACTATTCCAAATGAGAAAAAAGCACAATTAATAGGACGTTTAAAGGCTATATCTAATATGCACCAAGAAAAACAAGATTCTCAAGAAGGAAGAATTACTTTATATCCAGATTATAATATTCGTGCCTCATCACAAAAAAATGTATATGGTGAGAAGATAGTATTAAGATTATTAAAGAAAAATACAAACATTAAAAATATATTCGATTTAGGCTTTATGAAGGATGAAAAGTTAGTAAAAAATGCTTTTGAAAAAAGAAATAGTATTACAGTTGTAGCAGCTCCAACCGGAGAAGGTAAAACAACAACATTATATAGTATAATAGATTATTTAAATAAACCTCAAATAAATGTTACAACAATAGAGGATCCAGTAGAAATAAGAATTCCAGGTTTAAACCAAATAGAAGTTGATGCAAAAGTAAGTTTTTCAGATTCTTTAAGGACTGTATTAAGACAAGACCCAGATATAATTTTAGTAGGTGAAATAAGAGATGAAGAAACTGCTGAAATAGCAATGCAAGCAGGACAAACAGGTCACTACGTATTGTCTACAATTCATACTATAGATTCTGTAGAAGCTATAACAAGACTTAGAAAATTAGGCATTTCTAATTACGATATTGCAAGTACAGTAGCAACATCTATTTCACAAAGATTAATTAGAAGAATTTGTCCTAAATGTGCAGTAGAAAGAGAATTTACAGAAGAAGAAAAATATTTAATAAATGAATTAGTTAAAAATTACAATATCCAATTTGATTTTAATAATAAAAAGACTTACGATGTTAAAGGCTGCGAGTATTGTAATAATACAGGATATTATGACCGTATTGCAATTTTTGAGGTGTTAATAATGACACCAGAAATAAGAGAGGCTATTGCAAATAATAAATCAAGTTTAGAGATAAAACGAATTGCAAAAGAGCATAATTACAAACCTTTATTTATTGACGGCTTAAACAAAGTTGTAAATGGAGTAATTACATTAGAGGAACTAAATAAAAAGTTAATGCTATATTAATTAGGAGGAATATTATGATAGAGATAGATAAATTATTAGATAAAGCTATCATGGAAGATGCATCAGATATACACTTAATATCTAAATTGAAACCAACATTAAGAATAAAAAGAGAATTAGTGTCAGCTGATGATTTCCCAGTATTAAGTACTGAAGATATGTTTGATTTATATGATTACTTTGTAAGAGGTAATTTAGAAAAAGATAAAGTTTTTAGAGAAACTAGGAAGCTAGATGCATCAGCTGAGTATAAAGATATTCGTATAAGGGTAAATATTTCTATGTCTAGCGATGTACCAATTTTTACATTGAGAATAATAAAAAATACTTTACCTAAATTTGAAGATTTAGGTGTTCCTGAAATAGTTAGAAGAATGACTAGAGAAAAACAAGGCTTGTTATTAGTAACTGGTAAAACAAATTCAGGTAAAACAACAACATTAAATGCATTGATAAATGATATAAATGAAAGAGAAAATAAAAAAATATTAACATTAGAGAACCCAGTTGAGTTTAAACACGTATCAAAAAAATCAATTATAGTTCAAAAAGAAGTAGGATTAGGTAGAGACTCTTTGTCTTTTAGCGATGGTGTTAAAAACTCTTTAAGAGAGGACTGTGATATACTAGTTATTGGTGAGGTTAGAGATAGAGAAACTATGGATGCTGCAATAGAAATGGCAGAATCAGGACATTTAGTTATTGGAACTGTTCATACAAAATCATGTGCAGAAACTATAGATAGAGTTATTAACTTCTATGACATACAAGATCAAATAACTGTAAAATATTTATTATCTTCTATATTAAAATTAGTTATATCACAAAGATTATTAAGAGCGCAAGATGGAAATTTAATATTAGTACCAGAAGTTATGGTAGTTGATAATGTAATGGCTGGATATATAAGAAAAGAAAAATTCAGTACATCTGAAATTGAGGATGCTATTCAATCTAATATAGATAAGGGAAATATAAGTTTAATAAATTCTATTGCGAATTTATTTGTGGCTGGTAAAATTTCTTTAGAACAAGCAAAAGCACAAATAGAAGATAAGAACCAAGAAATTTTAAATAGAACAATAATGCAATTAAGAATTCAATAGAAAAGTGCAAAAGGAGGTTAAGTAATGCCACTATATTTTTATAAAGCTGTTACTAAAAATGGTAAAGTCGTAAAGAATAAAGTTGAAGATATGAGTAGAATTAGCTTGTTAAAAAAATTAAAAAGAAATGGCTTAATACCTATATCTGTAATGCAAACAGCTAAAAGAAAAAATACAGCCAGAAGACCTAAAAAAAATACATCTGGTATGACGGAAATTGTAAAGAATGCAAACATAAATGCAAGATTAGGAAATGGAACAGCAAAACTTACATTAAAAGAGAGAGTATATGGTAAGTTAGCGCTTACTGAAAAAGTAACAATAAGAGATATAATAATTTTTACGCAAAATTTTTATCTTTTGAAAAAAGCTAACTTTAATAATATTCATGCACTTTCTACTGTAATAGAAAATACTGAAAACTTAACATTAAAAGAAATACTCGAAGATGTACTGGCAGGTGTAGAAGCAGGTGAAAGTATATATGCAACATTAGAATATTACGAAGGAATATTCCCTTCTATATATATAAGTATGATAAAAAGTGGTGAATTATCAGGTTCACTAACAGAAACTTTATATCAAGCTATTGAGTACCTTGAAGATACAGCAGCTTTAAATAAAAAATTAAGAGGAATATTAATACCTAATATAGTACAATTTGTTGGAATTCTTGTATTATTAGTTCTAGGAACCTTATTTGCAATTCCAATGATTCAAGGTGTTTATGAAAGTGTAGGTTCAACTAAACAATTACCAGCAATATCATTATGGTTCCAAGGAGTATTAGAAACAATAATTCATTTCTGGTATGTACCAGTTATCCTAATAGCTGTAATTGTAGGTGTAATTATATTCTATATTAATACAGAGCATGGAAAATATCAATTTAATTATTTTAAGTATAAAATGCCAATATTTGGTAAATTAATATATGCAATAGATTTTTCAAGATTTATGCAAGCTGTATTATTAAATGTAAAAAGTGGTATAAGAATACAAGATGCATTAGAAGTTAGCAAGAACGTAGTTCATAATTTAGTTTTACTATCAATAATAGAAACTTCTGCTAACAATATATTAATGGGAAAATCTTGGATTGAACCTTTTGAAAAATCAGGATTATCATCATCGATGATAACTGAAATGTTAAGAATAGGTATGCAAACTGACTTAACACTTATGTTGGAAAAATTGTTAGAATACATGAAGATAGATATAGACGCACTAATGTCTAAGATTATGAAAGTTTTACCTGAAGTAGTATATCTTATAGTTGGTATATTCTTAATTTTCTTCGTTGTAGTAGTATTAGTTCCAATTATACAAGTATACATGGGAGACTTCTTATTTTCAGCAGGAGGCTTCTAAAAATAAGTTATAAATTTGAAATATGCTATTTATTAAAATATCATATTTCAAATTTTTTGTATTAAACTATAACGTTATTAGTAACAACTTAGAATATACTTTCTAAAGCTTGATATATAGCTATTTTCAGTCAAAAAACAAGCTCAGGTGTAACAATCCGGGTCTTGACTTACAAATAGCTATATATCAAGCTTTTATTTGAATATCTGCTGAGTTGTTTCCGTTATTAAGTAAGCTTACAAAATTCTATTTGACAAATTATATAAAATGTAGTATAATACAACCTAGCAAGTACCAAAGTTGCATTTGGGAAAAAAGAGATATAAATTTATTGTTTAAAAAATAGGATGTTCGGAGAATTAAAATATTTTTAAAGCTGGCGAATAAGTTAGCTTTTATTAGTTATGTTAATATGATTATTATAATTTATAGTTAATATAGACAAATATTAATATATAATTAGGAATGTAATGTATAATTATATAAAAAACAGACTAATATATATGTAGTAAGAGATAAAATATTTTTATAAAATGAGTATAAAATAGTTACAATTCAGTAAAAATTTTATAAAACTTGATATATAGCTATTTTTAGTCAAAACATAGCTAGAGTGACACAATCCGGGTCTTGACTTACAAATAGCTATATATCAAGTTTTCGCAAAAGTTGTATGTTCTCATACTAAACTGTAACATAAAATAGCTTTATACTTAATTTAAGTTATGCCAAAATTAAATAATAAGATTTATAAGAAAAGAGAGGAGAATATAATTTGGAAAAAGAAAGACTTAATAGCATTTCAAAAAAAGGAGGTATGATAGAAAAAAAAGACCAAACAAGTATTATAAAAAACAGAAATACAAAAAAGCCATACACACCTAGAAATATTAATAAAGATTCTAAAACAGTAAGAAAAACTAAAAAAATTGAAAATAAAGAAAGTATATTTAAAGAATCACCATTAAAAATAATACCATTAGGAGGATTACTAGAAATAGGGAAAAATATGACAGTATTCGAGTACGAAAACGATATTGTTATAGTAGACTGTGGACTAGCATTCCCAGAAGATGATATGTTAGGTATAGATTTAGTAATACCAGATGTAACATATCTTTTAAGAAATAAAGAAAAAATAAGAGGATTAGTAATAACACATGGCCACGAAGACCATATAGGAGGAATTCCATATTTTTTAAAACAAATAAATGTACCTATATATGCAACTAGACTTGCTGCTGGTTTAATTACAAATAAACTTGAAGAACATAGATTAGTAAATAGTACAAAATTAAAAGTTGTAATGCAAGGAGATAAAATAAGATTAGGAAAATTTGTAATAGAATTTATACAAAGTTGTCATAGTATACCAGATTCTGTAATGCTTGCAATAAAAACGCCAGTAGGAACTGTGGTGCATACAGGAGATTTTAAGATAGATTATACACCAATAGATAATCAAAGAATGGATTTAAATAGATTAGCAGAAATCGGTACAGAAGGTGTTTTAGCATTATTATCAGATAGTACAAATGCAGAAAGAAAAGGCTATACAATGTCTGAGCATAGTGTAGGAGATGTATTTGAAAGATTATTTTATGGTTGTAAAAAAAGAATAGTAGTAGCAACATTTGCATCTAATGTTCATAGAGTACAACAAATCATAAATTCAGCAGTAACACATAACAGAAAAGTTGCTGTATGTGGTAGAAGTATGATAAAAATGATAGAAACAGCAAGAGAATTAAAATATATAGATGTACCAGATAATGTATTTATAGATATAGATTTGATTAAAAATTATACACCAGAACAATTAGTAATAATAACAACAGGTAGCCAAGGTGAAACAATGTCAGCATTAACTAGAATGGCAGCAGGTGACCATAGAAAAGTTACTATAACATCAAACGATTTAGTAATTATATCTGCAAATCCAATACCGGGTAATGAAAAGTATGTTTCAAAAGTTATAGATGATTTAATGCAATTAGGTGCAGAAGTAATATATAGCTCATTAGCAGATATACATGTTTCAGGACATGCATGTCAAGAAGAACAAAAACTTATATTAACATTATTAAAGCCAAAATTCTTTATGCCAGTACATGGTGAATATAGACAATTAGTTTGCCATGCAGAAACGGCTAAAAAGATAGGAATACCAAGTGAAAATATATTTATGATGGTAAATGGAAAAACATTAGAATTAACATCAAATACTGCTAAATTTGGAGCTGTAGTACCATCTGGAAAAATTATGGTTGATGGTTTAGGCGTAGGCGACGTAGGAAGCATAGTGTTAAGAGATAGACAACATTTATCACAAGACGGTTTAATAATAATTGTATTAACAATGGATTCAAAAACAGGAGAAGTAATATCAGGACCAGATGTAATTTCAAGAGGATTTGTATACGTAAGAGAATCTGAAAACTTAATGGACGAAGTAAAAATGGTAGTTAAAGATATAATTACAACTTGTGAAGAAAATGGAACAACAGACTGGGCAACAATAAAAGGTAATTTAAGAGAAGATTTAAAAGAATATATATTTAGAAAAACAAAGAGAAATCCAATGATTTTACCGATAATTATGGATGTTTAATAAATAGAAAACACTGCTACAATTCATAGCTAAATAAATATTAGTAGTACTTATATATTAATATTTTTTATCAAAAACATAGCTGGGGTTAACAATCCGGGTCTTTGATTGCAAAATATTAATATATAAGTACGGTAATATCTTTACAATGATAGCTGTAAATTGTAAAAAAAATACTAGAGTTTATTTACTCTAGTATTTTTTCTATTCCAAAATTTGACAAATATAAAAAAAAATAGTATAATAGAAACAGTCGTGTTAAGAAAGGAAGATATAAAAAAATGGAAAAAGCTCGAAAGCTTACACTAACGATAATCTCTGCAATAACAATAAGTCAGCTTATAATGTCAGTTAGTTATGCTGAAACAGCAACAGTAATAACAGAGACTTTAAGACTTAGAAAAGAACCAACGACAGAATCAAATATTTTAAGAAACTTAGATGAAGGGGATGAACTCGAAGTAATTTCTCAAGAAGGAGATTGGTATAAAATTTCTTTTGAGGGATATGAAGGTTACGTTGCTGCGGAATATATACGAATAAATCAAGATATTCCTTCCACAACAGATGAAAATAATCAAACAGCAGATAGTAATACAGATAATAACGCAAATACAAATGATAACGAAATTAGGTTGAAAGCAAATACAGAAGTATATATATTACCAGCCTTAATTTCAAGTTCGATAAAAACAGTAGAAAATGCAACTTCTATAAGAATTGTAGAAACACTAAATAATTGGAGTAATATAGAAGTTGAAGGTACTAATGGTTGGGTTTTAAATAAGTATATTGAAAATTTTGATAAAATAAATAACACGGAAACACCTGACACAAATACTACTGAAACTAAAACAGGGTATGTAAATGTAACTAGTGCTAATATAAGAGCAGAAGCTTCTACAGATTCTGAAGTAGTTGATATGGCAGTATTAAATGATGAAGTACAAATATTAGAAGATTTAGGCGAATGGTATAAAATTAAAAATGGAGATGGAGAAGCATATATATTTGCAAGTTTAGTATCTGATGAAAGAACGGAAGTAACAAGCAGAAGTTCTATAAATAGAACAGCTACACCAGTTTCAAGTGAAAAAAGTGCAGCTTTAATAGCGAGCGCATCTGGTAATTCTGTAGCAGAATTTGCAAAACAATATGTAGGATATAGTTATGTATACGGAGGTTCTGGACCAACAGCATTTGATTGTTCAGGATTTACAATGTATGTATTCCAACAATTTGGAATAAACTTACCACATAATGCAGTAACACAATCTAATTATGGTGCATATGTAAGTAAAGAAAATTTGGTACCAGGCGATTTAGTTATATTTAATGATTACTCAAATACATCAATAGGTCACGCAGGTATTTATATTGGTAATGGTAAAATTGTTCATGCTGAAAATTCATATAGTGGTGTAACAACAGATACTATTATGAGTGGTTATTACGATGTAAGATTTGTCGAAGGTAGAAGATTGATATAAGATATTTATAATTTTAATTTGAAGTTTGATATATAGCTATTTGCAAATCAAGACCCGGATTGTGTCACCTTAGCTATGTTTTGATTAAAAATAGCTATATATCAAGCTTGTAAAGTTTTAATTAAAACTAGAAGGAGACTTAATGAAATATCGTTTAATAGTAGTAGCAAATATAGGATTAATAATTGGAATAATAATGGGATTATACTTTAGTAAAAGTATAATCCTTTTTTTGTCGATTTTTGTCATAAGTTTACTATTATTATTAAAGAAAAAAGCATTTTTGAGCATACTTTTTAAATCGAAAATAGGAAAAACATCTTTAGGTAGACTTCTATATTGCTCTTTAAGATATTTAAAAAAATATATAAATAAAACAGTACTAATAATATTTTCTATTTTCTTAATAATTGGATTTCTATTATTAACATTTAAAGCAGAAAAATTTCAAGATTTTATATATGACATGAATTTGTTAGAAAATAAGAATATAAAAGTATATGCCATAGTTGTTGGAGATAAAGAAGAAAAAGAATATAGTGATATGCATAAAGTGAAAATCCAAAGTATAAGCAATAAATCATATTACAATATGTATTGCTATATAAAATTTAATAAAAAAGATAAAGTTGAAATAAAATATGGAGATTTGATTTATTTTGAAGGAGAATTTGAAGAAGCACAAGATAGTACGAATTATAAAGGATTTAGTTACAAAGAATATTTAAAAACAATAAATGTATATGGAACTTTTAAAGTTTCAAAAAATAAATTAAAAGTTATTGGTGAGAACTCTTTAAACAGTATATATATGTTATCAAATAAAGTTAAAAATAGTTTTGAGACTCAATTAGATAAATTATATGGAAATAATAATGAAGAAAAAGCCTTATTAAAGGGAATACTTATAGGAGAAGTAGAGGAGATAACAGAGGAGCAAACGGAAAATTTTAAGATAACGAGTTTATCACATATACTTGCTGTATCTGGAATGCATATTTCGTATATTATATTAAGTACTATCTTTATATTACGATTATTTAAAATATCTAAAAAAAGTATACATATAGCAACAATATGTATAATAATATTCTTTATGTTTTTAACAAACTTCGCACCATCAGTTGTAAGAGCTAGCATAATGGGAATTATATTTTTAATATCTTTTTTAGTAAAACGTAAATCAGATTTTTGGATAAATATATCTATAGCAAGTTTAATAACTTTAATATATAATCCATATATTCTGTTAAGCTTAAGCTATCAATTATCGTACTTAGGTACTATAGGGATAGTTTTAGGAATGAAAGTTGTAGGAGAGTATAAAAGGCGAAGAGAAGAAACCCAAAATAGTAAATGTTTAAATGATAAGACATACACATACGCAGAAATGAACGATTTAGAAATTAAAAAGAAAATAAATATAAACTACAGTAAAGTAGAATTTAAAAAAATAGAAAAAGATAATAAAAGAAAACAATTTATTTTAGAAAAATTTAATACAATAAAACAATTCTTCATAGATGCTATAATAGTATGTATATCAGCACAGTTATTTGTATTTCCAATAATTTTACTGAACTTTAATAATTTTTCTATATATTTCTTAATATCTAATGTACTAGTAGCACCTATAATAGGTGTAATAGTAATTCTAGGCTTTATCATAATATTTATATCCTATATCTTTCCTCCATTAGCCATTTCTTTGAATTACATAGAAAACTTCCTATTAGAATCCATAAACATAATGACAAACTATATATCCAAATTGCCAAATGCAAATTTATACTTAAAAACTCCGTATGTATTATCTATATTAATATACTTTGTTTTCGTATTAATTTTAATAGGAATGTATATAGCCAGAGAAGATGTTATAAAAAGAAAGGTAAAGCAATATTATAAACAGATTTTAAAGATATTTAAGATAATTTTAGTATGTTATATAATAATTATAATAGCAATAGATATAGGAACTTTTAATTTTAATAATACAAAAGTATATTTTGTAGATGTAGGACAGGGGGATTGTAGTTTAATAATAACAGAGAAAAATAAAAAAATCTTAATAGACGGTGGTGGTAGTGAAAGCTACGATGTAGGAAAAAATACAACACTACCTTACTTACTAGATAGGAGGATAAGCAAATTAGATTATGTAATAATATCTCACTTTGACTCAGACCATGTACAAGGCTTATTTGCTGTTTTAAAAAATATAAAAGTGTTAAATGTAATACTTAGTAAACAATATGAAATGACAGAAAATTATGAAAAATTTTTAAGTATTCTAAAAGAAAAAAAGATAAATTTAATATTAGCTAAAAAAGGAGATGTAATAAAAATAGATAAACATTCCTACATAGAAGTATTATTTCCATTAGAAAATGTAAAAAAATACATATCTCAAAATGCGATAAATAATAACTCTTTAGTATTTAAATATAAAGATAAAAATATAAGCATATTATATACAGGCGACATAGAAAAAATTGCAGAAGAAAAGTTGATTAGCTTATATAGAGAGAAAAATAAATTAGAAGCGGACATTTTAAAAGTTGCTCATCACGGCTCAAAAACTTCTACAATAGAAAGCTTTTTAGAATTAGTAAATCCTAAAATTGCAGTTATATCAGTTGGAAAAAATAATACTTTCGGACACCCTAGTGAAGAAGTACTTGCTAGGTTAAAAGATAAAAAGGTAATTATAAGAAGAACAGATTTAGAAGGAGAAATTGTGATGAAATTTGGTAATACTTTATAGTACACTAGTTTGTACTATACTAGTTCTACTTGACAGTAATCATGATGAAGTGGTAAAATATAACAAAAATAAATGTTAAGAAATATGTAGAATTATAAGATAAACTGAAGGAGGAATATAATTGAGCGAAAAAATATTGTTTTATAAAGAGCCTTCTACTCCTATTAAGGCGGATATATTATATTATGAAGAAGATAGGAGCTTTACTACAGAGCCTGATTATATAACTCATTTTACATTAATGACAGGTTGTCCATATTTAGGCTTTGATATAAATTTAGATAATATGCAAATAATGACTATAACAGGTTTTTGCTCTAAAAATAGTTGGAATATAGAAAAGCTTGTTCCTCCAAAGGATATTGGGAAAGGTAGAATTTTTGTTAAAACTAAAAGAAATTGGCTATCAGGAATGGGAGACTATTTAGCAAAAGAAAATAAAATTTATTTTTGTAAAGAAAATAATTGGTTATGTATAGGGGATAAAGATATAAACAATTATAATTGCAATATAAAATTTATGAACAATGCTATTATGAGTTTAAAGGACAATGAATTTAAGGCTTTATGGATTAATCCTATTTATAAATAAGTATTAGATATATGAGGTAAGAAATGAGAATAGATTATAAAAATAAAAAGATTATAGATAAAGAAATATATATTCATGATTCTACATTTTATGGATTTTTGTACGATAATGATGAAAAAACACTTTTGTTAAAATTAAAAAATTATTGTTTGCATAAAACATTCAAATTAAAATTTGTTAATGTATTAGCTTTAAACTGTGAAATGTGCCAATTTTGGTCATATACTAATGGTATATTGAATTGGGAAACTGTTGGTGAAGAACAATTAAAAAATAAGATATTGGAAGAGGAAAAAGAAAAGATTTCAGAGTTTAAAAATTATATAGAGACCAAATTCGTTTTAGAAACAGGAGACATAATCACTATAATTTGTGAGTATGTGGAGTTTTTTGAAATTAATTGGGATGATAATATTAAAAATGAGAGGTAAGTTAAAAAAAATGTGCCTTTCATAGACGTAGCGTCAGCGAAAGTGAAGAAAGGAATATCATTAAATATGAAAATAGATTATACAAATAAAGATATTATAAATGAAATTAATATTAATAATTTGATTTTTCAAGGATTTATTTATGACGAAATAGAAAAATTACTTTCTATTAAATTAAATAATTTCGGCTTGTCAGAAACATTAAAAATAGAATTTTTTAATGTATTAATATTAAATTGTAATATGTACCAACCTTGCATGATAGATGATGAGATAATAGAATTTAAAATTTCTGATAGCGAAAATTTAATAAAAGATATACGAAAAAAGTTAATAGAAAATAATTATAAATCATCTGTATTAGATTTAGAAAAAAATTATATAGAATTAGAAATTATTTTAAAAAGTAGAAATAAAATCAGTATAGTTTGTGAGTATATTGAAATCAAATGATAAAAAATGTAAAATTATTAAATTTAATGATGAATGTTTTTTAGAGAAAGGATTACCAACATTAAAATAATTAATAAAAATTAGAAAATGTTCGGAGGAATAAAATGTGCAAAAAATAGAAAATAAAGATATTGTAGAGCAATATATTAAGAGCGGAACTATATTATATGAAACTACTTTTACCAATATTTCAAAAATATCTTGACTATAAGGAGAGTGACGTACGAAGACTTTGCAAACAGAGTATTGAATCAATAGAAAAAGTGTTAAGCAAAAAGAAAGAAGATGTGAATTAGATATAAGATAATAGAATATAAAAGATACACATAATGGTCTTGGATTAAAATTAAATAAAAGTGATTGGTAGAGGTGGATAGCATGAGAATTTTCTTAAGTGAAGAAATAGATTTAATAGGTATAGATAAAGCAAATATCTCTTTAAATTTTTTAAATGTTTTAGAAAAAAAATTAGATTTTATATGTAACAGAGAAAAAGATCTTGAAAATATAGATAATTACGGTACAGAATTTAAATTAATAGCTATAATAACAATGATTGTAACACAAGAAAGAATTGATAGAGGATTTAAAGAAAGAAGATATATAAGTCGTAAAAATAAAGAAGCAGATATAAGATTAAATATAAATAGAGATAAATTTTTTAATGCAACTCCAGAAAAGCAAAGATTATTATATATAAAAAATATAATAGATTCTATAAATGTAGTAATAGAAAAGTCAAAAGGCGATTTTAGAGGAGAAGATTTAAAGCGTGACATACTAAAAGCTTTAGATGTAACACAAGAATAATTAGATAATTTATAGAATTATGATAAAATTAAAAGGAAGGAGGAAAATAAATTGAATGTAAAATTTATGAACAATGCTATTATGAGTTTAAAAGATAATGAATTTAAGGCTTTATGGATTAATCCTATTTATAAATAATTATAGAAAAATTATTTATGATAAGTGAAGAGAGTGCATTATATGAGAACTTGGGGTACAAATATATTTAGCTAAAAAAAGCGGAAAGTGTAATATGTATGAATAAATTAAAAGAATTAGAAAATATGAATTTTAAAATTACATGGAAATTGATAAATATAGGGCTTTTTGGATACGAATTAATAAATCCACAAATTACAAGAAAAGACATATATGACTATGAAGAAGAATTGTTAGAGAATAATAGTTTTAACTTCAATGATGTAGTATTATTAACTGATAAAAGCTTAAGTGATATTGAATTTAGAGAGCTTTTATATAAATTTTCAAAAAATGAAAAAACTGAAATGGAATTTGAAAGCGAAAAGTGGGTTGTTTATCTAACTAAAAAGATGCTTGATACATTGAATAAAAAAGATTATTTTAACTCGTTATTAGAAATTTCAGAATTTTGGATATCATTAGGCCAACCCAAAAATTCGCCACATATTTTTCAAGCAATAAATAATAATATTACACCTAAGGAGTATTATACAAAAGAAATGTTTGAAAAAGTATTATATCTTCACGAAAAATGGCTCAAGGAAGAAATAGAGAAAATAAATATGATTTCAAAGTAAATATTAGATATATGAGGTAAGAAATGAAAATAGATTACAAAAATAAAAAATTATAGATAAAGAAATATATATTCACGATTCTACATTTTATGGATTTTTGTACGATAATGATGAAAAGTAATAAAAAATAATATAATATTTAATAAATGTATTTACAATCACTCGTAAAAATGATAAAACGAACGAGTGGTTGTAAAAAGATGTAATGATTGTAACCCAAGAACAATTAGAAAATTTATAAAATTATGATAAAACCAAAAGGAATAAGTTACAAATGTATAATTTATTCCTTTTTTGAATTATATAAAAAGTAAAATATAATAAATCACAACCACTTTTTCATTTCATCTAAGTTTCTTTCTTGAAGAGCAACGTAATCAGTAACAAGTTTTTTAGTTTCATTCGGCATATCTTTTTCATGATTTAAAATTTCATTACCTTTAATAATTCCCATATTTATACCTTGTATCATAAGATCTGCTAATTTATTATTACTAGTATCAGTTAAAGTATTCATCTGTATGCCCATCCAGGTCATAACATTTTGCATAGGTGGAATATCTTCAGGTATGCCATTATTTTTAGTAAGTAAAACTTCAGAATTATCATATATTTTCTTATATTCATTATATTGAGAAGTTAAAACTTTTTTAAAATTAACATCTTCAGTTTTATCGGCAATAGTGCCAATAGACTCCATACCCATTTTTGCTCCTTTATGAACCTCATTTAAAATTTCAATATTTTCCATTATAAAACCTCCAATTTTTTAATAGTATTTGTAAAAAATTTCTAAATATACATAAATATAAATAAAAATTTGACAACTAAGTATTTTTGTAGTATAATTAAAAAGGTTAGTTACCTATTACTTTGTTTAAGGTAAACAACACCACTTAAACTAGGTTTTAGGAATAAAAAATTATGGAGGTGTATTAAATGACAGCAGAAAGAAAACAAGAAATAATTAAAACATATCAAAGAGATTCTAACGATACAGGATCATCTGAGGTACAAATAGCTTTATTATCAGAAAGAATAGCTGAATTAACAGAACATTTAAAAGTTCACAAAAAAGATAATCATTCAAGAAGAGGGCTTTATAAAATGATCGGTAAAAGAAGAAGCTTATTAAATTATTTAGCAAAAACTGATGTAGAAAGATATAGAGCAATCGTTGATAAATTAAATTTAAGAAAATAAAGGATAATAAGGGCAAAAAATTGTATCTTTTTGCTCTTATTTTATAAGTTTGTAATATAAATTAATTTTATAATATCTTGATATATAGCTATTTGTAAATCAAGACCCGGATTGTTAAACCCCAGATATGTTTTGATTAAAAATAGCTATATATCAAGATAAGGTATTTATGATACATAATATATTTGCAATGAGTAGTAGCTTGTATTAAAAAATTTAGTGATAGCTCAAGTTTTAAATAAATATTAAACAAGTAATTAACAAAGCTAAATTTCTTAATAGAGGTTACTCTTTCTGCAAATATTATTATAAATAATTTTTAGGAGGAGTTAAAAATATGTTTAAAAAATTTGAAACAGAATTAGCAGGAAGGAAGCTAGTTGTAGAAACAGGAAAAATGTGTGAACTAGCTAATGGAAGTTGTTTAGTAAGATATGGAGACACAGCAGTACTTGTAAATGTAACAGCTTCAAAAGAGCCAAAAGAGGGAATAGACTTTTTCCCATTATCAGTAGATTATGAGGAAAGATTATATGCAGTAGGAAAGATACCAGGAAGTTTCCAAAGAAAGGAAGGAAAACCAGCAGATAAAGCTATTTTAACAGCAAGAGCTATCGATAGACCTATAAGACCATTATTTCCAAAGGATTTTAGAAATGATGTATGTGTTAACGCATTAGTAGTATCTGTAGAACAAGATAATTCACCGGAAGTATGTGCAATGTTAGGAACTTCAATAGCATTATCAATATCAGATATTCCATTTAATGGACCTACAGCTGCGGTACAAGTTGGGTATGTAGATAATAAAGTTGTAATAAACCCAACAGAAGAAGAAAGAGAAAAAAGTATTCTTAATTTATTAGTAGCTGGAACTAAAGAAAAAATAGCTATGATAGAAGCGGGAGCTAAAGAATTACCAGATAAAACTATGTTAGAAGCAATTAAAAAAGGTCATAAAGAAATTAAAAAATTATGTACTTTTATAAGTAAAATTCAAAAAGAAATAGGAAAACCAAAATTTGAATATACACCTTTTGTAGTAGATGAAGAAATTTATGCAGAAATTGAAAAAGAATTTAAAGAAGAAATGAAAAAAGGTGTACAAGCTGTGGATAAAACACTTAGAGATGAACATATTGAAGAATTAACTTTAAAAATAGAAGAAAAATATAAAGAAGTTCATGGAGAAGAAGCTTTAGAAGAAAATAAAGCAAAAATTGCAGATGCTATATATAAATTAGAGAAAAAATGTGTAAGAGAAATGATATTACATGATAAGAAAAGAGTAGATGGCAGAGCGATAGATGAAATAAGACCATTATCTTGTGAAGTTGGTATATTACCAAGAACACATGGAAGTGCCTTGTTTACAAGAGGTCAAACACAAGTAATGTCTGTAGCAACTTTAGGAATGGCAAATGAAGACCAATTATTAGACGGAATAGATACTCAAACAAGTAAAAGATATATGCACCACTATTATTTTCCACCATATAGCGTAGGAGAGGCAAGACCAGCAAAAGCACAAGGAAGAAGAGAAATTGGCCACGGAGCATTAGCAGAAAGAGCATTAGAAGCAGTAATACCATCAGAAGAAGAATTCCCTTATACAATAAGAGTAGTATCAGAAGTATTAAGCTCAAATGGCTCAACATCTCAAGCAAGTATATGTGGAAGTACATTAGCATTAATGGACGCTGGAGTTCCAATAAAAGAACCAGTAGCAGGAATATCAACAGGACTTGTAACAGACGAAGAAAACCCAGACAATTACGTAATGTTAACAGATATACAAGGATTAGAAGACTTCTTTGGAGATATGGATTTTAAAGTAGGCGGAACAAAAAATGGAATAACAGCGATACAAGTTGACATTAAAATAGATGGACTAACATATAATATTATAGAAGAGGCCTTTGAAAGAACTAGAAAAGCAAGATTATATATATTAAATGAAGTAATGTTAAAACAAATAGATAAGCCAAGAGACGAAGTATCAAAATATGCTCCAAAAATTATTAACTTTAAAATAGACGTAGATAAGATTAGAGACGTAATAGGAACAGGTGGTAAAGTAATAAATAAAATCATAGAAGAAACAGGAGTAAAAATAGATATAGAAGAAGATGGAAAAGTATTTATCTATTCAGACGATACTGAAAAAGCGACAAGAGCTTATGAAATAATACATGAAATAGTAAGAGAAATAGAACCAGGACAAATATATGAAGGAACAGTTCAAAAATTAGTACCATTCGGTGCATTTATAGATTTGGGTGGAGGAAAAGAAGGATTACTTCATGTATCTAAAATGTCTAAGAAAAGAGTAAAAAGACCAGAAGACTTATTTAAAGTAGGAGATATAGTAGAAGTAAAAGTATTAAGAATAGATGAACAAGGAAAAATTGATTTAACAAGAATAGGACTAGAAGAAGATGAAGATGGGGAAGAAGAACATTACAATTTTGAAGAAGGATTTATGAAGGAAGAAAAATAATAGTTACTATTCATGGCTTTTATTATAGAACACATTAAAGTACTTATATATTAATATTTTGCAATCAAAGACCTGGATTGTTATACCCTAGCTATGTTTTTGAATATATAAGTACCGCAATATTTATTTCGCTGTGAATAGGAACAAGTTGTAACAATAAATTATTAAAAATTTCTTAAAAATCTTGACTTTTTTTGTAAAAAAGTGTAATATAAGAAAAATAATTAAAAGGAAAGGAAAAAATTATGGATTATTTAGGTGTATTACAAATTGCATTAGTATGGATTATTACAATATTCTGGTTGTATCAAATTTTAATTAGTGCAACAGCACTTATAAAATTAAAAGATAAACCATTAATAACAAATAAAAAACATAAATTTATGGCTATAATACCAGCACATAATGAAGCAGGAGTTGTAGCAAATTTAATAGAAAGTTTAAAAAATCAAGATTATGATAAGAACCTTTTAGATATATACGTAATAGCAGATAATTGTACAGATAATACTGCACAAGTTGCAAGAAATGCAGGAGCTATTGTATATGAAAGATTTGATGAAACTAAAAAAACAAAAGGTTTTGCTTTACAATGGTTTTTAAACAAGAAAGTAGAAGACGGTTCAGATTATGATGCTTTTTGTGTATTTGATGCCGATAATATAGTAATGCCAGATTTTATAACACAAATGAATAAAAAACTTTGCCAAGGCGAAGAAATAGTTCAAGGGTATAGAGATATAAAGAACCCAACAGACAGTTGGATTTCAGCAGGGTATGCAATATTCTACTGGACAATGAATAGATTTTATCATTTAGCTAGATATAATGTAGGATTATCTCCACTTATAAATGGAACAGGTTTTATGGTAAAAATGGATATAGTAAGAAAAGAAGGTTGGAATACAAAAACATTAACAGAAGATATAGAATTTTCTTTAAAAAGTATAGCAAAAGGAAGAAAATTAGGATGGGCTGTTGATGCAAAAGTATATGATGAACAACCAATAGGATTTAAACAATCATGGTCACAAAGATCAAGATGGACAGTAGGACATTTACAATGTGTGAGATATTATACAGTTGATTTAATAAAAGGTATTGCAAAAAATAAAACATTAATGAACTTTGACGGTTTCTTATATATATTAGGAATACCAATGATGCTTATAACTTTCTTATTATTAACAATAAACAGTATAATATATGCTGCTGGAGGTATGACAGGTATAGAATTAATATTAAATTACGGAAAATATTTATTCGCAACATTCTTACTACCAATAGCAACAGCACTTCTTATTTTAATATTAGATAAAAGACCAATAAGACCTATGATAAAAGGATTATTAGCATATCCATTATTCTTAGGTTCATGGATTTTAATAAATATAAAATGTTTAATAAAACCAAGTGTAAAATGGGAAAAAATTAATCACGTTAGAGATATAAAAATTAACGAAGTTATTTAAAAATGAAAAGATAAATCTATTATTAGGTTTATCTTTTTTTGTTACAATTCAGCAGGCATTTAAATAAAAGCTTGATATATAGCTATTTGCAAGTCAAGACCCGGATTGTTTGCCTTAAGCTATGTTTTGACTAAAAATAGCTATATACCAAGCTTTTAGTAAGTATATCCTGAATTGTAACCTTTTTTTTAAAAATTATATACTTTTTTCTTGAACCTACATAAAAAAAGTGATATAATTTAGAAAAATTTGTAATAAAATAGAATTTAAGAAGAAGAAAGGATAATAGAAATGAAGAAAAAAACGATTATATTAATATTTTTTATATTTATATTATTAATTCTATGTATGAGTAAGAAAGATTTTGCAGAGTCCCAAAAATATATTGAAGCTACAATGGTAGCAGATCCACCAGCAACTACGGCAGTTAAAAGTGGGGATATTATAACATATAAAATAACATTAAAAAATATATCAGATATAAAATTTTCAAGTTCAAGATTGATAATTGCGCTACCTACAGGAACACAATTTGAAAGTATAAATAATAAAAACTATGAAAAATCTGATTTTTATATTACAGTTACGTTTGGTAACATTGAACCTGGACAAGAATTTGCAGTAGAATTAAAATTAAAAGTAACAGGAACTACTGATGAAGTGAAATATCCAGGAATTGAGTACTTTTTATTAAATTCAGAATATTCATTATTTGATTTAATAATGGTAAGCTTATCTGAAGATTTCCTTTCAGCAACAACAGCAGATGAAAGACAAGCAGTTTTAGGAGAGATAGCTTGCAATGGTGATTTAGTACTTGATACTGTGCATAAGGTAGTTAATGATCCAGATGTGATAGAATCTGAAAAATATAAAATAGAAAAAAGTATGATTAAAAATATTACAGCAAATACAACTGTAAAAGAATTATTAAGTAATATTACAAATAAAAGTGAAAGTGAAATAAAAGTATATAGAGGTGAAGAAGTAGTATCAGAAGATGAAAAGTTAGCAACAAGTATGGAGTTAAGTGTTAATAATAGGAATTATATAATAATAGTAACTGGAGATATTAGCGAAGATGGGAATTTATCTGCATTAGACTTATCTTTATTAAAAGGATATATTGTTAAAAATTATAATTTCGTGGAAAATAAAATTGCAGCAAGCGATATAAATGGCGATGGTAAAATATCAGTAACAGATTTATCTAATTTAAAAATGAAATTAGTGGGATTAAATTAATTAATTTTGTAACAACTCAGCTGATATTTAAATAAAAGCTTGATATATAGCTATTTGCAAGTCAAGACCCGGATTGTGTTACCCTAGATATGTTTTGACTAAAAATAGCTATATATCAAGCCTTTAGCAAGTACACGCTGAATTGTTACTTAATTTTAACAAAAGCAGGAGTAAAATCTTGCTTTTTTTCACATTATATAGTAAAATATAATAGATTTTATAATTAGACATTTTAATAAAAATTGATATAATAAGGAAGGAACATATGAATAAAAAAATTGTAAATGAAAAGGGTATAACTTTATCTGTGTTAGTTTTAACTGTTGTTGTTATGGCATTATTAATAACAACTATAGGAATAAGTGTATCCAGTTATGGTGATGTTAAAACTCTAAAAACATTTTATAATGACTTACAAATTGTAAGAGAAAAAACAGATGTATACTATGAAAAAAACAAAGAATTGCCAGTAAGTGAAGAAATTACTTTTGATATGGTAACTTTATTAGGAGATAGCAGAAATGAGAATGACGGAGAAGTATATTATAAATTAGATTTAAGTCTTTTAGATGATATGAATTTAACTTATGGTATAAATAACACATCTAATAATTATTATATCGTAAATGAAGAAAGTCATAATATTTATTATTATCCAGGAATAACAGTAAGTGGCGAGACTTATTATGGTATTAGCGATGTAAGTCAAGATGTAACTGGAGTTAGTTTTAATGTACCAAGTTATGAATTAAAAACAGAAGTAACAGCTACAGTAACTGATGATGTACCAAATATACAATTAAAAGTTTATGCTGATATAAATAATGCTAACATCGCTCACTATAAATTTAAAATAGATAATGAACCATGGACGGAAGCACAAACTCAAAATTCATACACATTTGATAATTTAAATCAATATGAAACTTATACAGTGAGCATGGTAATAGTTGATAGAAATGGTAATGAAATATACGCTACTAATAACGGATTAAAGGTTACAATACAAAAATTACCAATTAATTTAACAATAGATGGAAAAACAACAGGAACATATAATAATCCATTAATACCAGCAGGATTTTATGCAGTAGATGAAAATAATGCAGTTTGGAAGAGTTCAGATGGATATAAAAATGGATTAGTAATAACAGATGAAATAGACGAAAACGGAAATAGTATAGGAAATGAATTTGTATGGGTGCCAGTAGATGGAGAAATAGTAAAATTTGAAAGGCATGACTTTGGAAAAGGATTAGCACTTTCTAGTTGCTCAGAAACAGTACCAACAGAAATAACAACAAGTGTAACAAAAAATGGAGGATTTTATATTGCGAGGTATGAGGCTGGAATATCAGAAGATATGCCACAGCAAAAATTAACGAGTAATTCTACTACAACTTATGGAAATGGAACGTACAAACCTGTATCTAAAAAAGGAGCATATGTGTGGAATTATATACAGTGGGGAACAAGTAATAATGATTCAACTCCAGGCAATGGAATGGTAACAATAGCAAGAAGTATGTATCCAAGTAATGATAAAAATTATGGTGTGACATCAACATTAATATACGGAGTACAGTGGGATACGGCATTAAAATTTATAGGAGCATATGATGTGGGCGAAACAGGATATGATACTTATGCAACAGATTCAACTGGAATGGGAAATTTTAATGGAACAAGCGGTAGTGATGATATAGCAAATTCAACTGAACCTGACGTATGTGGTGCAAGAGAAGGGTTTAGACAAAAAAATATATATGATTTAGCAGGAAACGTATTTGAAAGAACAATGGAAAAATACAGTTCTTATCGTGTTAGTCGTGGCGGACATTATGGAAGTTTAGCTAAAGAGAGACCGGTTGCTTACCGCGATCACGGACCCGCAGACAAATCTTCTGTTTATGTACGGTTTCCGAGTCGCTCTTTATATAAAAGAACTTTAAATAACAAATAATAATAATAATAATCAGAAAGGAAGTATATAATATGTTAGACAAAAAGTATAATGCAGAAGAAAAAGAAATAAAATGGATGGATTATTGGAAAGAAAATAAAATATATGAATTTAAAAGAAACGGAAAAGAAGTATTCTCAATAGACACACCACCACCAACAGTAAGTGGAAGAATCCATATAGGACACGTTTTCTCATATACACAAACAGAAATGTTAGCAAGATATAAAAGATTAAGGGGATATAATATATTCTATCCTTTTGGATTTGACGATAATGGCTTACCTAGTGAAAGATTAGTAGAAAAAGAGCAAGGTAAAAGAGCACATGAAATTGGTAGAGAAGAATTTTCAAAATTATGTTATGAAATAACAGATAAATATGAAGAAGAATTTCAAGAATTATTTAGTAGAATGGGCGTAAGCACAGATTGGAATATACATTACAAAACAGTTGCACCATCTACAATAAAAATAAGTCAAAAATCTTTTTTAGATTTAGTAGAAAAAGGACATTGTTACCATAAAGAAAGTCCTGCGTTATGGTGTAATGAATGTTTAACATCAATAGCACAAGCAGAACTTGAAACTAAAACAATAAAAACAACATTTAATTATATAAATTTTAAAACAGTAGAAGATAATGAAGAATTTACAATAGCAACAACAAGACCAGAATTGTTACCTGCAATAGTAAGTGTATTTGTTAATCCAAATGATGAAAAGCATAAACACTTAATAGGTAAAACAGCGCATATCCCAGTAATAGATGTGGAAGTTCCTATAATGGGAGACGAAAAAGTCGCTATAGATAAAGGTACAGGAATAGTAATGTGCTGTACTTTTGGAGATCAAACTGATATAGAGTGGTGGAAAAAGTATAATTTACCACTAAAATATATATTTACTAGTGACGGAAAAATAGTAGATTCAGTTCCAAAGTATGGTGGATTAAAAATAAAAGAAGCTAGAAAAAATATAATTGAAGATTTACAAGAAGGCGGATTTGTTGTAAAAATTGAAGAATTAGAGCATGAAGTTCAAACACATGAAAGATGTGGTAAAGAAGTCGAATATGCTGTAATGAATCAATGGTTCATAGATACAATGAGCCATAAAGAAGATTTCTTGAAAATAGGAAATGAGATAAAATGGCATCCAGCACACATGAAAGCTAGATACGATGAATGGGTTAATAACATAGCTTGGGACTGGTGTATATCAAGACAAAGATATTTTGGAGTACCATTCCCAGTATGGTACTGTAAAAAATGTGGAGAACCTATATTTGCAAAAAAAGAAGATTTACCAGTAAATCCTCTAGTAGACTCACCAAAATGCGATAAATGTCCAAAATGTGGTGGAACAGAATTTATGCCAGAAACAGATATAATGGATACTTGGGCAACATCATCAGTAACACCACTTATAAATATGAGATATGGTGAAGAAGAAAATTATGAAGATATATTAAAACCTATGAGCTTAAGAACAAATGCAAGTGAAATTATAAGAACATGGGACTTCTATACAATAGTAAAAAGCTTTTATCACTTTGGTCAAAGACCATGGGATAATGTAATGATTTCAGGATTTGCTATGGCAGGAAAAGGTGAAAAAATAAGTAAAAGCAAAGGCAATAGCAAACACGAACCAATGGATTTAATAAAACAATATTCAGCAGATGTAGTAAGATATTGGGCAGGAACAGGAAGATTAGGTTCAGATATAGTATATAGTGAAGAAACTTTTTTACGTGGTAAAAAATTAGTAAATAAAATTTGGAACGTATCAAAATTTATAGAAATGCATTTACAAGATTACGAAGATAAAGAATTTAGTGATTATGAATATGTAGATAAGTGGATATTAGGACGTTTCCAAGAAATGGAAAAACAATTTATAAATTATTTAGAAGAATATGAAGTAGGTTTAGCATTAAATATATTGGAAAAATTCTTCTGGGAATTCTGTGATAATTATATAGAAATAGTAAAACATAGATTATATAGACCAGAAGAATTTGGAGACATACCAAGATATAGTGGACAAAAAACAGTTTATACATTACTATATAAATTATTACAAGACTTTAGTATATTCTTCCCATTTATAACAGAAGAAATATTCCAAGAATTATACCACAATAACAATTCAATTCATACAACAGTAATAGAGCCATTAAACTTTAACTTTGAAAATGAGATAAAATATGGTGAACAAATGATAGAAATTATAAGCCAAGCAAGAGGAGCAAAAACAAATAGCAATGTATCATTAAAAACACCTATTAAAAATTTATCTATCGGAGTTAGTAAAGAATTAAAAGACGCTATAGACGCATCAATAAAAGACTTTAGAGCAACATTATTTATAGAAAATTTAGATAGCAAAATAATAGATGAAAATTTTGAAATGTATAATGTGGAATTAAATATGGAAGAAAATTAAATAATTAAAATCTATCTAAAAATAACTTGTAAGTTAAATCTTACAAGTTATTTTTCATTTGTAGAATAATGTCGAAAACTTCTCAAAATTCGCCAAAACTTCCTAAGTTTCGCTCTGTAAATTTAATTAAAAATACAGTATAATAAGTAGGACAAGTTAATAATAAATACATTGCGAAAGGAATGATATTAAATATGGACGTAAATTATGACAACAACGAAAAAATATTAACATTTAAACTAACTGAAGAAATAGATCATCACACAACAGAAATTATAAGAAGGAGGGCGGATTATGAAATTCAAAGACATATTCCTAGAAAAGCTATATTTGATTTTAGTAGTGTCTCTTTTATGGACAGTGCAGGAATAGGCATGATAATAGGCAGATATAAGCTTTTATCTATGCTTGGAGGAACATTAGAAATTAAAAATGTTTCTCCAAGTGTTGAAAGAATATTAAAAATGTCAGGCATATTAAAAATAATAAACATATATAGTAAAGAAGAATAAAGAGAGGTGAAGTACATATGCAAGAATGTTATGAAAATAAAATGGAATTAAAAATTTTAAGTAAATCTTCTAATGAATCTTTTGCAAGAGTAGCAGTAGCAGCATTTGCCTCACAACTAGATTTAAATATAGAAGATTTAGCCGATATAAAAACAGCCGTATCAGAAGCTGTTACTAATTGTATAATACATGCTTACGATACGGCAGAAGGAATAATAACAATAGAAGCAAGGCTAACTAATAATTCATTAGAAATAGAAGTATCAGATAGAGGAAAAGGCATAGAAAACATAGAACTTGCAAAAGAGCCTTTATATACAACTAAACCGGATTTAGAAAGGTCAGGTATGGGTTTTACAATTATGGATAGCTTTATGGACGAATTAAAAGTTGAATCTATAGTTGGCCTAGGAACAAAGGTGAGTATGAAAAAGATATTTGTATAAAATAAAATACTTATAGCTTATTAAAATATTAAAAGTACTTATATATTAATATTTTGCAATCAAAGACCCAGATTGTGTCGCCCTAGCTATGTTTTTGATAAAAAATATTAATATATAAGTACTTTAGGATATTTTATAAAGAGCTGTATAAAATTAATAAATAAGGAGCTTATAATATGATATATGATAGAAATATAGAAAATATTATAGAAGCTCAAAATGGTAATGAAGAAGCAATGGAAGCATTAGTTAAAGAAAACAATGGATTAATATGGAGTATAGTAAAAAGATTTAAAGATAGAGGATATGAGGCGGAAGATTTATATCAATTAGGAGCAATGGGATTTATAAAAAGTATATATAAATTTGATTTGAATTTAGATTATAAATTATCCACTTATGCAGTACCATATATATTAGGCGAAATAAAAAGATTTATAAGAGATGATGGACCAATAAAAGTAAGTAGAAGTGTTAGGGAATTATTAATAAAAATAAAAGAAGTACAAAAATTTTATGAAAATAAGGAAGGAAAAGAGTTAACATTAAAAGAAATAGCAGATGAATTACAAATAGAAGTAGAAGAAGTAGTATACGCATTAACTACTTCAAAACCATTAGAGTCTATAAATGAAGAGGTATATGATGAAAATGATAAAACTACATTGTTAGATAAAATAACTTTAAATATAGATGAAGAATCTAAAGTAGTAGATAAAATACTTCTAAAAGATATGTTAAAAACATTATCAGATAATGAAAAAGAAGTAATAATATTAAGATATTTCAAAGGACAAACACAAAATCAAGTTGCTAAAATACTCGGAGTAAGTCAAGTACAAGTATCGAGGTTAGAAAAGAGAATATTAGGGAATTTAAGAGAATTATTAGTATAATACAGATTTTTGATGTAAAAAATTAAGGAGGTATATTATTAAGTGAAAAAAGTAATATCATATCTTTTTTTTATTGTATTATTATGTTTTTTTATTCCTATAATATTTACAAATAAAAGAGAAAGTATAGATACAGCAGTATTAAATAGCCTTGAAAATGTGATAGAAAATAACATAGAAGTAACAGAAGTGGCTTTAGAAAATTATAATTATGAAGATTATAATACAATAAAATTATTACATAGAGAGACAGGTGAAATTGAAGAACTTAATTTAGATGAATATTTATGTGGTGTAATTTCAGCAGAAATGCCGGCCAGTTATGAATTAGAAGCTTTAAAGGCACAAGCTGTAGTAGCAAGAACATATACTTTATATAAAATTATAAATGCTAAGCCTCACGGTGAAGAAGCAGATATATGTGATAGTTATGAATGTTGCCAAGCTTGGATTTCAAAAGAAGCACGTTTTGAAAAATGGGACGATAGTACAGAAAATGAATATTGGAATAAAATAGTTACAGCTGTAAACGAAACAAAAGGTAAAGTAATAACGTATGAAGGTAAAATAATAAATGCTTTCTTCCATGCAAATAGCGGAGGAAAAACAGAAATCCCAGTAAATGTATGGGGAGGAACAGGATATCCATATTTACAAGTAGTAGAAACTTCAGGAGAAGAAGGATATACTCAATATAGTTCAGAAGTACAATTAACAATAGAAGAATTAATAAATAAATTTAAAGAAAAATATGAGGATATTACTGTAAATTTAGAAAATATAAATGAAGAAATAAAAATATTAGAATATACAGAAAGCGGTAGAGTAAAAACATTAAAAGTAGGAAATAAAAATATAGCAGGCACAGAAGTTAGAAGCATATTAGGATTAAGATCTACTAATTTTGACATAGAAATAAATGAAAACAGTATAACTTTTAAAGTAACAGGATATGGCCATGGTATAGGTATGAGCCAAACAGGAGCAGATGCAATGGCAAAACAAGGTAGTACTTATGAGCAAATAATAAAACATTTTTATGTGGGAGTGGAAATTGTGGATATGTAATAAATATATTAAGAAATTATTTATTTATAATAATTTTTTCAAAATAAAAGTATAAAATTTCCAAATATGTAAATACTTTAATTAATAAAATTTAGGAGGTATTTATATATGAGAAGAAATGGTAGAGGAATTTATGAGGATACAGATAATTATAAGGCTGTGCTTTGGGTAGCTGGTGGAATTTTGCTTGTGGCTATAATTGCTTTTTTTGTAGTGTATGGAATTTATAATAGTAAAATAGAGGAACAACAATTAGCTACAGTAAATGAGGACACTTCTAAAATAAATATATCTAATTCTGTAGGTAATACAACTGCTGTAAGTAGTAGTATTGGGAAAAATGTAAATGAAGTAAAAAATACTGCTAATGAAAATGAAATTTCAAATTCAGTAACAAACACTGTAAGTAATGAGAATACTTCAAATACAATAGAAACTTCAAGTAATCAGGTGGAAAATAATACAACTTCAAATGTTGTAGAAGAAGAAAACAATGTAAGTAATACTGAAACAGAACAAGAAGTAGAAACGGTTGAAAATGTTGAAGAACCAAAAGAGGAAGAAAAAGAACCTAATTTTGCAAATCCTATAGAAGATGGAGAAATATTAAGAGAATATGCTAAAGATAACTTAGTATATTCAGATACTTTAGAAGAATGGATAACACATTTAGGATTAGACATAAAAGCACCTAAAACAACAGTTGTAAAAGCAGCAGAAGCAGGTGTAGTTGAAAGCATAAAAAATGATCCAAGATATGGCCTAACAGTAATTATAAAACATTCAAATGACTATAAAACAGTATACTCTAATCTTTTAACAGCAGAATTTGTTAAAGAAGGCGATGAAGTAATTTTAGGACAAACAGTAGGAACTGTTGGAAATAGTGCAGCTTTTGAAGCTGCAGACGACCCTCACTTACATTTTGAAATTATAAAGAATGGTGAAAAGGTAGATCCTAGTTTGTATATAAATTAAAGTTATTAATAATTTTAATTTCTATTGACATAAAATCTCTAAATTGGTATAATAATTTAGAGATTTTTATTATAAAGAAAGAGTGAAGATTTATGAAAGAAAAAGATTTTGTTAAAGAAATAACTAATATTGATGAAGATATTGCACAATGGTACACAGATATTGTATTAAAAGCAGAACTTGCTGATTATACAGATACAAAAGGTTGTATCGCTATAAAACCATATGGATATGAAATATGGGAAAATATACAAAAATATGCAGATAGTAAGTTTAAAGAAACAGGTGTAAAAAATACATATTTTCCAGTTTTAATACCAGAAAGTTTATTACAAAAAGAAAAAGACCACGTTGAGGGATTTGCGCCAGAAGTTGCGTGGGTTACAGAAGCGGGAGAAGAAAAATTGGAAGAAAGATTATGTATAAGACCTACATCAGAAACTATAATAACTACAATGTATGCTAAATGGCTAAACTCATGGAGAGATTTACCATTTTTATATAACCAATGGTGTAATGTATTAAGATGGGAAAAAGAAACAAGACCATTTTTACGTTCAAGAGAATTTTTATGGCAAGAAGGACATACTATACATGAAACTGCCGAAGAAGCAAAAGAAAGAACATTACAAATGTTAAATATTTATATAGATGTTGCAGAAAACTTATTAGCAATTCCAGTAATTTATGGAAAGAAAACAGAAAAAGAAAAATTTGCAGGTGCAGATGAAACATATACAATAGAAGCTATGACTTATGATGGAAGAGCTTTACAAGCTGGAACTTCACATTATTTTGGACAAAACTTTACAAAGCCATTTGAAGTGAAATTTCAAAATAGAGAAGGAAAAGAAGAATATGCATACCAAACATCATGGGGAATAAGTACAAGATTAATAGGTGCAGTAATAATGGCGCATGGGGATAGTAGAGGATTAAAATTACCACCAAAAGTAGCACCAATTCAAGTAGTTTTAGTACCTATAGCAATGCATAAAGAAGGAGTAAAAGAAAAAGCAGAAGAAATATATCAAAAATTAAATAAAAAATTCAGAATGAAATTAGATTTAAGAGACCAATATTCACCGGGATATAAATTTAATGATTGGGAAATGCGTGGAGTGCCATTAAGAATAGAAATGGGACCAAGAGATATAGAAAATGGAACTTGTATATTAGTTAGAAGAGATACACTTGAAAAAATTACAGTTTCAATAGATAATCTAGAAGAAGAAATAAATAATCTCTTAGAAGCTATACACAAAAATATGTTTGAAATATGCAAAAAAAGAATAGCAGAAAATACAAGAGTAGCACATAATTTTGAAGAATTCACAAAGATAGGTGAAAAAGGTGGATTTATAAAAGCAATGTGGTGTGGAAATAAAGAATGTGAAGAAAAAATAAAAGAATTAACAGCAATAAAATCAAGATGTATACCATTTGAGCAAGAACATATAAGTGATGTATGTGTATGCTGTGGTAAAAAAGCGGAAAAAATGGTTATATGGGGAAAACAATATTAAGTGTATGTAATTATTATAAATTTTAATATTGAATAATAAAACAAATTATGATAAAATATAAAAGCATAAGGAAGTTTTATAATAAGAACGGAAGGAAAGGGAATTTTAATGAAATTATTTAGAAAAATAATGGCAATAATATTAATAGTAATGATGGCATCTGCCTCAGCTTTTACTTTAGTATACTTTTTAGTTAATTATGTATTTTAATAATTTATAAGTAAGGCGGCTTAATATCTTAGGTCGCTTATAATTATATAAAAGAAGGTGTTTTTATGTTAGAAAATTTTAGTAAGAATTTTCAAGTTTTTTATACAGAAAATGTAATTAATTATATACAAGATTTAATGCAATCTCCTCGGAAAAATTATATTATTTATAATAGACATATTAATAGTATTTTTTTTAGTTAGAAAAATAATAAAAATAGTAAAAAACACAAGAACTGGTCAATTATTAAAAGGAATAGTTTTTCTAATTTTAATAACTATTTTAAGTGGAGTTTTAGGCTTAAAAATATTAAATTATATTTTAACATCTGTAATGACTTATGGAGTTATAATATTAATAGTAATATTCCAGCCAGAATTAAGAAGGGGATTAGAACAATTAGGAAGTAGTGGCTTGAGTAGATTTTTAGGATTTGATAAAGAAATAATGGCAAAGTCTAAAGAAAATATATATAAAATAGTAATAGCTGCAAAAGAATTATCTAAAATGCGAATAGGTGGCTTAATAGTTATACAAAAAGAAATAAAAATAGAAGATATAATAGCAACAGGAATACAAATAAATGCAGAAGTTTCACCTCAATTATTAGTTAATTTATTTACACCAAATACACCATTGCACGATGGAGCAGTAATAATAAGTGATAATAAAGTAGCAGCAGCAGCTTGTATGTTACCTTTAGCAAATAATAATGATATTGCAAAAGAATTAGGAACAAGACATAGAGCAGCAATAGGAATGTCAAAAGAATCAGATGCAATAGTAGTTGTAATATCAGAAGAAACAGGAAAAATATCAGTAGCAAAAGATGGACAACTATATGCAGACTTAGATGAAGAAACTCTAAAGAAAATATTAATAAAAAACTTAATAGTAGAGGATAATAAAAATAAAGAAGAAAAAGCAAATGATGAAGCTGAAAAATAAATATAATTAATAAGGAGTGAACAAATAATTGCGCAACATAAAACTAATAATAGAATATGACGGAAAATCTTTCAACGGATGGCAAAAACAGCCCGACAAACTGAATATTCAAGGAGAAATAGAAAGAGCAATAGAAGAAATAACTGGAGAAAAAGTAGACTTAATTGCATCTGGTAGAACAGATGCAGGGGTACATAGTTTTGGGCAAACTGCTAATTTTAAAACAAATAGTAATATTCCTATAGATAAATTTGCAGTAGCTATAAATTCAAAATTAAAGAAAGCTATTGTAATAAAATCAGCAGAAGAAGTCGACGAGAGGTTTCACTCAAGATATAATTGTGTAAGAAAAAAGTATAGATATATAATAAATAATTCTCAATGTGGTAGTGCTATATATAGAGGTTTAGAGTATCACATACCAGTAAAATTAGATGTAGAAAAAATGAAAGAAGCTGCTAAATATTTCGAAGGTGAACATGATTTCAAAGGCTTTAAAGCAACAGGTGGAAATAATAAAAGTACTGTAAGAACTATATATAAAGCAGAAGTTACGTATAATAAAGCAGATGAACGAATTATAATAGAACTTACAGGTAACGGATTTTTATATAATATGGTAAGAATAATAGCTGGAACTTTAGTAGAGGCAGGATTAGGTAAGATAGAACCAAAAGAAATTACAGAAATTATTGAATCAAAAGATAGAGCAAGAGCAGGAAAAACTTTACCTGCACATGGGTTATATTTAGTGGAGGTAGAATATGAATAAATTTACGCATTTACACGTCCATACAGAGTACAGTTTATTAGATGGAGCAAATAGAATAAAAGTACTACCTAAAAGAATAAAAGAGCTAGGAATGGATTCTGTGGCTATTACAGACCATGGTGTAATGTTTGGAGCAGTAGAATTTTATAAGGCTTGTAAAAAAGAAGGCGTAAAACCAATTATAGGGTGTGAAGTATATGTAGCACCAAGAACGAGATTCGATAAGGAAGCTAATATAGATAATAAGTATAATCACTTAATACTATTAGCAAAAAATAATAATGGATATAAAAATTTAACTAAACTAGTAAGTTTAGGATTTACAGAAGGCTACTATTATAAACCTAGAATAGATTTAGAAATATTAGAAAAATATCACGAAGATTTAATATGTACGAGTGCTTGCATAGCAGGGGCTATACCACAAGAAATTTTAAAAAATAATTTAGAAAAAGCAATAGAACTTGTAAAATATTATAAAAACTTATTCAAAGACGATTTTTATTTGGAAATTCAACATAATGGTATAAAAGAGCAACAAATAGTAAATCAAAAATTAATAGAAATTTCAAGAGAATTAAACGTGCCTTTAGTAGCTACAAACGACGCACATTACTTAAATAGAGATGATGCATACGCTCATGAAATCTTATTATGTATTCAAAC
This sequence comes from uncultured Clostridia bacterium, assembly GCA_944391575.1. Taxonomy (GTDB): domain Bacteria; phylum Bacillota; class Clostridia; order TANB77; family CAG-508; genus CALXUC01. The sequence continues at coordinate 9,504 of CALXUC010000003.1, read as the reverse complement.
AGGTAAAAGAATGAGCGATTTAGATAGAATGAAATTTCAAACAGATGAATTTTATATAAAAAGCCCAGAAGAAATGTATGAGGCTTTTAAAAACATTCCAGAAGCTTTAGAGAATACTCAAAAAATCGTAGAAAAATGTAATGTGGAATTTGAATTTGGTGTTACTAAATTACCTAATTACGAAGTGCCTGAAGAATATAAAACACATTACGATTACTTCTACAAATTATGTATAGATGGTATTCAAAGGAGATATGGCGTAAAAGAAGAAGATAAAATAGAAGGAAAAGAGTACATTTCATTGGATGAAAAAGTAGTGCCAAAGGAAATTATGGATAGACTAGAATATGAAATGTCTGTTATAGAGAAAATGGGGTATGTAGATTATTTCCTTATAGTGTGGGATTTTATAAATTATGCTAAAAGCGTAAAAATCCCAGTAGGACCGGGTAGAGGAAGCGGAGCAGGTTCAATAGCAGCGTATGCAATGGGAATTACAGATATAGACCCTATAAAATATAACCTTATTTTTGAAAGATTTTTAAATCCAGAAAGAATAAGTATGCCAGATTTTGATATAGATTTTTGTTATGAGAGACGCCCAGAAGTCATAGAGTATGTTGGCAGAAAATATGGCCACGACCACGTATCACAAATTATAACTTTTGGAACTATGTCTGCTAAAATGGTAATTAGAGATGTTGCAAGAGTGCTAGACATTTCGTATGCAGAAGCGGATAAATTGGCTAAAATGGTACCAATGGAATTACATATAACTATACAAACTGCAATGGAAATGAATAAAGATTTAAAAGATTTATATGAGAATGACGAAAAAATAAGAAATTTACTAGACATAGCGATGAAGTTAGAAGGCTTACCAAGACACGCTTCTACTCACGCAGCAGGCGTAGTAATAACTAAAGACCCAGTAGTATCATACGTCCCATTATATGTAAATGATAACCAAGTATCTACACAGTACACAATGACTATTTTAGAAGAATTAGGCCTTCTAAAAATGGACTTTTTAGGCTTAAGAACTTTAACAGTAATAGATGACGCTATAAAATTAGTGAAAGAAAATAAAAATATAGATGTAAAATTCGATGAGAATATGAACGACCCTAATGTATTCAAATTATGGCAAGAGGGACAAACAGTCGGAATATTCCAATTTGAAAGTGCTGGAATGACTTCTTTTATGAAAGAATTAAAACCCGATTCATTAGAAGATATAATAGCAGGTGTATCTTTATATCGTCCACGGACCTATGGATCAAATCCCAAGGTATATTAAAAATAAGAAAAATCCAGAACATATTGAATATACACATAAATCATTAGAACCTATATTGAAAGTAACTTATGGCTGTATGGTATACCAAGAACAAGTAATGCAAATAGTTAGAGATTTAGCAGGATATTCATTAGGAAGAGCAGATCTTGTACGTCGTGCAATGGGTAAGAAAAAGCTAGATGTAATGGCAAAGGAGAGAGAAAACTTTATATATGGCCAAGTAGATGAAAATGGAAATGAAATTATAAAAGGTTGCGTAAAAAACGGAATTGATGAAGCATCTGCAAATAAAATATTTGATGAAATGGCAGAATTTGCAAAATATGCTTTCAATAAATCTCATGCAGCAGCGTATTCAGTAGTATCATATAGAACAGCATACTTAAAGACGTATTATCCAGCAGAATTTATGGCGGCTATGTTAAATAGTTTTTTAGGGAATTTAGACAAAATACCTATGTATGTAGACGAATGTGAAAGATTAAAAATAGAAATTTTAAAACCTGATATAAATAAAAGTTTTACAAAATTTACAGTAGAAAATGAAAAAATTCGTTTCGGATTAGGTAGCGTAAAAAATGTAGGAATAAAAGCATTAGACCAAGTCGTAATAGAAAGAAATAAAAATGGTAATTTCAAGAATTTTGAAGACTTTGCAGAAAGAATGCAAGGAGAAAGCATTAATAAAAAGTGCATAGAAAGTTTAATAAAAGCAGGTGCATTTGATAATTTAGGTAAAACAAGAGCAACATTATTAGCATCATTTGAAGGAATACTAGATACTATAAATGATGGTAATAGAAAGAATATGAAAGGGCAAGTAACGCTATTCGATTTAGGTGGAGATGTATCAAAACAATTAGAAGATAATAAATATAGATATGAAGAAAAAGAAGAATTATCTAAAAAAGAACTTTTAAACCAAGAAAAAGAAATGACAGGAATATATATATCAGGCCACCCTTTAGATAGTTATAGAAAAATAATAGAAGAACAAGTAAGTATAACATCACATGACATTCAAGAATACATAGAAGATATGAACAATAATATACAAGTAGCTAGCGAAATACAAGACGGTAAAAAAGTAAAAATAATTGGTATAATTAATAATATAAAAAAGCTATACACAAAACGAAATACAGAAATGGCATTTATGAATGTGGAAGATTTATATGGAAATATAGAAGTAATCCTATTTGATAGAATATATGGTAACGTAAAAACTGAAATAGACGAAACAGACATAGTAGTAGTAGAAGGAGAAATATCTGTAAAAGATGAAGAACATGTAAATATAATAGCAAATAATGTATATAAACTTGAAAATGATAAGTACTTAGGAAAAATATTTGAAGTAGATATCACAAACTTAACTCGAGAAGAAAAAGATAAACTTAAAGTCTTAATAAGAACATTTAATAATAAAAAGAATAATGTAAAAATACAAGTAAATGATAATGGTAAAATAATACCTTGTGGAAGTATGTTTTTAGATGATGAAGTGTTGAAAAGATTTAGTTGGGATAATGATTATGATGTGAAAATTTTGTGATTTTTTATGTTAACTTGACTAATTTAAAAAAAAGTTATAAAATATTGTGTGTAAAATTTATTAAGAGAAAGGTGGAAATATATTTTCAATGAAAAATAAAGGAAATGTATTATGGGGAATAGTATTTTTAGCAATAGGAATAGTATTAGCTTTAAATGCATTAGGAATTACTCATTTAGATATATTTTTTAGAGGGTGGTGGACACTTATAATTATAATTCCTGCAGCAATAAGCATATTTCAACATCCAACAAAAGCATGGCCATATGTATGGACTGCAATAGGTTTACTTTTATTACTAATGTCTAGAGGAATTATAAGTTGGTATTATGTATATAGAATGATTATTCCAGTAGGATTAATAATAATAGGTATATTGTTAATACGTGGCAATATTATAAATAAAAAAACAGTGCAAAAAGAATATAGTAAAATAAATTCAATAAAAGGAAAATCTGTAGTATTTGGAGAAAAAACTTTTAATCTTTCAAATACAGAATTTTTAGGCGATTCCTTGGAGTGTTCATTTGGACATATGAGATATTTTATGCAAGAGAGTATACTAAAAGATGATCAAATTTTAGATGTTGATGTATCATTTGGTAAAGTGGATATATTTGTTCCTAAAAATGTAAATATATTTGTTATGGAAGATTTAACTTTAGGTAAAGTAAGTAATAAAAACATGAATAACATAGAAGAAGGACGTCCAACTCTTACAATAAGTGCTTCGTGTTTATTTGGAGGTATTAATATAATATGAAATTAAGAACAGTAGTAATATTATTAATAATAATTGCTTTATGTGGTATAGCATACTTAGGTATTAGAAATAATAATGGTGTAGAGCTTTTTGCAAAAACAAATATGGAAGATTTGAATACAGATTTATTGCAAGTTCAAGCTAAAGTAAAAGTTATAAATGAGCAATCTGTTGTAAATGATGATGAAGCTTTATTAAAAGGTGAAAAAGTGCAAGATTCTCAAAATGAAGAAGTAATATCTATAGCAAATAGTTTAAAAGAAAAAGAAATTATTAAAGAAGATGAAGAAAATTTCGATAAATATTATGTGTGGAATAAAGCTTTGTTAGAAGAATTAGGTTTAACTAATGTAAAAAGTGATATTTTAGTTGTAAATTATGCAACTTCAGAAGTTATTTTACCTGATGGAATTCAGTTAGAAGAAAATGGAGATACTTTATATAAGTTTAGTGATATACAAAGTAAAATTTAGCAATTTTTTTATGTAAATCTTGAAGCATTACTCCCGATTTACATAAAATCAAAAAAGCACTTTACAAAAATGCCAAATTATGCTATAATAAAATAGTGAGAAAAAAATATAGAAAAAGGAGTAATGATAAAATGGATAAAACTTTTATATTTGGTCATAAAAACCCAGATACAGATTCAATTTGTTCTGCAATGGCCTTAGCTAATTTAAGAAGTAAATTAGGTGAAGAAGTAGAAGCAACAAGATTAGGAGAATTAAACAAAGAAACTGAATATGCATTCAAAACATTTAACATTAAAGCACCTCGTTTATTAGAAAAAGTAGAACCAGGTACAAATGTTATAATGGTAGACCATAACGAATTTTCACAAAGTGTAGATGGTATTGAAGATGCTAATATTAAAATGTTAGTTGACCATCATAAAATTTCAAATTTCAAAACTAAAGAACCTGTTTTTATGCATTCTGAACCAGTTGGATGTACAGGAACAATTCTTTATAAATTATATAACCAAAATAATGTAGACATAGATAAAGAATCAGCATCATTAATGTTAAGTGCAATAGCATCTGATACCTTATTATTCAAATCTCCTACTTGTACACCAGATGATATTAAAGCAGCAAGAGAATTAGAGAAAATAGCTGGTGTTAATCTTGAAGAATATGGAATGAATTTATTAAAAGCTGGAACAAATTTAGACGATGTATCTGAAAAAGATTTAATTAATATGGACGCTAAAGAATTTAATATTAAAGGTAAAAAAGTTGTAATTGCTCAAGTTAATACAGTTGATATTAACGATGTTATGAAAAGACAAGAGGGTATAGAAGCAGAAATTAATAAAGCTATAAAAGACAATAATTTAGACTTATTCTTATTTGCTGCTACAGATATTATAAACGGTAACTCTGAATTATTAGCTTTAGGAAATAGTGCAGACGCTATTGAAAAAACATATAAATTAGAAAATCATAGAGCATTTGCAGAAGGTTTAGTATCTAGAAAAAAACAATTTTTGCCATTAGTTGAAAATAATTTATAATAATACTTGTTTTTTTCAAAAAAATGTGGTAAACTAATAAATAGTCAATTTAAATTTAAACTAGGAGGTGCCTTATAGCGATGGCAAAATGTGCAATTTGTGATAAAGAAGTAAGTTTTGGAAACAAACTTAGTATAACTCGTTCTCATATTAGTAAAAGAGCAACTAGAACATTTAAACCAAATTTAAGAAGCGTTAAAACAATGGTTGATGGTCAACCTAAAAAAATAAAAGTATGTGCTAAATGTTTACGTTCTGGAAAAGTAGAAAGAGTATAATAGAAGAGTAAGATGTATATATCCTACTCTTTTTTATTTTCTAATTATTCATAAAAGCTTTATAAGCTCTAAAAATACTATAAATATCAAACTTACTTGTAACCTCGTAAGGAGAGTGCATAGATAATACTGGAACACCACAATCTATAACGTCCATTCCTTTATTAGCCAATATATATGCTATTGTTCCGCCACCACCTTGGTCAACTTTTCCAAGTTCTGATATATTATATCTAATATTATTATCTTCAAACAATTTTCTAATTTCAGCCACAAATTCTGCATTTGCATCAGAAGCACCTGATTTTCCTCTTGCACCTGTATATTTATTTAAGCCAACACCTTCGCCTAAAAATGCTGAATTTGTTTTTTCATATACGCTAGCATATAATGGGTCATAAGCTGCATCAACATCAGCTGACAACATTTTAGATTTGCAAAATACTCTATCTATAGCATTTATGCTATTTTGTTTTGCTTTAAATAATAATTCTGTAACGAACATATCAAAAACATGAGATTCCATGCCTGTATTTCCCATACTTCCGATTTCTTCTTTATCTGCTAATATACATACTGCTGTTTTTTTAGGCTTTTCTGTATTTAAAATAGCTTGTAATGATACATAAGCGCAAACTTTATCGTCTTGACCATAGCCAGCCACCATACTTTCATCAAAACCTAAAGATTTAGCTTTAAAAGCAGGTACTACTTCTATTTCAGCACTTAAGAAATCTTTTTCAACTATTCCGTATTTTTGATTTAAAATATTTAAAATATTTAATTTAACTCTTTCAGGAGTTTCACTATTATCGTAAGGCATATTTCCAATTAAAATATTTAAATTCTCACCTTCAACACCATCTTTTAGTTTTTTCTCCATTTGAGTTTGACCTAGATGAGGTAATAAATCTGTTATAACAAATACTGGATCATTTTCATCCTCACCAATATTTATTTTTACTTTTTCACCATTAGTTTTAATAATAACTCCATGTAAAGCAAGTGGTATTGTAGTCCATTGGTATTTCTTAATACCACCATAATAATGTGTTCTAAATAATGCTAATCCATCAGCTTCATATAATGGATTTGGCTTTAAATCTAATCTAGGAGAATCAACATGCGCACCTACTATATTTAAGCCACTTTCCATACTTTCTCCACCTATTACAGCCGCATAAACAGTTTTTTCTCTATTAACATAGTAAACTTTATCACCTGCAGATAATTCATTTACTGTATTAATATTTTTAAAGCCTTTACTTTCTAAAGCCTCTACAGCAAATTCTACAACTTCTCTTTCTATTTTAGATTTATTAAGAAAATCTATATACTCTTTAGAAAAGCTATAAATATCCTTTTTTTCCTCGTTTGAAACAGTTTCCCAACCATTTTTCTTTTTCATAAATAATTTTTCTTTTAACTCTTTTGAATCCATAATATTACTCCTTTCTTCTTATTATACATAATTTTTACTTACTTTATTCAAATATATTAAAGTATATCACAATTTTTTTTTATTGTATATAATTATTTGACAATTAATCGAAAAAAAGTTAAAATATAATGATGGAGGAATGATATATGGATTTTAAGATTATAGAAAAGTCTGGAAAAATGTGTAGAAAATATAGAGTTGGATACTATTTTCCTAACGATGATGCCTTTAAAGAAAAAATAAGTAAATTACATGCGGAAGAATATAGTAAAGATGGAGAAAATCACGAAATAGAACTTGAAATTGTAGATTTGTCAAATGAATCTGATAGCAATTTTGGTTATCAATGTGATACAGTTATAATTAATTCTGATTTGGTAAAAGATGAACATCATAAAGAAAAGATAAAAAAGATTATTAGTGAAAATGAAATTAAAAACGAAAATGGTGTAGAAATGCGTGATGGCGCCAATATTATATCTTTATATCATGAAGAAAATTTTGCAAATAAAGATGAACAAAATTCATTTTTAAAAGAATATAAACAAATAGTTTCTAATAGTTATAGTGCACCAATATTAGATATTTCAGAAGATAGCTTAATTAACTCATTAGTGCCAGATTATATAGCTAAAGATATTTCATTTGCAAAAATGGCTCTTAATATAGAAAATAAGAAAAATCTTGATACTGTAAATTTAGTTTCGCGTTTAGCAGCGATGATTTCTCTTACATTTGACGCCAAAAATCCATATACTAAAGGTCATTCTGTAAGAGTAGCGGAGTTTTCGACATATGCAGCTAAAGAAGCCACTTTTACTAAAGAAGAATTCTTAAAAAAACATCCAGATCTTTCATTTGAGGACTCAGCAATATTATGTGAGGGTTCAACAAATGAATATAAATTTTCTGATAAATATATACGTTTTTTAAACAGTTCTGCAATGGCTCATGATATTGGAAAAATTGGAATACCTAATAGTATTATAGATAAGACAAGTGGATTAAATGATAGAGAATATGAGATAATGAAAACGCATTGCAAATTAGGAGAAATGTTTTTCAAACGTTTATCTAAAGATATACCAGCGTTAAAAGAAGTATCTAAAGCTGTAGTAGACCATCATGAACGCTTTGATGGAGGATTTAGGGGATATCCTGACCATAAAAAAGAATATGAAATTTCTACTGCAGGTAGATTTATAGCAGTAGCAGATGCCTTTGATGCGATGACATCTTCACGTTCATATAATAACCCTAAAACATTTGAAGAAGCTATTGTTGAATTAGTTGCAAATTCAGGTACACAGTTTGATCCAGATGTTACATATGATTTTGTAAAATCATTGTGCAAGGAACGCGAACTACCTAGTAATGAAACTCATTCTAAAATGAATGGTGGATTTTTAACTACACCTGAAGGATTTCACGATTTATGTAATTCTCTTTCATACGATTATACAAATCCGCCAAAATATACAGATGATGGAAAAATAAGAAAAGTTGAACCACGTAATTATAAACCAGATTACGAAGCTTTAAAAACTTTAAATGATACAGTTTTAATTAATAAAGAAGAATTCTTTAAATTTACAACAAAAGTTAAATCAATTTCAAATTTAAAGAATAATTTATTTGGAGTAAAAAGAAAACTATCTTCAATAGATTCTGTAGAAGCTAAAAAATTATCAACTGAAACTATGGAATTAATTAAAAATTGTAACGATTTTAAATTAGCTGAATACTTATCAGATGATAAAAGTAAAGAATTTTTAGATAAATTAAGCTTAAATTATAATAATATTAGTAATGAAATGCAAAATATTTCAAGTCAAGATAGAGAGCATTAAAAATAAACGAATGTAAGAATGGATGTTAAAAAAGTAATGAAAAGTTATAGTTTAGTAAAAATTTAAAAAAACTTGATATATAGCTATTTTTAGTCAAAAAACAAGTTCAGGCGCCACAATCCGGGTCTTGAGCTTCATAATAGCTATATATCAAGTTTTTTTTAAGTTATATATTCTATTATTGAATTGTAACATAAAAAAGTGAATTAGAAGATATTTTTTCTAATTCACTTTTTCTTTTCTTGGCATGAAACTAAAAATAAAGTTCGATGCCATAATTGACAGCCAATACTCCTAGTTGATGTGGGAGTATTTGTCTTACAGTTGCTTGAAATTCTTCTGTTTCTGTTGCATTGATAGCTTCCTTCAATGCATTTCGTGTTTCAAGCGAAATTGGAGCTTCAATATTTCCCTTGTAATTTTCAAGGAAAACCTTAATCTTACTTTGAAGTTCTTGCATAAGTTCAATAGTTAATGTGTTCATAGTTACTCCTTTTAATTAAGTTACATGATAATATAATTATAACATATTTATATGCAAATATCAAATTATTTGTAACAACTCATCATACATTTATTTAAGCTTGATATATAGCTATTTTTAGTCAAAACATAGCTAGGGCATAACAATCCGGGTCTTGACTTGCAAATAGCTATATATCAAGTTTTTAGCAAGTATATCTTAATTATTACATTATTTCCAAAATTATGCCCAAAATTATGTGAATTTTTAGTAAAAATGTCCCGCTTTTAATTTTAAATTTTTAGTGAAAATGTCCTGTTTTTTTATTAAAATGC
>CALXUC010000002.1 GCA_944391575.1 uncultured Clostridia bacterium | reverse complement strand
AGGTTTTGATGATACCTGTTCAGTTTTAGTTTCTGTTTGCTTATTGCTAGAAGAAGTATTTTCTTGTTTTGTGCTTTTTTGAGCAATTTTTAACTTTTTTAACATTCCGTCAAATCCTTTCATATCAACGATTACAGGGTTTCTCTTAAAGTCATAGCAACCACGCATTCAACGTGTCCGTGTATAGCAGAACATGTCAACAGGTTGTACTTCTTTTACATCATATTTTTCTTCTAGCAATTTAATATCTCTGGCCAATGTTGCAGGATTACAACTAATATATATAACTTTTTTAGGTAATATATTTTTTATAATTTCTATAGTATTATTGTCTAGCCCTCTTCTAGGTGGATCTACAAATATTATACTTGGCAAATTTTTCTTATTTTCTAATATTTTAGGTAAAGTTTTTTCAACATCGCCTGCGTAAAATTCTATATTTTCTATATTATTTATTTTAGCATTTTCTTTTGCATCTTTTATTGCTGCTTCTACTATTTCTATACCTACTACTTTTTTTACGTGCTTTGCTAAAAAAATTGAAATTGTGCCTATTCCACAGTATAAATCAAATACTACATCATTTTTATCTAAATTAGCTAATTCTATTGCTGTATTATATAATTTAACTGTTTGTGTAGGATTTACTTGGTAAAAAGAATGTGGAGATATTTTGAATGTATATTCATTTAACGTATCTAAAATGTATCCATTTCCATATAAATTTATATTTTCCTCTCCCATTATAACATTTGTATTTTTATCATTTATATTTTTTACTATCGATTTTATTTGAGGATATTTTTTTATTAATTCTTCTACTAAATTTGCTTCAAATTCCTTATTTTCTTTCCTTTCGTTACAAACTAAAACTACCATTACTTCGTTGCTTTCTTTTCCATTTCTTACAATTATATGTCTTACATTTCCGCTTCTATTTTCTTCATTATATGGCTTTATATTATTTAATTTTAAAATTTCTAAAACTGTTTTTGCGATTTCCTGATTTACTTTATCTTGAATTAAACACTCTTTAACTTCTACAATATTATGAGTCCTATTTGCAAAAACACCCATAATCATTTCATTATTCTTATTCGTGCCAACAGGATATACAAGCTTATTTCTGTAATACTTAGGAATTTCCATTCCTATTACATCATTTACTTTTACATCTTTTTTTAATTCTTTATATAAGCAATTTTCCACAATAGCTTTTTTTATTTTTAAAGTATCTTCATATTTAATATGTCTTAAATTACAGCCACCGCACGTTTTATAAGTTTTGCAATCTTCTTCTACTCTTATATCAGAAGGCTCTAGTATTTGTATAATTTTACCATAAGCAAAATTTTTATTTACTTTTACTATTAAAATCTTTAATTTTTCTCCTTTAATAGCACTCGGTATAAAAACTATAAAGCCATCTATTTTTGCGATTCCTTGTCCCTCTATGCCGTTATCTATTATATCTACTACGTATTCTTTGTTTTTTGTAACATTCATAAACATTTATCCCTTCTAGCAAGTTATTATATCAAAATTTATTTTTTCATACAAGTAAAAGTGAGGATATTTTTTATGATAAAATAAAATATATAAGGATTAAAAAATAAAATTTTATTTAATATATTTAATTCTCTTGTATTAATTTTTCTTATTTCTCTCGTATTCAACTTTTTCGCTATTTCTAATTCTTTATATAATTTACTTTTAAATTCACTATTTTTTAATACAGATATTTTCTTACTTTTAGCAATATCTATAAAATATCTTGCTACAATATTTACTCTATTCATATTAATATATTTACTTAAATTTGGCTTTTCTCTCATTAAATACTCATAACGATATCTAATCATTTCAATAAAGTCCAATGTGGTATCTATATTATAATTACCTGTAAGTGAAGCTTCTCTAATATAATAACCATACAATTTCATATTAACATAAACTACATTTTCTACTTCTAAAAATAATTTAAAAATTGTTCCAAGATCCTCGTATTTTTTACCTTCTATAAAATTTATATTCTTAAATATTCCAATATCAAATAATTTATTCCAGGCAAAATTTCTTACCTTTCTATCTTTCATTAATTCTTTAATAACTTCATCTGTACTCATTATCTCCGTTTTATAAATTTCATCAAATTGCGGTGTATTTTTTTTAAAGGCGCAATAATTACACATAGATATTCTACTTTTAGATTCTATAATTGATTTATACATGAATTCATACATTCTATTTGAAATCAAGTCATCTGAATCAACAAATCCTATATATTTACCTGTGGCATTTTTTATTCCTACATTTCTTGCAATGGATACACCGTAATTTTTTTGATGTATTACTTTTATCCTCTTATCCTTTTTAGCAATTTCGTCACATAATACACCGTGAATTATCAGTTGAGCCGTCATCAACTAATATAATCTCTAGATTAGTATACGTTTGGTTAAGTACAGAGTTTACTGCTCTTTCCAAATAATTTTCTACATTATAAACTGGAATAATAACACTAATTAAATCTTTCATTATATTCCCCTTTTTACTTAAAATATTACTTATTATTACTTATAATAAAATTTCATTATAAAACAAAATATATAAGGATTAAAATATAAAATTTTACTTAATATATTTAACTTTTTAGTATTTATCTCTCTTACCTTTTTTGTATTCAGCTTCTTAGAAAGTGCTAATTCTTCATACAATATTTTTTTAAACTCTTTATTTTTTAAAACTTTTATTTTTTTATGTTTAGCAATATCTAAAAAAGACCTTATTGAAGAATTTACTCGATTCATATCAATATATTCTATTAAATTAGGTTTTTCTTCTATCAATATATCGTAACGATATTTTATCATTTTTACAAAATCTATTGATGTATTTATATTATAATTACTAGTAATAGAATCCTCTCTACCATAATATCCATATAATTTCATATCTAAATAAACTACATTTTTTGCTTTTAAAAATAATTTAAAAGTCGTTCCTACATCTTCAAATTTTTTACCAATTGGCAACTCAATATCTTTAAACAATTCTACATTAAATAATTTATTACACATATAATTCATAATCTTTTTATCCCTCATAAGTTCTTTTATTGCTTCATCTTGGTTTAAAACCTCTATTTTATAAACCTCATCAAACTTTAATTCTTCATCATAAAAATGTAAATTATTACATGTAGCAATTTGACTATTGCTATCTAATATTGCTTTATACATAACTTCATACATTTGGCTAGATATTACATCATCAGAATCCACAAACCCAATATATTTTCCATTTGCATTTTTTATACCTATATTCCTTGCTGCTGATAATCCAGAATTTTTTTGATGTATTACTTTTATTCTTTTATCTTTTTTAGCAATTTCGTCACATAATATACCGTGAATTATCAGTTGAGCCATCATCAATCAAAATAATCTCTAGATTAGTGTATGTTTGATTAAGTACAGAGCTTATTGCTCTTTCTAAATACTTCTCAACATTATAAACTGGAATAATAACACTAATTAACTGATTCATGAGCATTCCTCCAAGTAACCTTCATTTGATGATGACTACGTTGCCTTTCCTTTGGCAGCTCTTTCATATAATCACCATATCCAACTGTTAAAAGCAAATCGTAATTTTTCACACTTTTAAATTTATTATTCTCAAACTCATACATATCTGTCTCAAAAAATAAAGATTTCTCAAAAACTTCTTTATTAAAAATATATCTAGAAACATAATTGTACTCTTCTAATTTATGTTTTCTTAAATATTTATCAAATACTTTTACCCAAAAACTATTTCCCAATGGCAATGTTATACAATCAACAAAACTATAGATAAAGTCTTTTATTTTTTTATGTTTTATTTCTCTCTCATCTCTTTTTTGTACAGAATTTTTTGATATAGAATTTTTTATTCTCATTCTCCTTGAAACCAAATTATAAACAAATCTCATCTTTCTTATTTCTTTTCGATAATCATCTGATATAGCATCTAACGGGAATATGTCAACATAAGCTCCTAATTCCCTAATCTCTTTTGCATTTTCTACTACTTTCGTTTTTTTAGAAACTAATTTAGCATATGGATAGTAATAATCTTTTGTATTATGAATATGTAATACTTTATATTCATCATTTTCATTTTCTTCTAATAATTTTAATAATTTTTCATAATCATCTCTTAATAAAACTATATCTATGTCATCATCCCAAGGAATAAATCCTTTATATTTAACTGCTCCTAATAAAGTACCAGCATAAAGAAAATAATTTATATTATTCTTATCACAAATATCTCTTATAAAAATTAATCCATTTAATATTACCTCTTTGTATTCTTCTAAACTTAAATCACCTTTCATAATTACCCCTATCCTTATTTATATATTTTTTTACTAAATCTAATACTTTTGCTTTTACTTCTCTAAATTCTTTTTTTCTACAAAGTAATATAATCATTACAATATTACTTAATATAAATATTATAATACTCCTTACGATAAATCCTAATATTCCTTCAAAAGGAATATATTGATTCACTTTAAAACATACTGCAAATGTAATAATTGCACATAAGGCATAAATTATCATATCTATATAGTACCTTTTAGGAGATTTTTTTAGTTTTTCCTTATACAATATAAATGGATTATACCATATTGTCGTTACACACATTGCCAATATTGTAGCCAAGAAAACACCTAACACTCCAAATAATTTTCCCAAAATAATTGAAAGAACTATATTAATTGCAGATAATACAAGCGGTGCCATTCTTCCTTCTTTAAATACTCCCAATGTATTCCTATAAGTTATCATAGGAAATTCAATTCCTTTTAAATATATACATCCTACTATTACAACAACTGTAAATATTGGGAATAAATACTCATCTCCTATCCATATCGTAATAAAAGGATTTAACAATATCGCTAAACATACACATACAACTCCATATAGATAAGAACTAACAAAATTTACTAGTGATAATATCTCTTCTTTTCTATCATTTGTTACTTTTGCATTTAAATTACCAATACTGCCTTTCATTCCTGTTAATAATGTCCATATTACTCCATTTACGGCTAATATAACTGTATTATAATTTGAATACATGCCAACTGCTGTTAAATTTACTAATACAGTCAATAAAATATTATCTGTTCCATTTTGTACAACTGTTCCAAGTTTGTATATTAATAATGATTTTACATTACTAAATATTCCTTTCAATTCTGATTTATCAATCTTTTTTACGTCTTTATCTTTTAAAAATGGATATTTACGATTTGCTATTATTGATATTAAAAGATTAGCTAATATTGTTGTAACAATAAAAGTAAGCAAATATAATATATAATTTTGCGTTACTACTAGAATAACAATTTGTATAATTGCTTTAATTATATTAAAAATAAAATCAACAATTTTATTGATGTAATCTTTTTGATATACCAAAAAAACATCTCTTTTATATCCGTAAAAATATGTACCTACTACTTGTGATAAAAATAGTAAATAAATAAGTGTTAAATTTTCACTTATATCAGGTGTATCTCTAATTATATATCCTAAAAATGGTATAACAGAAAGACCTAACATTAATACAATTATCCCTATCACTCTATAGATCACTTTATACAGTTTTACTAAAGATTTTATTCGCTCTTTATCATCATCTGCAACTGGTTTATATAAATTATATGTAATAGCCGTTCCAAAGCCCAACTCAGCAAGATTTAAAATATTTAAAATATTAGAGTATAATCCATTTAGTCCCATATAATCTATTGATAAATAGTAAATAAAAATTGTTCTTATTCCAAAATTAATTAAGTTATTTATAATTTCTACAAACATTCCTATTGAACTATTTATAAAACTATTTTCAACTCTAGAAGACTCTTTTATTTCCATCACTATTCCTTCCATCATAAAAAATTTAGTTGCTTAAGTTATAATTAATCTCATTACAAAACTAAACGTATTCAAAACAATATTATCAAAAAGCTCTGGAAATTGCAAATCTGCGAATGACGTTTTTTGTAAGTATAAATGCGCTGCTGTAAGTAACAATAAAATAATATAATATACAAATTTTTCATCTTTACCTTTTAATGTTTTTATAGTATCTATAAATAATTTAATATTAATAAAAAGTGCCAAATAGAAAAATCTTAAAAATATATCATTGTATTGTACTAACGAAATCATTATCAGATCTATTGTTAATACTATTTTTACATAATTTTTATTTTCTTTTTTATAATTATATTTTTTTATCATATAAATAATATTAAATAACATAAACAACATAAATGCAAACTTTACTTTTACATTAGTAGGCTCATATTCTGCATTATTTATAATATAAGCCGATATTTTAGTATCATAATTAGAGAACATTGCAAAATTAGACAATACCTCTCCTATTACTGTTATATAATTAATTCCAAGAAATAATATTAATATAATAATTATAAGAACAACCCTTAGATATTTTCCCCTTAAAAATAATATTAATCTTATAATAACACCAAATAACATACTTGTATGTATAAAGCATGGTAATACATATAATACTTTTGTAAGCAAGTTATTTTTTCCTTCAACATATTCTCTATAAAATGCATATGCACATATTACTATAGCAACATTATTTCTAATTCTAGTTGCAAAATGTGTAAAAGTCATAACTGACAGTAATAAAACAAGTACAACTAATTTTTCTATTAATTTCATATTTTTTTTATTAGAATAATCTAATACACATTTTGTAACTAAATAATACGATATAATAGTAGAAAGCATAGCTAACAAACCATAATCTTCCATCTTAGCCACAAAGAAAAATATTAAATTACTAAGTAGTTCAGGTTTAAAAATATATTCTGAAATAAATTCAAAAAAATCAAGTTGCTTCATTAAATCCATCTGATTAAAATATCTATATAAATCTAATTCTCGTATCGGTTCAATATAAAATGCAACCATTCCTAAAGCTATACTAAACATCAAAATATAATAATTTCTTTCAGACTTATTTAAAATCATCAACGTAAAAAATAAAGGAATACTAATAATTGGTAAAATTAGAAATAATATACCTGATAATATTAAAATCTTCTTATATTCCTTTTAACATACTTTTTTATTCTACTAAATACCATCATTAATTTTCCCCTTTATTTTTATAAACTTAATTCATTATATACGTTGATATATCCTTTTACCATAACTTTATTACTAAAATATTTTTGTTGAACTTCAAAAAGTCTTTCGGTTGATTCTTTTTTTATTTTTCTTCTTAATTTTTCTAATTTTTTATTAAAATTTTCATTGTTAAAAGTTTCACCTATATAATACTCATTGCTAATTTCAAAACACTCCTCATGCGCAGGAATATCAGAAAGAAATAAGTAACACCTATTTTGCAATGCTTCTATTACTGATATACTAAAACCTTCAGATTTAGAGGCAGATATATATACATCTGCTATATTCATATAATCAGCAGGATTATTTTTAAATCCTAATATTCTTATATTATTTGATTCGTATTTCAAACACTCTTTTTTTAATTCTCCGTCACCTAACACTAATAGAATTTCACTTTTTTTATGATATTTTTCAAAAAGCTCTAATAAGTTTAATATGTTCTTCCTTGCAGAAAGCATACCTACATATAAAAAAACACGATCTGTATCTTTAATGTTCAGACTTTTTCTATCTACCAATTTTTTGCTCTTTTCAAGTGCTATACCATTTCTAACAAAACAAGTATTATTAAGTTTGTACTTTAAAACATCATATACATTTTTAGAGCAACATACACATCGCTCCATTCTCTTGAATGCCCACATATGAATAGGTATCATTATATAACTTTTTAATCCATAACCAGATTTATAATCCTCATATAAATTATTATGAATAGTAGTCACTTTTTTAGCATCAATCTTCATTATGCTTGAAAAAAAATCTGGTATAATTCCATGGGTATGCACTATATCAAAATCCGATTTTTTTATAAATTCTTTTAATTTAAAAAAATTAGAAATAATATTTTTTTTACTTTTTAAATTCAATGAATAATATTTACACTTATTATTCATTAAATAACTTACCTCATTTTCATCATTATCTTTAAATAATGTTAAAACAGATATTTCATAATCTTTATTTTTACACGTTACTAATGATTTAATTACTTTTGACGGCCCATTTTTCTTATATGAATTTATTATACATAAAACTTTTTTCATACACTATTTACCCCTTCTTTAATCTCATTGTTATCTCTTAAATATCTCAAATATACTTTTTTTCTTAACTTATTAGGGATAATTGAAACAAAAACAGATGCTAACACACTATAAGAAAAATCAAAGATAGAATAAAAACCTCTTTGCAATAAAGTATACTTAAACTTGACAATATTCTTTGCATAATTAATACCGCCTCTTCTACCATAAAATTTTTCATTTACACGCATATTTAAAATAGGTTTATCTATATTCTCACATTTACATTTACTTTGTATCATTCTAGTCCACAAATCGTAATCTTCACAAAATGGAACATTCCTATAATTTCCACATTTTATAACACTAGATTTTCTAAACATCACAGTTGGGTGTGCAAAGGGATTACGTTTTTTAGCAAACTTTTCTATATTTTTAAACTTTACAGGATATTTTTTCAAGCTTATTTTTTTACTTATATCGCCCATAAATTCATAAAAGTTTCCACCTACTATATCTAATTCAGGATTTTCTTGAAATTTTTTTAATTGTAATTCACATCTATCTAAATTAGAAACATCATCTGCATCCATTCTGGCAATCAATTCATTTTTAGCCATATTCACGCCATCTCTTAATACTAATCCTAATCCTCTATTTTTATTAAAATATTTTACTCTTATCGTTTCCTCTTTTTTAAAAGCATTTAACAAAAGTTTTATATCTTTTGAAACAACCCCATCCACTAATATTAAGATTTCATCTGGCTTCACCGTTTGATGTAACATGCTCTGAACAGCTTCTTGTATCCATTCAGGTTGATCATTTTTATATACACTAATTAAAACTGTATATTTTTTTTCAATACTTTTCTGTTCCTTATTTTGTTTTTCTAATTGCCTTAACTCATCTTTAATATTGAATTTGCTAGATACAGCACCATCTCTCCTTATAACTGATAATACTGTAAATAAACATATTTTTAAATCTAGTGCTAAGCTAATATTATCTACATAATATAAATCATAAGATAACTTTTCAAAAATAGTAATATTATTTCTGCCATTTATCTGCGCTAAACCAGATAAACCAGGAAGGACGTCACATCTCCTTTTCTGTTCTTCATTAAACCTTTTATAATATTCTGTAATCCACGGCCTAGGTCCTATAAATGACATATCTCCTTTTAGAATATTTATTAGTTGCGGTAATTCATCTAAAGATAATTTTCTAATTATTTTACCTATTTTGGTATATTCATCTTCTTTACTGAATTCCAATACGTTATTGTTTATTTTCATCGTTCTAAACTTATAAATATTAATTACCTTTCCCTTATATCCAGTTCTTTCCTGTACAAAAAAAATTTTTTGCCCGTCTTCTAATTTAATCAATATTGCTAATACAATTTCTACTGGCAACAAGACAATTAGAAGGAATAATGATATAACAAAATCAAATATTCTTTTCAGTAGAGTGAACGGATTCCACTTTAAATAAAGAGATTCTCTCTTTACAGCCACAAGGGTTTCGGGACTTTTCACTATTTTCATCTTCTATTCCCCCTTATTATTTGTGTCGTACTATATTTACACAACTAATTACACCAATTAAATATTTTAAACTAGTATAAGTCCAAAATTTGCAATATTTTTTTCTATGCAAATTTCCTTTATTTCCTTTACATTTTCTTCCCTTGACACATAATTTTTACTTAATATAAAAAATGTATTACATAAATCAGAAAACACTTTTGTATCTACACTATCCTTATTATCCAAATCGATAAATATATAATCGTATTTATTAAACCTTCTCTTGAAATTTCCCATACTTCTAGGTTCATACTCTAACTTTACAATGCTATTTCTTGTCCTAAAATTTAAAAGCTCAAGATTATTACTTTCAGATGTAAACATTTCAGTGTCATCCTCACCAGTTTGTTCTTTTTTATTAACTCTCTTTTTTTTCTTTTTAAATTTATTTTCTGTTAAAAAATTATTTAAAAATGAATTTTCTTGTTGATTATATGTAACAAGCAATACTTTCTTATCGCTAATATTTTTATATAAATCTAAAATAATCTCCTCTTTATTATCGCAATATTTATCACCTAAAAAGCCAATAATTTTACTGTTTTTTTTCTTTAAAAATAAAGAAATATTATTACATTCATCAGAAATATTGGTATTTTTTTTATCTTTTAAGAATTTTGCCACTATTTCAATATCTAAAATTTTATGTTCACCTTTTTCAACAGCAATAACTTTATTCAAGTATATTAATACTGCAATTACTGCAATAGCAAATATTCCACCTAGAGCTGTTGTAGCAAGTATCATTATAAACAAATTAAAATTTTCCTCATTTTTAATTAATATATCATTTAATACGTATACATTATCAACAGAATAAATGTTTCTCGACTCTTCTTTTAATTTTTCTATTATATCGCTTAATATTTTGCGAGCTACTACTTCACTATCATTTTCTACTTTTATGTTAATAATTGTAGTATTTTCTAGTATTTCCGTTTCTATCATATTCTTCACATCATTTATAGAATACTCATAGCCATTTTTCTCAATTATTTCATAAATTAATGCATCACTTTTTATCAATGAATCATAATTAAAAATTAACTGTTCATTTTGATTTAAGTTGTCACCTAAATTTTCATAATTTGTAACACTTAACGTAATGGAAACAGTAGCAACATATTTTTCTTCATGAAAAATTGGTATTACCCATATAGATATTAAAAAGGCTCCCAATATGCTTATGGCTATATATTTCCATTTGCTTAATATTGCCAATACTCCTTTTTTATATTCAAATTCTCCCATTATTTCACCTCAATAACATAACGCAATGATTATACCATTTTTAAAATATTATGTCAAGTTTATATTGCATATTATATTGTATTACTTCTCTTGTACTTTCTAAAGTCGCAAAAAAAATAGAGATTCTGATTTGTTTACGGCATCGTTTTATGTTAATTGAAGTGCCGTAAATATAATTTAGAATCCTTACATTTTTATAAACACTTTTATTTAAAATAGTATTTTACAATTTATTATTTAATTTATTTGTAATATTATTAAAAACATCGACCAATTCTGTACCAACTGTTGCCGTCGAAAAATTTCCCTCTGTAGCCATATTGCTTAATATATAATATCCTGATTCTGGATTTTTTGAAACTTCCGCCACATCTCTTCCTAAACCTACTGTATATATAGTAGAATATTCCTTTAATTCTGTAGCTTTTTTAATAATTCCTGAATATGTATTATTTATATCATACCCATATGGAGAACCATCTCCTATAAAGATTATAATATTTTCACCAGTTGAATTTATCTCTTTTAATGTTTCTATTACATTCTCTACTTTAACTAAAGCATCATACATATTAGTCCCATAACCATCTATTGGCAATTTAGTAATTTCGTCAATTATATATGATTTATCTTCAGAGCCCTTTCCTATTACTTCTATGCTTGCACTATTATCAAAGGCTACAAGCGAGAAATTTACATCATTATTAAATTCACTTCCAAATATATTATCTACTAATACTTTAGCAGAATCTTTTGCTTTTTCTAACCTAGTTGTTCCTTTAGCATCAACATCTTTTTTTTGCATAGTTGAAGAAATATCTATTGCTAAAATAATATTTAATGCATGTTTATTGTTTACCTTTTCAGATGTTATTCCTCCATCTAACACAATTCTATTTGCTCTTGCTAATGTAGCATCTGCAATTCCAAACATCTCATTCTCAATTGGAATAAACCTATCACTAGTTTTAGCTATTTTAACGTTATCCTCTAGACTAGTTTGAATACTACTCTCTGTCGCATTTATTTTTCTATAATTTTCTGTACGACTTATATTATACAATAGAATTAATACTGATACTATTGACAATATTATAAGTACTATTAAAAGGATTCTTATACTATCTATTTTCTTGCTCATACTTTACCTCCATTTTGTCATTTAAAATCGTAACATTCAGTATATTTCTATTTTTATCTACATATTTTACATAATTTATTCACATATTATTGACTTTTTATATAGTATCCCTTATAAACTTCTGGTATTATACAATATTTTATGTTTTTTGTCAACTATTTATTGTAAATTATAATAGCACCAGTTACAAGAAAATAGGTAAAAGTCAAAATCCTTATATAAAATAGTAAATTTTTACACTAGTAATTTTTGAGCTTTTACTTTTAAAATCTTATTATCCTTTATTTTTTCTATTGTATATATTACATTTTCAATTTGCACAGTTGCCTTTTCTTTTTCCTTTGGAATTCTACCAAGATATTCTAAAAGATGTCCTGATAACGTATCTGCGTACTCTTCTTTTATATCTACATCTAATATTTTTTCAACCTCATAAAGGTTTAAATCACCTTTTAACATATAAGTATTTTCATCGATCTTTTCGTACTTTTTCTCTACATTATCATACTCATCGTAAATATCTCCAACTAATTCCTCTAAAATATCTTCCATTGTTATAAGACCTGCTGTTCCTCCGTGTTCATCTATTACTATTGCCATTTGATTTTTACTTTTTTGCATTTCTCTAAATAATTCATCTAAAGCTTTCGTTTCAGGAACTGTATACACGTCTCTACATATATTTTTAATTTTTGTATTTTTATTTTTACTTGAGAACAATAAATCTCTTACAGAAATTATGCCTATAATACTATCTATATCGTCTTCATATACAGGTATTCTACTATTTCTACAATTTTCAGATAATTCTTGTATAGCCTCATTTATAGATAAATCACCATCTATAGCTCGTATATCGGTTCTGTGTACCATAACTTCCGAAACAGTTTTATCATTAAACTCAAATACATTATTTATAAATTCTTTTTCATTATCTTCTATAGCGCCTTTTTGTTGCCCAACATCTACCATCATTCTAATTTCTTCTTCAGTTACAGTCTCTTCTTCTTCTTGATTTACTCCAAACATTTTAGATATAGTATTTGTTGAAAAAGTCAATAATTTTACGAAAGGTCTAGTTACTTTAGAAATGAAACTTATAACCCCAATAGTACCATACGCTATTTTTTCGGAGTTTTTCATTGCTAATCTCTTTGGAACAAGCTCTCCAAACACTAATGTAAAATATGATAAAATTATTGTAATTAAAACAACTGCTATTACCTTCCAAGTTTCCACACTTAAATATGGTATCCAAGAATTTAATAGTGGTGCTAAATGATCTGCAAATGTTTCTGATGCAAACGCACTGGATAAAAACCCAGCTAATGTAATTCCTATTTGTATTGTAGCTAAAAACTCACTCGGATTTTTTAACATCTTCCTAATTTTTATCGCTTTTTTGCTACCTTCTTTGGCCTCTTTTTCTACTTTTAAATCATTTAATGATATAAATGCTATTTCTGAAGCTGCAAAAAAGGCATTTATAAATATCAAAATTACTAATAATATTATTTCCATTACTCTTAAAACTCTCCTTAATTATTAACTCTTTATTTTAAATAAATTTTCAATATCTTTTGGAATCTTTACTTCAAAGCACATTTCTTCTTTTAAAACGGGATGGATAAATTCAACTTTATAACTATGCAAAGCTTGCCTATCTATCTTTTCTGATTTACTTCCATACAAAAAATCTCCTATTAAAGGATGTCCAATATATTTCATATGAACTCTTATCTGATGAGTTCTTCCTGTTTCTAATTTTAATTTTACAACTGTTGCTTTTAAATTATCATTTTCAATTCTTTTTAAAACTTCATAATTTGTTTTAGCATACGCTCCTTTTTCTGTCACGCAACGCTCTAATATGCTATTTTCTTTTCTCGCAATATTTGCAACAATTTCGCCATTATCATTTTCTATAATTCCCTCTACTACTGCGATATATTCTTTTTTAAATATGTTATCTTTCATTTGTTTTATTAATTCTTCTTGCATATATTGGTCTTTTGCAAATATAATAACTCCAGATGTTTCCTTATCTAACCTACTCACCGGTCGTATTTTTCTTTTTAAATTTATAGAGTTATAGTAATATTTTATTCCATTGGAAAGTGTGTTTTCATAATTTGCACATGTAGGATGAGTTTCTATTTTAGCAGGTTTGTTTAGTATTAATAAGAAATTATCTTCATAAATTATGTCTAAATCTATTTTAGTCGGAATTATATTATCACATTCTTCAACAAAATTAAAGTCTATTTGCACAATATCATTAATTCTTAAAACATGATTTACAAAGCACGGATTATTATTTACTAAAATTCTATTCTCTTTTTTTAACTTTGTAATTAATCTCTTAGAAAATTTAAATTCTTTAGTTAAGACATCTTTTACTGTATTATATTTATTATCTCTTACTTTATACTCCATATGCTTGCCTTAAAAACTTCAATCCTTTCAATTATTATTTTGTTTTTAAATATAAAACTTTTTAGCTATTATATAAATTTATGTTATTATTCACAGCTAAATAAATATCAACGGTACTTATATATTAATATTTTTTATCAAAAACATAGCTAGAGCGCCACAATCCGGGTCTTTGATTGCAAAATATTAATATATAAGTACTTTTATGTTTTATAATAAAAACTGTGAATAATAACAAATTTATAATACTGCTCTAAGAAATTTTATTTTAATTCCTTGGTCTGAAAACATTTTTTCATGTTCTGTAACAATGTTTTCTCTTGAAGTTTCACTGATATAATTATGCAAATCATAAGTTTTTTCTATTATTTTAAAGCCAGTTTCATTGAAGTAATCTAGAGATTCTTCAAAAAGTTCATCGTCATCTGTTTTGAAAAATATTTCTCCACCTTGTACTAAAAATTTTTTATATTGTTCTAATTGCCTTGAATGTGTTAATCTTCTTTTTTTATGTTTCCCTCTTGGCCATGGATTACAAAAGTTAATATATATTCTTTCTATTTTATCGTTTTCATTAAATATTTGAAAGATTCTTTCTATATCATATAAAACTATGCATATATTATTTATTTCCTGATTATGCTCTGAATATTCCTTCTCAATTTTTCTTTTTGCTAATCCTAACATTGCTTTTGCTTCGTCTATGCAAATTAAATTTTCATCTAAATTTTGAATTCCAAATTTTGAACCGAAGCCACCTTTTCCACAGCCCAATTCTAAATATATTGGTTTTTCATTATTAAAAATACTTTTCCAATTCCCTATATGTTCTTCGGGATTTTTTATTAAAAATCCACATTTTTCTAGTTCTTCGTCTACCCATTTCTTTTTTCTTATTCTCATAATTTTTATGCTCCAATTTATATTTATTATTTTTTAATAAATAAAGTATATTAGCAGAGCTCCTCCTATACAGAAGATAGTTCCTATTATTTTTAAGCCAAGTGTTCCTTCATTTTGGTCTCCTAGTCCATTAAAAAATTTTCTATTAATTCTCCTTGAATCATATATCCAAATTACTCCACATATTACTAAGATTAATCCTAAAATTTTTAATATCATATCTTACTCCTAAATTATTATAGTTTATTTATTCTATCAAAATTCTAAAGAGTGTTGCCATAGATATAGCACCATTATTTTACTCTTCTTAAAATATATCCTTTTTCAACTTCTATTGGTAATTTTATTTTTACTTTTTGCTCTGCTCTTCCTGGGTTTATTGTTTCTATTTCTTCGTCTGTTTCTATATCCCATAGCTTTTCAATTTCAAAATTTACTGTTTCTATTTGATTTGGTACTATTATTTCTATTTTGTCTCCTACATTTAATTTATTTTTTATTTCTAACACGACTTTATTATCTTCTAAAATATCTACTACTTTTCCTGCATACTCATAATTTTCATTATATTGTCTGCCCTGATATTCTTGGAAGTCTTTATTATTTCTATCATTAAAATAGAATGTCGTTAATCCTCTTGTTTTCGTTTTATTTAATTCATTTAAATATTTATTAAAATCATATTCATTTGGATTTGTCATATAATCGTCTATCGCTGAACGATATGCGTTTACTACTGTTGCAAGATAATATTCTGTTTTAAGTCTTCCTTCTATTTTTAAAGAATCTATTCCCATTTCTACTATTTCTGGAATTTCTTTTATTAAACATAAATCTTTAGAAGACATAATATAAGTTCCATTCTCGTCATCCTCTAGTTTCATTAAAGAACCTTCATTATTTTTATCTTCTAAATAAATATTATATTCCCATCTGCAACATTGCGCACAATCGCCTAAATTTGCACTTCTTCCAGTTAAAAAATCACTTAAAAAACATCTACCTGAATATCCAAAACATATAGCTCCATGTACAAATGCCTCAATTTCTAAATCTTCAGGTTTATTTTTCATAATCTCTTTAATTTGATCTTTATTTAATTCACGTGCTAAAATAATTCTCTTAGCTCCATTTTTATACCAAAATTTTGCATTATGCCAACTTACAACATTGGCTTGTGTACTAATATGTATATCTATATCCTTTGCATATTCTTTTATAATATCTACTACTCCGCCATCTGCAACTATAATACCGTCTACTTTTAATTCATTTAATATTTGAGCTAAATTTATTATTTCATCATACTTTTCATCCCACGCAAATATGTTTAAAGCTACATATATTTTTTTCCCTTTGCTATGTACATAATTTATAGTTTTTACTAGCTCATCATCACCCATATTAGTTCTTGTTCTTAATGATAAACTAGATGTGCCACAGTATACGGCATCTGCTCCATATAAAATTCCAGTTTTGGCTTTTTCAAATGAACCTGCTGGTGCTAATATTTCTGGTTTTGTTTTCATATCTAGAATCCTTTCTTTTATTTATATTAATTATTGTTTTTTTACGATGTTATTCTTAAATATAAAATTTTTTGAGTTGATTATCAAGTAAAATGTTCGTATAATTTCTAAATATTTTTTACGGCACCCTTCCAAGGTAAACTTGAACTCTTTCCGTAAAAAATATTAAGAAATTCTAACTCCACTTTACTATGAATAATCTTACTCTACAAAATTTTATATTTATTATATGAAAGTTCAACTTTCTAATTTCAATTTAAAATATAAGTCTGCTACTATTTTAAATTCTTTTATTGCTTCTAATGGAATTTCAAAGGAGTATAATTTTTTAGGATTTGAACATATTGAATACTGTATAGCATTTTTAGTTACTTCTAATATATTCATTCCACCTTTGTCTTGCTTACTACAATCAGAACATTTAAATCCATTATTTTTAAAACTAAAAAAGTTTAATTCTTCTTTTTTACCACATTCAACACATTCTATAATATTAGGAGCTAGCCCTAATATTGCTAATAATCTCATTTTAAATGTTGAAATTACTAAATCCATATTTTTATCTTTTTCAGATATTACGTATAATGTGTTAAGATATAATTGAAGTATCTTATAATTATCTTCATTTTCTGTTGTAACTTTTTGTATTATTTTAGTAACTTCAGAAACTTTTTCTAATTTTTCTAAGTCTATACGTATATTATAAAATACTTCAATTATATCACAAGAATTTATTGAATACACATCATTTGTTGGATTTTTATATAATATGTATTCTCCAAAGCATAGGAATTGAGTTGCTGCTAGTAAAGGGCTTTTTGTTTTTCTTGCTCCCTTTGCAGAACAACTTATTTTTCCTAAATTTGGAGTTAACATTACTAACATTTTATCGTAATCATTTACAAAATTCTCTGCAATTATTATCCCTTTTGTCTTCAATATTGCCATACTCTTTATGCTCCACTTCTAATTGTTTTTCTATATCCATAACTTTTGAAAATTCTATATAAGTATTTATATCTCCTGTATTTTTAAATGTATTCCAAGCTAATTGTTTTAACATTAAAACCACTCTCCTAATTTTTTTCTTAATTTTATCCTTTACAGTTTTTCTAAAAAAATGCTAGAACATTTTGGAAATTATGAATAATCTTACTCTGCAAAATTTATATTTAAAAATTATACATAAAACTTTGCAAATTATTGTAATTTAAATTTTTTCACAAAATTATCTTTGTTCAACCAGTCTTCACGTACTTTTACCCAAACAGATAAATTAACTTTACATTGCAACATTTTTTCCATATCTATTCTTGAAGATGTAGCAATTCTTTTCAACATATTTCCTTTTTTGCCTATAATAATTCCTTTGTGCGCTTCACGTAGACAATATATATTAGCTTCAATATTATATATATCTTCGCCTTTATTAGTTTTGCTTAATTCCATCTTTTCGACTTCAACAAAAATCCCATGTGGGACTTCTTCATCTAATAATCTTAAGGCTTTTTCCCTAATAATTTCTTCAACTAATTGTCTACTTGTTTGGTCTGTATATTCATCTTCATCATAAAGTTTAGGTCCGTAAGGTAAGCATTTTTCAATTTCTGTAAAAATTACTTCTAAGTTTTTGTTATCTAATGCAGATATAGGTATTATGGCTTTAAAATCATAAACATTGCTATACATTTCTATTTCTTTTAATAAAGATTCTTTTTCTACTAAATCAATTTTATTTAAAAGTAAAATTACAGGAACGTTTCTTTCTTTCAACTTTTCTATAATTATCTTATCGCCTTTAGAAATTTCCTTATTATTAGTACTATCTACTAAAAATAATATAACATCTACATCTTCGCTTGATTTATATGCTGTTTCCAACATCGTTTCTCCTAATTTACTTTTAGGTTTATGAATTCCTGGTGTATCTATAAATATAATTTGCGAATTTTCTCTTGTAACAATCGCTCTAATAGCAGTTCTAGTAGTTTGGCACTTATTTACAACAGCAGCAACCTTCTCTCCTACTAAAGCATTTATTAAAGTAGATTTTCCTACATTAGTCTTTCCAATTATAGATACAAAACCTGATTTAAAATTTTCCAAAATATCCCTCCGCATTTTTATATTATACCACTTATATTTCACTAATTTTGTAGAAATTTGGTTTTAATAAAATTTTTAGTTACAATTTTTTTACTAAAAATAACTATATTATTTATAGTCGTGATATATAGCTATTTGCAAGTCAAGACCCGGATTGTGTCGCCCCAGCTATGTTTTGACTAAAAATAGCTATATATCACGACATATTATACTAAATAAATTATAATGTATTTACAGTATTTTCTGTATTTTCCACAACTTCCTCGCCTGGTTCTATTGTAACATCAGCATTTAATGGACATATTCCTATATATGTATTTCCATCATTTACTTCAATTTCGTTTCCTTCTAAATCTTTATATACAGTTTTAGAAGCTCTACTATCTTTTGTACAAGTTATTTCTATAGCTTTACCATTTGTTATGTAATATCCTTTTTTAGTGCCTATGTTTGATAGGCCTTGTCTTCCTTTATTTTCTGGATCATTTAAAGTATAATTTTCTATAAAAGTTATAATTATATTTTTAAAAGTTACATCTTCTTCGCTTATCCAGTCAATTTGTTTTTCATTATTTGCATATTTTACATATCTTTTACTTTCAGAATCATATTTAAAACTTACATCTTCAGATTGTGAAAATGGTATATACACTTCTTCTGCCAACATATCACTTTCTAAATCAAATTCTTCCGCATTATATTTTAATACGCTTTCATCATCTGAAGTTGTTCTATAATCTTTTCTCTTAGCAATATCTATTATAGAATCTGTTGATACTAAAACATTATGAGGTGAGTATTTTCCACTAGTTCTTGTAAACTCAGTATTACTGTAATATATTCCTTCTATATCATCTACATTTAATTCTTGTATATCGCTACCAGCTTGTGGGCTTTGTCCAAAATGAACATATATTGCATCATTTTCTAATGCATAATCTAGAAAATAATGTCTTGCACTCCTTACTGGTCCTATTTTATCTATATCTTGTCCCTTAAATATAGGCATTAATCTAGTATATCCACCCTCTACTATAATTTCATACACAACATAAGCATCATTTATAGCTACTTGAGGTCTAGCGTCATCGTGATTATCTATCATAACTGCTATAGGTCTATCTGTTCCCTTATATATTTGAACCTCTTTTTCTATTACTGGTTCTTGTGCTATATTATTTCCTAAAGTATTTAATTCGTAAGTATTATTATTAGCAACTTCTTTATTTGTAGTATCTTCTATATATTTAATATATAATACTGCGGCTGCAACTATTATTGCAATTAAAATTATCATTAAAAAAACTTTTTTTACCATACCACTTTTTGTTTTTTTATTACTCATAATATCCACACTCTTTCTATCTATCTATTTTTAATTTCCCAAGAACGGTCTCTTCCTTTTCTCTCATAACTGTTTTTTCTTGATCATTCATATGGTCATATCCCATTAAATGATAAAATCCATGTACTAACATATATGCCAATTCTCTTTTAAAACTATGTTCATACTCTACAGCTTGTCTCTTTACTTGCTCAATAGAAATAATTATATCGCCTAATGTATCTGGTAATGAGCCGTCTTCCTTCATTTCTATTTCTTCTTTTTCCAACATTGGAAAAGATAAGACATCTGTTTCTTTATCTATATTTCTATACTTCTTATTTATCTCTTTAATTTTAGATGGTACTGTAAATATTACATTTATGTATAAATTTTTGTTCTGTATTTTTTCAATTTCGAAACATTCACTTATTACCATTTTAGATAATTCAATATACTCTGTATTTTCTTCTAATTTCCAAAAATCAAATACTACTTGTGAAATATTTTCCATTACTTATCCTCTCTTTTTAACAAGTTGTCCACTACTAACATTAAAAGTTTTACAACTATTTTTTAATGTTTTCATTACGCCATAATTTACTAATTTATTTTTATGTAATCTTATTATATTTCTATAATCATGCATACTTTCATTAAGTTTTTTCAAATCGTATTTTAAGAATAAGATTTCTCTTTCTTTTAGAAATTCTTTAACATCTTGTTTCTTTAAAACTGCTATTTTCTTATATTGATCCCAGAATTTCTTGTATTCATCTTTCATATCAGGTTTTTCCCAATAAACTTTTGTTGATAATAACCTAATATTATATTCCTCAATAATGTCCATAAGTAGTTGATATATTTTTTCACGTTTTTGCTCATGTGTAACGCCTACTATTAACGCTCTTAAATCTTTCATCAATTTTATATAACATTGTTCTGCAACTACTAAAGGTAGACTATGAGTGAAAATTTGTCTACTTATTCCTAATAAAATCATTTGTTTTTCTATAATATCTCTTGCGTCTAATTTACCTACATCGAAGCCTTCGTATCTATCGAAATCTTCTAACACCTCCTTACTCATAGAATTTTCATCTTTTTCTATTTTCAATTTTAAAATATTTTGCATATACTCTTCTATTGTATCAAATATATTATCAAATATTTTATTACGATCTAATTTATCTGTTAATGTATCTGCTAATTTAACTGCATAATTCTTTATAATACCTTTATATATTACATCCATTTTTTCAATATACATATCTTGATATAATTCTAAATTTTTTACTTTAGCAGTTGTTAATAAAGTTTCATAATCTAATTCTAATAAGTATTTTTGCTTTTTAAATTTATATAAATTAAAATCTGTATCTTTTAAACTTATAACTGTATAATAATTAGCCAAGGCTTCTTTTTCGAAATTAGTTGCTGTACCGTTTTTTACTTTTTTATATACAGAATCCATAATATGTTTATCTATAGATTCTAAATAAAGAGAATATGCATCTTCATATTTTTTGAATAATGCTTCCTTTTTGCTTATATCTTCATTATTTATATTTTCAATATAATTATTATATGCCTTTAATAATGCGTTCCTCTTCATGTTTATTAACATTCCGTTGATTCCTATTCTTGTAGGAATTAATAATTTACTAATTGTTGTAGATATTTTTGAAAAAAATGTTTTATTTGCATCTAATACTTTTAAACTTTTTTCTTGCATAATCTTCCTCCTAAATTACATATTTTCATTTTCAATTTCATTTTCCAATTCTTCTATATTTAATTTTTCTTCTACACCTATATTTTCAATTACTTCATATACTAATTCAACTTCTAAAGAATCATTATTTTTATTTACAATAATTTGCTTATCTGTTATTATACTATTTATATCTTCAATATCACTATTATTTTGCTTGATTTCATCTAACAACTCTTCTTCAAGCTGACTTACTAATTTTTCCTTCAATTCTTCCTCAGTATATGTTTTCTCTTGAATTTCGCATTCTTTATTAGTTATTTTAATAATTTCTATAGGTAAATAAAAATTTGAAAATAATTCTAATTTTTTATTCTCTACTATTTTATCACATTTTTTAAAATTTGTAAGTACTTTATACAAATTTATTTGAAAATTATTAAATTTTATTGAATATTTTTCTTCAACATTACCAGTTTCTATTTTTATAGATTGTTTAAAGTCTTCTTTTAACTTTTTACTATACCATACTTTGGCTTGTATATCACCTCTACTATGTACATATTCCATTCCTGTATACTTTCCTTCTATCCACCCTGCTATTAACATATCACCTTTTCTAACTATATCTCCAACTTTAACTTGTGGCGTTCCGTTTTGTGCAGATATTTTATGAATACTCCCTTCTCTATCTGCTATAATATTACAATAATCGCTCTCATCTACAATATCTGGTTTCTCTGTAGAAAATACTACTTCTACTATCGCGTTAGTTCCCTTCATATTAATACCTATCCATGCGATATCATTTCTTTTTAACCTAATATTATTAACTATACTATTTACATTTATATCTTTTTTTAATTTACCTATTTTTAACCCCGCCTCCTCTAGGTTACGCATTATCTCCTCTTTATCATATTTTTCCGGCTCGTTACTATCTCTTATATTTATATCAACATTCCATAAAAATTGCGAAAAAGCTAACAAACTCATAAATACTAATAATAAACATAGAACGAAAATCTTTCTCTTTTTATACCTATAAAATATAAAAGGTAAACCTTTTTTACTTACTATTTTTACTTTACACTTAGTTTTACTAGCTATTCTTTTAATTTTCTTAAAATCTTCTATACTAATATTAGCATACATTATAGTAGATCTTTTTCTTTCAATATTCCATAAAATTATATTTTTACTTCTACATATATTAATAAATCTTTCTAGGAACATACCTTCAACAAAAATATTTACATAACCTTTTACATATTTTAAAGGAGACGTCTTGTCTGTTTTATAAAACACTACACTTTTCAAAATATAACTTACTCCTCACCTTCTAATTCTATCTTCTCAAAAACACCTGTTAATAAAATATCATCTTCATTTATATTTTTTAAATTGAAATTATGTCCCGTTATGTTTATAACACCTATATAAGTGTTAATTCTCACATACAATTCTTCGTACTCTAAAATGCCTTTATAATTTTCTATTAACATTTCTTCAAAACCTAATATAGTTATTTTAGGAA
The DNA here is from genome assembly GCA_944391575.1 of uncultured Clostridia bacterium. GTDB lineage: Bacteria > Bacillota > Clostridia > TANB77 > CAG-508 > CALXUC01. The sequence continues at coordinate 88,435 of CALXUC010000002.1, read as the reverse complement.
TCCCACTAGAAATTTCTTTAGGCATTTCTAAAATTTCATCTATGAAATTTATTTTTTTTCCTCTATTTTGAGGCTTCTTTTTTTTCATTAATAATCATTCCTTTCAGGATTATTAAAATATATGATAATTCCAAGAAAAAAAGAACGCTATAAAAAGAAAAATAGAGGACGTTCATATTAAATGAACGCCCTCATAAACCTTTTAAATTAACCTTTACCTTTAACTAATCAGCTTAGCTATGACAAAGCCCATTTCCAGAGCTTTCCTACGAGTGACAACCATGTACGGATTAAAAAATCCCTTTAAATTGATCTCTGTAGGGCTACTACTTGTTTCGCCAAAGAACATATTTTTTACTACATTCTCGTCACCTTTTCGAACAATGGTGACAACCAATTCGGCCTTTAATATGTTAGATGTACTTTTTAGAAGTTTATTCCATCCCTCAGGAAACTTAGAAACCGTGTTCTCTATCGCCTCTATCACAAGGAACTTATGAATAATGCTCATACTCTCCTCCTAAAAAGAGTTAAGCTGGGGTTAAATTAAAAGGTTTTTTAGTTAATTATAAAAACATGATATATATATTATACCACTTTTTGAAAATTATGTAAAGTGGTTCTGAATTTTTTATTATTCATACCACTCAAATTCCCAACCATTAAAAATTACCGTATCGCCTTCTTTAATACCTAGATTTTTAAGTTTTGCATTAACTCCTAATCTTTCTAATCCTTTATGGAAATAATGTGTTGATTCATTATCATCTAAATTTACTCTTGCTATTAATCTTTCTACAGCTTTTCCTTCTACAATAAAATTGTTATTTTCTTTTCTAACTATTACCTCATCTTTATCATCGTTTAAAGTATAAACCTTTCTATCTTCTACTTCTACCACTTCTTCTTTTGGTAAAGTTTTTAAAACTTCTGCTACGTGAGTCATAAGTTCTTTTAATCCTTTATTTGTAGCGGCAGATATTTTAAATAATTCAATATTATTTTCTTTTGCTAATTTTTCTACAGCTTTTATATTTTCATTATTTTCTCTTTCTTCTTCTGGAATTATATCTATTTTATTTGCTACTATAATTTGTTTTCTTGTACTTAATTTTTCACTATATTTTTTTAATTCTTTATTTATTACTTTAAAATCTTCTACAGGATTACGACCTTCAGAGCCTGATACATCTAAAACGTGCAATAATAGACGTGTTCTTTCTATATGTCTTAAAAATTGCAAACCTAATCCTACACCTTCTGAAGCTCCTTCTATAACACCAGGAATATCTGCTAATACGAAGCTATCTCCATGTTCCGTTTTTACAACTCCTAAATTAGGTTGAATTGTTGTAAAATGGAAATTAGCAATTTTAGGTTGAGCTTTTGTAACCATTGAAAGTATTGTAGATTTTCCTACATTTGGGAACCCTAATAAACCTACATCGGCTAAAAGTTTTAATTCTAATATTAATTCTTTTTCTATTCCCTTTTCGCCATCTTCAGCAAATCTAGGAGCTTGTCTAGTTGAAGTAGCAAAATGAGAATTACCTCTACCGCCTCTGCCACCTTTTAAAACTAATTCAGATTGATTTTCTTCAGACAAATCTACTATAACTTCTCCAGTTTCAGCATCCTTAACTACCGTTCCTAAAGGAACTTTTATATATAAATCCTTACCAGATTTACCATAACAACGAGCACCTCTACCATTTTCTCCATCTTCTGCTTTATATTTTTTATTATATCTAAAATTTATTAATGTATTACTATCTTTATCAACTACAAAATAAACGTCTCCACCTTTTCCGCCATCTCCACCATCTGGTCCACCATTTGCAACATACTTTTCAGTCCAAAAACTAATAGCACCATCGCCACCATTACCAGATTTTACTAAAATTTTTGTATAATCAACAAACATTATATTCCTCCTAAATATTTAATCACTATTATTTATTTTACTATAAAATCGCGAAAATATCAAGAAATTTTTAATATCTCTTATTTAAAGCTGTAACAATTCAAGTAACTACTCAGCAGATACTTAAATAAAAGCTTGATATATAGCTATTTGCAAGTCAAGACCCGGATTGTGGCGCCCTAGCTATGTTTTGACTAAAAATAGCTATATATCAAGCTTTTATAAAATTATGCATAAAAAATACAAGCAATCATATACATTACTAATGGAGGTAAAAATTATGGATTTTACTGCATTACTAACTATCATCGCTTGTATTTGTTTTATATTTATAATGGGAAAAGTATTTATACTCCCACTAAAAGTTATACTTAAATTAATTTTAAACTCTATATTAGGTGGTTTTTTAATCTTTTTAATAAATTTTTTTGCACAAGGCTTCAACTTTCATATTGGATTAAACTTGTTAACAGCAGTTTTTGTTGGATTATTAGGAATTCCACGGTGCTATTATTTTAGTACTTATTCAACTGTTACTGATTTAGCCAAATTTCTTGGTTTATCTACATCTAAAGATTTTTCTTTAGCAGCATAATATGATATGAGTTGTAATGGTATAACAGATAATATTGGTGATAATAATTTATTAATTTTAGGTATATTTATAATATAATCAAAATTATCACTTTCTATTTCTTGATTTGTTACTACTATACTTTTAGCTCCTCTACTTATTACCTCTTGCATATTACTTACAGATTTTTCTACTAAATCTTCATCAGTAATTATTCCTATTACAGGCACACCTTTTTCTATTAATGCTATTGGCCCATGCTTTAATTCTCCAGATGAATAGCTTTCAGCATGTATATATGATATTTCTTTTAACTTCAAAGCTCCTTCTTCTGCCACTGCATAATCTATTCCTCTTCCTATAAAGAATACATCTCTATTCTCGATAATATCTTTAGCAATATTGTGATATAATTCCTTATTTTCTAAAATAAAATTAATTTTTGAACCTATATTAGGTAACTCTGCCCTTAATTCTTCAATAATTTTACTATCTACTCTATTCAATTTTTCTGCAAAGTCTATAGCAAGTAAAGTTAATAATGCTATTTGTGAAGTATACGCCTTTGTTGAAGCTACTGCTATTTCTGGACCAGCCAATGTGTATACAGAGTAATCAGCTTCTCTTGTTATTGAACTTCCTTTTACATTTGTAACAGCTAAAGTCTTTGCACCTTTAGATTTAGCTAATTTCAAAGCTGCTATTGTATCTGCTGTTTCTCCAGATTGACTAATAAATATTGCTAAAGTTTTATTATCTATAATAGGATTTCTATATCTAAACTCAGAAGCCACTTCTACTAAAGTTTCAATTCTACATAAATTCTCAAAAACATTTTTAGCTACTGTTCCTGCATTCTTAGCTGTACCACAAGCAACTATCACTATTTTATTTAAATCATTTAAGTACTCTTTTGGTAAATCTAAACTTTTTAAATTTTCAATATTAAAAGTATCTTCCACTTTTCTTGGTTGTTCAAAAATTTCTTTCAACATATAATCTTCAAAATTACCTTTATCAGCAGCTGAATTTTCCCAATCCACTATTTTTTCTTCTTTCTTTATACTTTCTAAATTATTATTATAAAATTTTATATCATTTTTAGTAATAACAGCAAATTCTCTTTCACCTAAATAATAAAATACATTAGTATAAGATAAAACAGCTGGAACATCTGAACATATATAATTTTCTCCCACACCTTTTCCAATTACTAAAGGACTATCTTTTCTAGTAATAATTATTTCACCTAAATTATGGGTAGAGATTATTTCTAAAGCATAACTTCCAACAAGCTCATCTGTAGCTTGTTTTACTGCTTTTAAAAAATTCTCATTACCATTTAATTTGTAATAATAATCTATCAAATTTGGTATAACTTCTGTATCTGTATCTGATAAAAAAGCGTACCCTCTCTCTAGCAAGAAATTTTTTAACTCAACATAATTCTCAATTATTCCATTATGTACAACTGCAATTTTTCCTTCATTATCTAAATGGGGATGTGAATTTCTTGTAGAAGGTTCACCATGAGTTGCCCATCTTGTGTGAGCAATTCCTAAATTTCCTATTACACTACCTATTTTTTTATCTTCTTTTAAATTTTTAACTCTTCCCTTACACTTTAAACATTCTATATTCTTACCATTTATAACAGCAAATCCTGCGGAATCATATCCTCTATATTCTAACTTTAATAAACCTTCTAATAATATTTCCTTTGCACTTTTATTTCCTACATATCCTACTATTCCACACATTTTATTCATTCCTTTCAAATTTGTATTACTATATATTATTGCTCACATTAATATTATGTGAATATAATATGTTTATTTTGTATTTAGTATATCAAAATACAAAATTCGTTTTCATTATACTATATTTCATTTTAAAATGCAAATAGCTTTAGGATATACTTACTAAAAACTTGATATATAGCTATTTTTAGTCAAAACATAGCTAGGGTTAACAATCCGGGTCTTGACTTGCAAATAGCTATATATCAAGTTTTTTTAAAGTTATATGTTCGCTATACTTACTAAAAGCTTTATATATAGCTATTTTTAGTCAAAACATAACTGGGGTTAACAATCCAGGTCTTGACTTGCAAATAGCTATATATCAAGTTTTAAATAAATATCTGCTAAATTATAAAAGCCAAAGATATTCTCTCTGGCTTTCTATTTAATAAGATTTACCTGCAAAAACTTCTTCTACATCTTATACATAAATAATAAATAATCACCCCTATTAAAAATGTAACTAATAATGTTATTAAAACTATAAATGCACCTAAACCGATAACTGAAAATAATCCAGTTACTCCACCAATTAAAACTCCAACTGCAAAAGCTAATAGAAATGCTAATAAAAATATTAAAATTAATAAACAGCAACAACTATTATTTCTTGTTCTTCTACAACTTATATTTATTTGTGGTTCCATACTATCTACCTCCTACGCAGTTATGTGGATAGTACATTATATGAAGTTTTATTAAATATTGTTAATATTTATTTTAATATAAAATTTTGCAAAGTAAGACTATTCATAATTAAATAGAATTAGAATTTCTTACTCAAAATTTCTTTCATCTTTTTCTAATCGTTTTATTTCCATTTCTCTTTGTTTGAAGCCTAAGTTTTGTGATAATTCTATATCTGCATCTAATTTTTCTATTAAATCACTTTCTTTTTTAGATAAAGTCTTTTTAGGTCCTTCTTCTACATATTCTATATTTTCAGGTGCTTTAATATATTGCTTTATGGGAATAAACATAGGTTCTTTTCTCGCTAAATTCACGTATTTTACATCTAATTCTATTGCTTTTTGCAAAAATGTTATACTTTTTTCTCTTTCATTTTTCAACATATATATTTTAGCTAATTCAAAGTATGAGCTTGTCTCTACTTCTTCACCAGATATACTTTCTATAAAATATTTTTCCGCTTCTCCTATATCATTAGATAATAAGCTTAATTTTCCTAACATATAATATCCATTATATAATTTAGTATTTATTTCCGCAGCTCTCTTGTAACAAATTTCTGCATTAGAAAAATCATTTAATCTAATATATACCATACCTAAATTATAGTATAAATCATAATCATTAACATTATATTTTAAAGCCTCTGTATAAACCTCTATTGCCTTTTTAAATTGTTCTGTTTTATATAAAATATCACCTAACATAATAGAAGCTTTATAGCAGTCTGGTTTTTGGTATAATAAATTATTTAATATTGCTATAGCTTCGTCATCTTTATTTAAATTTTCATATAAATTAGATAATTTAAAATATGTCTTAATATCATCATTATTTAAGTCTACTACTCTTAAATACTCATCTATAGCAAACTCAATTTTACCGTCTTTTTCATAAGATTTTGCTAACAACTTATGTGCTAAAATACTATTTTGGTCTTTACTTATTAATTTTAATAACATTTTCTTATTTTTTTCATCATTATTTGTAGCTATATAATATCTATTCATTATTAAAGCAATTATTTCTGGGTATTTTATAATATTTTTACGTTCTAAAAATATTACTATAATAGGTAAAATAATAGAGAATATATATTCTATTACTTTAAATGGCCATTGTACAAATATATTAAAGTTTATTTCTAAAAAGTTTATTGCAATACCTATCGCTTCTATAACTAATAAACTAATATATGTTGTATTATTCTTTCTTGCCATTATAAAAAATATTATAATAAACAATGCTGTTGCTACTAAATTAAAAAATAATTTCTCTATCATTTTACTCCTCCTATATTTTTATAAAGTTCTACATATTACTATCATCTACAACGTTTTCAAGGTTATTTTCAACGCTATTTGTATTTAAATTTTCTACACTTTCGTTATTTTCTTCTTCTTTTAAGACTTGTAATCTTTCTATTAATTCTTGAAGAGTTTCAATATCTTGCCCAATTAAAGACCAGTCATTACTTTCTGTAGAAGATTTTAAGTTTTCATTTGCTCTTATTATAGATTCTATAACAGCATCTATATCTTCATTATTCTCTACTTCTATATTAAAAGCATATTGAGATAATAAATTATTCAAAGCTTGTTCTAGAGTATCACCTATTGCTAATTTATTACCTGAAGATACTATTACTTTCTTTAATACTGGAACCGGTGATTCATTTACTAATACTTGGTAAATAGGTTCTACATATAATATAGTATTTTCTATAGGAATCACATATAGATTTTTCACTATTTTAGTACCAGCTAAAGAAATATCCTCAATTTCTTTTGAGATTTCCTCATCTTCAGTAATTTGCCTTTCAATTTGATTAGGGCCTAAAATTCCATTATCAGAATTGAACTTATTTAATACTAATTTATTTTCATTACTTTCTTTATCATAATAACCTAATAAATATGCATTTAAATTTTGTCTTTGCTCCATAGTATATGGTATTACTAAAGCCAACTCATGAGATACATTATTATGCTTTTCAACAGCTACCATAGTATAATTTGGAGACATTTTTGTTGCCTTACTTGTAGTCGTAGATGATTGATATGTCGCTATTTTCCATACATCATCGCCTCTATACAACACTTCTGGCTGTACATTGTGATAAATATTCAACATTTCAGATTGAATATTATATAAAAATTCTGGATACGTTATGTGGTCTTTTATATCTTCTGGAAGTGTTTCGTCCATATCTTTAAAAATACTTGGATATAAGTTCCAATACGCCATTATTATAGGGTCATTTCTATCTGTAATATAGTAAGATACAGTTCCATCATATGCATCTACTAAAACTTTAACAGAATTTCTAATATAATTAATAGTCTTTCTATTACCTTCAACAGTTATTGTAGTACTATTAGAATATGGGTACCTATCTGTTACAGTATAGCCATCTATAACCCAAACTAAACGTCCCTCATCTGATATTACTAAATATGGATTTTCATCATAAATTATTTCTGGTAAAATCTTTTTCACTCTATCTAAAATATTTCTATTAAATAGAATTTTACTTTCATCATTATATCCATTAGCAAATAATATTCCCATATTCTTCTCTTTAATAGATAAAATTAATCTATCTAAAAATCCCAAATGAATACCAGCTTCACCCTCATACGTTGTTTCTACTATTTCTGATGTATCTGAAATATAATCAAACTCTTTTTTATCATTTAAATTTGTGACCATAAAATTATTCGTTTCAAGTCCAAAATATATTCTTGGTTCTGTAATATCTACAAAATCCTCCTCTGCCATACTCTCGAAATCTGATTGTAAATATTCTATACCCGCATCTTCATTTAATCTAGTTGCAGATGTTATAATTGTTCCATATCCATGTGTATATTCGTAAGTATTATTTGCTTTTGAAGTAATACTATTACTTATAATTTCTCTCGGTGTTACATATACTAATTCATTATTATATTCCAATAATTTCGTATTATTATATACGTAATAACCTTGTTTACTTTGATACTCATTTAAAGTTGTTAATGTAGTATTTTCATCCACTACTGGAATATTACTTAAAATCAAATTATTATTTTGAATTTCTTCATAAGTAACAGTTCCAGAATAATTTAAGTCATTTTCCTCAACTTTAATATTATATGCATTTTGAGTATTTTCTATATTATGTTTTATATAATCATACTCTGTATTTAACTCATTTCTATCTACAAATAAAAATTGGTAACCCACCATAAGCAAAAATAAAATTATTAAATATGCAGGAACTATTAATGCTGATTTTAAAGCATTTTTCTTATTACCTTTTCTAATATTCATAATTATTAAAATTACAGAGATTATAATAATTACACTTAATATCCTAAATCCCCATACTTTTAATAAAATATCTCCAGCTCCGGCTCCTACAAGTGATAAATCATTACTTAAATTTAAAAAATTTGTAAATAAAACATCAGATGATTTTATAAATACTATTCCTGCTACTGCTAAAGTAATAACCATTAAAATTGTTATAATTAATTTAATAACTATATTTTTCTTTAAAGTTTCTATTTCTACTCCGTTAAAATATATATTAAGTGCAGCTATGTAATAAATACCTACATAAAATAATAAGATGACACCAATAAAAATTATATATTGCAATATCATTTCTATTGCAGGCTGATTAAAAATATAATACCCAATATCTGCACCAAAAATTGGGTCATACATTTCAAAAGAAGTTGCATTTATAAGTAAAATTATTTTAGAAGACATTTGTGGTACAACAATTATTGTTAAAATAGCACTTATAACTAATGATAATGATTTATTTGGAAGTTTTGGCATTACTATTTTTTCTTCTATAAAAAATTGTTTTAATCCTTTTTTTATAAACATTGTTACTATATAAAATATTACAAATAATAATACAAAATTAATAGCCGAAATTATTATATTATAATTTAAGCTTTGCATATATTTTTCAACATACTGTGAGCCGAGTTCTAAATAATATAAATATTCTCCACGTATATTACAATAATTGAAAATACCATAGATAAGTATAAAGATTATTACTAATATCATTCTTATATTAGATTTTTTTAAAGTAGAATTACTTTTTTCAGCTTTCATAAAAATTTCACCTCTAGCATAAAATTAATCTTCTATTATTGCTCTTACGAAATCGCTTGCATTAAATTCTCTCATATCATCTATTTGTTCCCCAACGCCTATAAATTTAACAGGTATATTATTTTCTGCAACTATACCTATTACTACTCCTCCTTTAGCAGTTCCATCTAATTTAGTTAAAACTAAACCAGTTATATCTACAGTTTCTTTAAAAGCTTTTACTTGTAAAATAGCATTTTGCCCAGTAGTAGCATCTAAAACTAGCAAAACTTCTTTAGAAGAATTAGGTAACTCTTTTTCTATTACTCTATTCATCTTATTAAGCTCGTCCATTAAATTTTGTTTATTATGTAATCTTCCTGCAGTATCACAAATTAACACATCAGCATTTTTCTCCTTTGCTACTCTTATTCCCTCAAAAACAACAGAAGCAGGGTCAGAACCTTCAGCTTTCTTAATAACATCTACACCAGCTCTTTTTCCCCATATTTCTAATTGTTCTACTGCTGCTGCCCTAAATGTATCTGCTGCTGCTATAACAACTTTCTTGCCGTCATTTCTTAACTTATTAGCAATCTTACCAATAGATGTTGTTTTACCTACACCATTTACACCTACTACTAAAATTACAGCTGGAGTTACTTCTATATTTAAATCTTTACAACTATCTATATCAAAAACTTTTTGAATTTCTTCTCTTAATGCTTCTTTTACTTGATTAACATCTTGTAACTTTTCTTTCTTAACTCTTTCTCTTAAATTATTAATAATCTTCATAGTTGTATCTGTACCAATATCAGACATAATCATTGTTTCTTCTAATTCTTCTAATAATTCTTCATCTACTTTTCTAAATGGAGTAAATACATTTGAAAAATTAGATTTTGTTTTTTGCAAACCTTCTTTTAATTTATCAAAAAATCCCATAATAATCTCCTTGTTAACTTATTTTTGTCACAACTTTCAACTTATTATAAAGCATATTAAAGTATTTATATATTAATATTTTTTATCAAAAAAATAGCTAGGGTGTAACAATCCGGGTCTTTGATTGCAAAATATTAATATATAAATACTTTTTTAAGATATTTTGCAATAACAAATTGTAACAATTTCCAAACAATATTTTACCATTATTTTTTTAATTTTGCAAGATTAATATAAGAAAAATTACTTGACATAATATTTTTAAACTGTTATAATATATTTGTTCATTTTTAACATATAGCTAAATTTTTTAGCTATAAAAACAGGAGTAATCTTTATGAACAAGGTTTTTTGTTGGAGCAAGTTTATCGAAGAATCTGAAGTGGTTTTTCTTACTCACGACAGGGTAAAGTACTTAGTTTTTGCGAATCTGTATGTGATGTTTTCCTTGTACGGCCTGCCGTTCGCGGTTAAGGTCTTCAAGTTTGACAGTGCTCCTCGCACTGATTACGAAAACTTCGTAAAGGAATCGTTGGAATGCGCTCCTGAAAAGATTCTCGCCATTGTGCGGGCCATTGAGGGGGGGCTTACGAATTATGCAAACCCGATCTCATCGTCATATATCGATGAGAAGCTTTTGATGCTGGCCTTCAATAAGGGGAGAAATCTCCAAACTGAAGCAAAGGAATCTTTGAGAAAGGAATTTGATGAGTTGGACGATTTGTTTGACTAATCAAACTAATTGCTTATTAACAACTCCTAAAGAGGCACCTTATTTTAAGGTGCCTCTTTTTTATTAATTTTTAGAAAATATTTTTTAAATTAAATTCATTTTTTTCAGAAATATTTTCTATTAGAAATTGTAAATTTTTTGCATTTAGATACGAAATTTCTTTATTTTTTAATTCTAAAGAACTTTTTAATTCATTTATACTTTGGTCTATTAAATCTAAATCAGAATGTAATAAAATCAACATCCATATATTTTCTACTTCACTCCATTTGCTTTCTAACTCTCCTACTTTTCCCTTTATATCATCATAATTTATATCCTCATTATTTATTAGTAAATCAGAAACCTCAGCTGTTTTATCAATAAATTCTTGACTGCTGTTTTTTAAATAATTTTGTATTAAAAAATTTGAAGATATAATAATTATTATTATACTTATAATTATAAAAATCTCTTTAAACATACGCTCCCCTCTTAATTCTCACTTTTCTTTTGGCAAAAAATTTGATTTGCGCCATCTATAGTAACTATTAAAGCTTCCTCAGGCTTCATTTTAAACTTACCAACTTCTTTTTTCAACCAATTATAATCTTTTCCCAATATCTTTAAATTCTGCTCCATAACTTTTCCATCTACAACTAAATCGTAAGGTAAGCCCTCATATTCTGGCATTATATTTAAATCTTTTGGAGTTACATTTCTCTTATCAGGCTTTTGAATTACTGTAATTTGGCCACTAGTTTCTAAAATTGCATATTCAACATCTCCAATATTTATTATATTTACACTTCTTAATCTTTCTTGCAATTCATTTAAAGTAAAACGTTCTTTTTTTAATGCCTTCTCATCGATTTTTCCTCTATAAATTAAAATTCTAGGCTTTCCACATAAAATCTCTCTTATCTTAATACTTTTCATATTTAGAATAGAAATTAAAATATGCATTAACAAAAGACCTAAAATAGGTATTATTCCGTCTGTTATGGGGATACCTAAATTTGCCATAGGAATAGTTCCAAGATCTGCTATCATAATTGCTACTACCAACTCGAAAGGTTGAAGTTGTCCAATTTCCCTCTTTCCCATTATTCTCATTACTATTAATACTATTATGTATATTAATATAACTCTAATAAAAGTGCTTAACATAATTTCATCTCCTAAATTATTATTTATTTCGTAATAACTCAAAATATACTTTTTAAAGCTTGATATATAGCTATTTTTAGTCAAAACATAGCTATGGTGACACAATCCGGGTCTTGAGCTTCATAATAGCTATATATCAAGCTTTTATTTAAATTCTGCTGAGTTGTAACTTTATTTCTATATTAATATTTTTTACAAAAAAATTTTTTATATACATAAAAATTTTGAATATATTTTTTTATTTTGTTAATAATATAAATACAATAAATTTTATAACATAAAAAATTTTTAGGAGGTCACTATGGAAGAAAATCAAAGTAATACTAGAACTCAAAGTGGTGGAAATACTATTGCACAAATAGCTTGGAGACTTGTTACAGCTGCAGTAGTTTTAGCGATTACAGCATTTTTCACACCAGGATTTTCAATTAGTAATTTTTGGGCATTAGCATTAGCTGCTATAGTTTTAACAGCTTTAGATTATGTAATAGTAAAATTTACAGGATTAGAAGCTAGTCCTTTTGGAAAAGGATTTGTAGGCTTTGTAGTAGCAGCTGTAATATTATATATAACTCAATTCTTTGTAGCAGGATATTCAATATCTTGGCTTGCTGCCATAATAGGCGCATTAGTTTATGGAGTAGTTGATTATATAATTCCTGGTAAACAAGGTATGTAAGTGATAAAAAAAGAAGATTGTAATTAAATGCAATCTTCTTTTTTATAAATGCTACAATTCAGTAATAGAACATATAACTTTTGCAAAAACTTGATATATAGCTATTTGCAAGTCAAGACCCGGATTGTGGCGCCCTAGCTATGTTTTGACTAAAAATAGCTATCAAGTTTTTATAAAATTTTTACTGAATTGTAACTAATAAATAATTATTTTTTCTTTAAAGAAATTATGTATCCGATTAAGTATGCAATTCCTGATAATATTACTATTGTAGCCCCTGATGCTAAATTAAAGTTATATGAAATCCATAATCCTACATAACAAATTAACATTCCTAAAATAATGGAAATTATCATTCTACTTTTTAAATTATTAGAGCAGAACTTTGCTATAGCTGCAGGTGCTGTAAGCAATGCTATTACTAGTATAATACCTGCTACTCTTATTAATACCACAACTGTTAATGCTATTAAAATTAGTAATAAGAATTCTAGAAAATTAGTTCTTAATCCTCTAATTCTTGAAAATTCAGGATCAAATAAAAACGCTTTCCAGTCATTATATAAAATTATTGTAACTGCAACAATTATAACAGACATAACTGCCATTGCTATTAAATCTACCTTTGTAACTGATAAAATATTTCCAAATAAATAAGAATTCATATCAGGTGGATAGCTTGGCATTAAACCAATAAAAATAATACCTAAAGCCATTCCAATAGACCAAAACATTGCAATAATTATATCAGAATCCTTCCCTGCTCTCTTATTTACTACACCAATACCTAAAGCAGATAATACAGAAAAAATTATTGCACCTATTATAGGTTCAAATCCCATTAAGTAACCTAAACCAACTCCACCATAAGAAGTATGAGCAATTCCCCCACTTAACATTACCATCTTTTTCTCAACTATTATTACCCCTATAATTCCACAAACTATGCTTGCGAGTATCATTGCTATTATTGCGTTTTGCATAAATTGATAATCTAAAATTGCATCTAACATTATTTTGTCCTCCTATTTTTAGAATTATTTGCCTTATTATTTCTAACATGCTTTTCCTTACTATTTTCTATTTTATGATTATGCGTTTCGTGTTCTCCTAAAACTCTATGTGGTACTCCGTGTGCTATTAAATCTACAGGACAACCATACATTTGATTAACAACATTTTCTGTAAGTACAGGTTCTCCATGATATATTAAGGTTCTATTAAGACACGCTATATTCTTAACATTTTTAGAAATAGCTAATAAGTCGTGTGTTACCATTACTATAGTAATTTCTTTATTTAATTTATATAAAACCTCATAAATTTGTTCTTTAGAATGAGGATCTACATTAGAGGTAGGCTCATCTAAAAATAATATTTTAGGTTCAGTAGCTAAAGCTCTTGCTATTAATAATCTTTGAAATTCTCCACCAGATAAATCAGCTATTTGCCTATTTGCTAACTCTTTAATACCAACTAAATCTAACTTTTTCAAAGCAAATTCTTTATTCTCTTTAGAATACTTAAAAAATGGGTGTAGTCCTGGTTTTAAAATAGCAGTCATTACTACTTCTAACACAGAAATAGGAAATTTTCTATCTATTAAAGAAATTTGTGGTACATATCCAATTAGATGTCTACTTTTCTCAATATTTTTGCCTTCTATTAAGATTTCGCCACTTTCTTTCTTTAACAAGCCTAATATAGCTCTTAAAAAAGTAGTTTTACCACCACCATTAGGCCCGATAATAGCAAGGAAATCTCCCTTTTCTACATCTAAATTTATATTATCTAATGCTAAAATATGTTCATATTTGACAGTTAAGTTTTTAATGCTTAAAATATTATTCATATTACCCCTTCTTTATATTATAATCCTTTTAATAAATCTTGATATATAGCTATTTTTAATCAAAACATAACTAGGGTTACACAATCCGGGTCTTGATTTGCAAATAGCTATATATCAAGTTTTTCATAAATATCAGTAAAAAATTTTAAGAAATTCTAACTCTATTTTATTATGAATAGTTTTACTCTACAAAATTTTATATTTTAAAACTTATTATTTAGCTTAAAAGTGTAGCTATTTTGACAATAAATTTGCCATTTCTTTTAAGTTTTCTATATAATTTTCTGCAAGTGGTGATAACATCATAATTTGTCCGCCTATTTCTTCTGCATATGCTTTTGCTTGAGTACTATCTATTTCTGCTTGATAAAAGATATATTTTATTCCCTCTGCTTTAGCTAAATCTATTTTTTCTTGCAAACTTTGTGCTGTAGCCTCTTTTCCTTCTTCTTCTAGTGCATACATTTCAAGGCCAAATTCGTCTGCTAAATATGCAAATGCTGGATGGTATACCACAAACTTTTTATTCTCTTTATCCTTTAAAATATCATTAATCTCTAAACTTACATTTTCTAATTCTGCTATGTATTTATTAGCATTTTCCTCATATCTTTCTTTATTTTCAGGTTTTAATTCACCTAAAGTTTCTGCTATTTTTTCTACCATAACTTCTACTCTTTTAGGAGATAACCAAATATGAGGATCTCTACCGCCATTTTCAAAAGTTAAATCATCATAATACTTTCTAACTTCTTCATCTAATTTAATTAATTGGGTTTCATCACTTATATTAGGTAAAATATTATTTTCCTCCGTTGGAACTCCCATTGAAAAATATACTTTAGCTTTTTCAAATTGCTCTTTTTCTAATGGAGTAGGCTCATAATTTTCAGGACTTGCTCCCGGAGGAATCATTGTTACAATTTCAAAATCGTCACCTGCCACAGCTCTAACAAACTCAATTTCTGGTACAATAGCTACAGCAACAATATCTTTATCATTTTCATTACTATCTTTAAAAGAAATGAATAATAGACCAATTACTATTGCTATCACTAATATTATTAATATCACGATTTTTATATTTTTACTCATATAAAATTCTTTCCTTATAAATATATTTAGGTTTTTAAAAGCTACCTATAAACTTTTATATCGTAATTATTTTACGCGGTATTAATTATATCATATTTATTTGTCTTTAGCAAATAGTATGCAAACATAAAAAGCTTATTTTATGTTACAATTTAGCAGGCATTTAAATAAAAGCTTGATATATAGCTATTTGCAAGTCAAGACCCGGATTGTTACACCCCAGCTATGTTTTGACTAAAAATAGCTATATATCAATTTTTTAACAAGTATATCCTGAATTGTAACTATTTTATACATTTTTGTTTAGTAAAGATTTTATAAAAAGTTATATGTTTCCTTACTGAATTGTAACGTATTTTTTATCTTTTAATTAGTTTTTTAAACAGCCTATTGGAACAACTAGTATTCCATTTTTAGTTGTATATGCCATTTTAGTATTAGTAATAATCATTAAAAACTCTGGTTTTCTTAGTCTGCCATTTACTTTAATTAAATTTTCTAATTCTAATAAATGTTTTTCGGCTTCTTCTATTGACTTTTCACTTCCTATTTTTGTTTCTATTAAACAATACTTTCCATTATCAAAATGTGCTACCTCATCACATTCTAATCCATACCTATCTCTATAATGATTTAGCGTACCCCCTATTGAATTAATATATACACTTAAATCTCTATCTACTAGATTTTCAAAAAGTAATCCATAAGTATTAGGGTCAAGCATTAAGTCTTTTGGTGACATTCCAAGTAAAGCTGTTGCAAGAGAAGGATCCACTAAGCTCTTTTTAGGCGTTGATCTAATTGAAGTTTTACTCCTAATGTTGGGATTCCAAGCTGGAATTTCATCAATAATATAAAGTTTTTTTAGCGCTGTCAAATAATCATTTATTGTCCTATCTGTTACATTATTGTTATTTGCTGTAACATCATCAATTAAAGTTTGATTTGACTCAATCGTTGAATCTATTCTCGCATATGATTTTAAAATTAATCTTGTCAACTCAGAATTCCTTGAAACTCCATCTATTCTAGAAACATCTGATTCACAAACAGCTGTAATATAGTTTTTTGATATTCCTAACGAATCTTTCTCATCTTCCATATTAAAAATATCTGGCCATCCACCTCTACAAATTAAGAATGCCATTCTTTCATATGTAATGTCACTTGTTATTCCATCAATTTTTCTATTTCCTTCTAATAATTCGGATAATGAAATTTTTCCATTTGAGTCTCCACTTTCAAACAAAGACATCGTTTTCATATCTAAAAAAGCAAATCTACCAGCACCTGAATGCAAATTTTTATTATATTTTTCATTTGGAGTAGCTGAACCTGTTAAAAGATATTGCCCCTTTTTTCCCGTCTCATCAACTGAATGTCTAACTGTATTCCACAAATTAGGAGCCAACTGCCATTCATCAATTAATCGTGGCTTTTCTCCTTCTAACAACAATGAGGGCTTCAATTCTGCAAGTTTTAATGCGTTTGAATTTTCATCGTCTATGTCTTCATCTTGCAACTCGATATAGCTTTTTGCACGTTGCTTACAAGTCGTCGTTTTCCCACACCATTTTGGTCCTCTAATTAAAATTGCACCTGCAATCTTCATCTGTCTTGATAATTCTTTATCAATAATCCTTTCTCTATACTCTTCCATAAACACTCTCCTATTAAATATATTATACTGTACTTATTATACTATACTTTTTTATTTATTTCAATATTTTGTGGTATTTTATTTCAAAGATTTGAGGTATTTCATTTCAAAGATTTGGGGTATTTTATTTCAAAGATTTGGGATAAAATAAAATGAAAGAAAATTTTTCTTCTTTTAACTTTCTTTCATTTCTTTTATCATTAAATCTGCAAATATTCCATATCCCATATCTGGTGATGATATAAATACTTGTGTTACTGCACCTACTAATTTCCCATTTTGTATTATTGGTGAGCCACTCATTCCTTGTATTATTCCATTTGTTTTTTCTAATAACTCTTCATCTGTTACTTTTATTACCATACTCTTATTATTTTCATTATTCTTAAGGTCTATTTGCTGAATTTCTATATCATATTCTTTTCTTACATTATTTTCTAATGTACATATAATTTTAGCTGGTCCTAAAATTATTTCGTTTCTCCCTGCAACCTCTATAGTTTTTGTTAAATCTATACCTAAAGCACCTGGATTTGTTAAAGTACCATATATTCCTATTTGTGTGTTTTTAGATATTTTACCTAAAGTATTCTGATTCAAAATACTGCCTCTTATCTCGCCCGGAGTTCCTTTTTGACTTTTATTAATTGACAAAATATTTGTCGTTACGATCTCACCATTGGCAATTTCTAATAATTCTCCTGTATCTATATCCATAATTCCATGTCCTAATGCTGCAAAACGATTTGTAGAAGGTTCATAATAAGTAATAGTACCAACACCTGCCGCACTATCTCTTACCCACAGACCTAGTTTATATTCATTATCTTCAATTTTTTCAGGTTTTATATCTGTTTCATATATATTTCCGTCTCTTACATATTCTATTTGTAAATCTTCGCCATTAGATTTATTTACTTCTTCTAATAAATCTGCTGTGCAAGTAATAGTGTTATTATTTACAGATATTATCATATCTCCTTCTACAATTCCACTATTTTCATACGGTTTTACACTTTTACTTTCTGAATTCTCTACTTCGTTCATCCCTACAACTAACACACCTTTAGTATAAAGCTTTAAACCTATTGTACTTCCTATAGGAACTACTTTAACATCTTTAATTACATCCACGTCAACTTTTTTGACAACTATTTTGTCGAAAAGCCTGAAAAATAGTGTGGATTTTTCGCCAACAGTATCCTTATTCAAATTGCTTGAAGCTTCAACTGTTTCCCCATTAGCCACATATTCAACTCTTTCGCAAGTAATACCAAATAATGTTTTTATATCTAATGTTTCATCTTCAAATAATATAATGTTATTAGGGATACTATCTAAACTTAAAACATATACATATAAAATTAAAAATAAAAATCCTATTATACTCAAAACTATTTTTTTCATAATTATATTATAACCAAAAAAAATTTTTTTAATATGAAAAAATTTGAAAAAATAAACTATGAAATTTTAATTTATATAATTTTTTTATATATAAATTATATTTCATAGTTTATTGTTTAATTTGTTGTTACTTGAATAGTATCACTTCTAGTCATATTACCTTTCCTATCATCAGTATTTGTTATATCATAAACTTCTACATAACAATTATATGTCGTTCCTCTTGATCTACTTCTTATGGTGATAGTTTCTTCATTTTGAGTACTCGTTATAGTTTCTTGGTATGGTCTATAGTTTTCATTTGCTGCATCTCTTACGTAAACAACATATTTTACAATTCCAACATTATCGTCAGCACTTACAGTTAAATCAAAAGATGAACTAGTAACATTACTTGCAGTTATCTCTACGTTATAAGGTGCTGCCTCATCTATATTATCAATAAGAATACTTCTAACTATACTTGTATCGTCTTCACTATATACGTATAAAGTATTATTTCGTGTAACTGTTACTTGACCAAAAGTACCATCCTCATTTACTGGCCAATCCCTTATATCATTCCTATTATTTCCATAATAATATTTTATGTTACTCATATCAGTCCTTAATGAAATCAACACATCGCCATTTGTATATTCAGTTGTAGATGGCATTAATACTATATTTCCAGATTTATATTCTATTTTATAACTATCTAAATATCCATTTACCTTATAATGCAAGTTTCTCTCTCTTGCAATAGCTGTAAGTCTTGCTAATTCTAATGTAGCATTGTTGCTATTATCCACAGGGGTATAATTACGATTTACTAAACAATCATAATCAGCTAATAAACAAGGATCGGGTCCTGTATCATTTATAATTTCATTATTATAATCATCAAGTGTCGTTCCAAATAATTCTCGTCTTAATTGATCACCTAACTGATATTTTACGTCATTACTGTCATCTTCACTATCGTCGTTCCTTTCTTTATGTATCTCAAATTCAGTTGATTTAAATCCCATTATATTAGCATCAGATTTATTTGCTTCATCTCTTAATTCAGGACAGTCATACTTATGATAATATACATCTCCCGTTGAATTTCTGTTAAAATAGTAAATTTCATCTTCATCTACCACTTCTTTGTTTGTATCTGATGATACTACAGCATAATCATTAAATACTTTATTACCAATTATCATTCCTTGCATAAAAGTAACCATTGTTACATTATTTGTTATCGCTTCCCACTCCAAATCGTTTAATACAGGCATTTTTAAGTCATATCCATGTTTGGGTCCAAAAAAACTTTGATTATATCTTGCTATTGCAGATGTTAAGCTAGATTGAATAGAGTCTCTTATTACTTCTATCTTATGTTGATAAAATATTGATGTTGTATCTTCTGGGTTATTACTACCAGTTGTTCTAAATAATTTTCCATTATTACCTGCAAAATCATCTGTTACTTGACCTTTTGAATCTCTTGCGTTTTGAACTTCTATATTTCCTAAATTCTTGTTTACCCAATTTGAAAATTGAAGTGCTTTTACATAATATGATTTAGCTTCTTCATCTTCTATTGCAACTCCGTTATATTCTACATTGAAACAGTCAATAACTTTATCCATATCATCTATATTCTTTTCGCCATTCTCACTAAATACTTCATCTATTTTAGCAACTGGTATATCTGCTAAATCAATTTCGGGATTTGAACCACTATATTCTCCATCTAATAAATTATCTAATAATGTAGTATCAATATCTGATATTAAAGATACTCTATAAGTACCATTAGCGCCAAAATTTATCTCCCTCTTTAATTCTTCTAAAGCTGCCTCGTTATTAAAGTCAAAAGCCCCATCTATTTTAGCAATAGTATCTAAATCATTTATTATATTAGATGGTAAATAATAACTTAATACATCTCTTTTTAATACAGCTAATAATTTTTCACTATCAACTTCAACAGTAACACCATTACTCAACGTATTATTTATAGTGTCTGTTATCTCTACAAGATAACCTGATTTTGTAACATAATCTCCATTTATCTTACCATATATACTTATATAATTATCTAAAGTATAATTTACGATAAAATCTGTGTTGGAACTGTCTCCTACATATCTCATTGTATAATATACATAAGGTTTAAGTATATGCGTAAAGTCTTCCTCTTTATCTTGTGGCGGTTCCAATTCGTCTTTAGGAACTGCTATCATAACATTTTGCATTGTTCCATCTATAGCTTCTTTTTGTACCAGTTTTTTTCCTAAAATTTCATTATACGACGGTGCATAAATATAATATCCGTCATATAATGTAAATAATATAGCAGGTACGTATTCAGCTATAGATTCGTTTGTCGCTCCACTTGTACCTAAATTAGTTGCCATACTACTTAAAAACACATTGACTGCTGCTTCAACATCTCTCTTTAAAGAATCCGCTACCTCTGAATATGAATTATTTACAGTATTTAATTCAAAAGCTTTTACAGCATTATGCGTCGCATCAGACAAATATGAATTATATGTAAGTTGTAAACTCAAATTATTAATTTGTGCTTGATTATACATAGTTAGTAATAAGGTCATAGGTATTATTATAATCAAGAAAATTATTGCTAAATATTGTATCTTCATAAAATTTCACCTTTTTCTTTTAAAAAAGAGCAAGTGATATATACTTGCCCTATTATAAGCTACTCTTGTGTGCTTAGTTGTTTTTACTTCCAGTTACTGTAACCATTTTGGCGTGTTCAGCTGCAACTTGATATGTATCTTGTCCACTTATAGTATAAAAGAAATTTCTAAGCATTTGTGATAATGTTTGATTAGTATTTTTTACACTAACAGAAATCATATCGCCTTCTTTTAATGTATATACCCCGTTACCATCATTTTTAGCTAATTCGTCTGTTATTTGAGATGTATATCGTGAATAATATATATTTTCACCTATTTTATCACCAGATGTCCAAGTTACTTTCTTACCTGGGTTTTCATCTAATATTTTATGTTCTAATTCTACATCGTAAGTATTTCCTGTTGTTGCTAAATTTTGTATTAAAGCATCGTAATCAGCAGATGTTATTTTCCCAGTTGAACTAACTTCATCAACAAATTCTACTACAGCAGTTTGTGCTGCTAATTGTGATATGTCATCACTTCGTTCTGAAACAGATAATAGTGGGAATATAAACATTAATATTGTTGCTACAAAGATGGCAATTACTGTCATAAATGAATCTCCCATCATAAACCTCCTTCTAATTAAATATAATGAATAAATTAATTTATAGTAATCTTATTGTACTTCTTTATACCTAATAACTATTCTAGTTATATCTTCGTCTATCTTTTGTTCCGATACTTCTGGAACATAAGCGTACTCCTCGCTAAATTTTTTATCTTTACAATAATCATATAGACCGTTTTTCTCAACATATCTTTTATCTTCCATAACATAACTTCCATCTGAATTCTTAACAAAAGCGATATCTTCGCTAATGTCATAAGTTTGAGAATTTATTATAGCTGTTGTTTCTTCCTCTCTTCCTTGGATACCATTTAAGAATATGTCTAATCTTTTTTTAGCATCTACTTCAGGATTAGCCGTCCATAATTGTCTAGTTGTAGTTTCTTGAGATAAATCAAATTTTATAATGTTATTCCCCTCTAAATCATAAAATTCAACTATGTAATTTTCTTTATAATATCTATATAAAGTCGGTACTATCGTTTCTACATTTACAATTCTTCCATTATATTTAATATTGCCGTTATCTGTTAACTCATCTTCTGGTATTTCAGCGTCTACGTAAAATTGTTGAGTATCAACTTGTGAAAAGACTATATCTGAAGTAGTTTTTACTTCAGATAACAAGTATATTGATGCTGATAATCCTATGACAAAAATTAATACAGCAAACGCATATTCCAACGCCTTAACAGCATTTTCCATTAGGCATCACATTCCTTTATAAATAACTTTTAAGTCATTATCTTGGTGTTCCACTTTCAATCAACTTATCCGCTGCTTCTTGAGTAGTTCCTATACCTATTACATCAATTAATCCGGTTTCATTACTATATCCTAATGAAACATAATATGTATGTCCAGTATTTATAGCATTCCTTGATTTTGTAGCATTTGCTGAGATGTATTCTTCAGCCTTACCATCTATAGTAACCGCTCCTTTTATCTCTCCATCAAAAAATACTTGTATACCTTTCTCTAGATGTGTATCTTCAGAAGCGGCTGTTAAATTACTAGAATTTACTCTATTAATTAAAGCTCTTACATCTGAACCAGTACGTTTTCCTGAATAATTTTCAAAAGGTGAGTTAAAAGATGTTTTTGTCATTTCATCAAATTGTTGACCACCTTGATCCATAAATCCTTGTGCTTGTGACACTAAAAATACTCCTATTCCTATTAAAACTATTGCTATTAAAATAGCACCTGCAATCATTAAACCTTTTGTTGCGTTCTCCATTTTTAAATTCCTCCTTAAAATAAAATATAAAATTTATATATATAATTCTAAACATAAGTTTAGATATTACCAATTTGAATTTCTTCTATAACGATTCTTCCAATTCTACTGCTTTCATCATTATAATCATACTCTATAATTTTAAAAGTTGATTTGGCAAAGTTTTGCATAAAACCTTCAATGCCTGCTTTTTCTATGCTTTCCATTTCATACAGTCTATCTACATCTTTAAACTTTATCATAACTTTTAAACAATATTTATTATCTTCTATGTATTTATCTTCTCCATTTTTAGCAATATTATATTGATTATTATTGTCTATGGCTTTGCTCATAATTGTTACAACATCTGCACCGTATATTTCTTTATCAAAATATTGCTCAAATTGATAATTAAATTTTTTTACGCCTTGCAAAGCGCTTTGCGTACTTTGATAATACATATATATTGAAACTATAATTGCAATAAAAATGCAACATAAAATAATTATAGTCTTTTTCATACGACCTCATTTATATTATAATATATTTTTCATCTTTTTTCAAGATATTTTTTCAATTTTTCTTATTTTTTCAATTTTTCTTATTTTCTGTTTAATTTCTTACTTCTTTAAATTCCATTGTTTCTATTCTTCCTGTTTCATTTGAATATGATACGGTTCCACTTTCACATTTATATGTTTTTCCTGATATTAAAAACTCTGCTTCATTACTTATAAGTGTATTATTAACACCTTTTATTGTTATAATTATGTATCCAGCCTCTTCATTTCTTGCATTTGCTAGATTATATACCGTTAAAACCTCATGCGGAGTAATATCATTTCTTCCAATGTATTTTTCAAATGGTTCGTTAAATTTTAAAATAGCAGCTTGGTCAATATTTTCTTGAAAATTTCTTGCAGTTGTACCCATACTAGAAAACAAGTATACAAATAGTGAAAGTACTATAACCCCTATAAGAACACTACCTGCCATTATTAATCCATTTGTAGCATTTTCCATATCTATGCCTCCTTGTCTTCAGCATCAAGCTCTTTAAGTTCTTCAAATACTAACAAATCTACCATCTGAGTATCTCCATCATAGCCTATTTCAGTACATTTAAAATATTTTCTTTTAAAATCTGTAAAACCACTGTATACTTCTGTATAGTTTCTTTCGTCATATTTTGTAGTACCAGCGAGCTGAATTCTAATAGTCTCATCATCTGAAAAGAAACTCTCCAAAGTTTTATTTTGGGATATGAATGAACTATGTGTCTCTAGTAATTGTATTTCTGGCTCATTCGAATTTTTAGGATTTGCGGAAAAAACTACACCTAATTCAAATGTTTTTTCCTTACCTATTCCCTCCTCTTTTCCTTTTATACTTTCATTATAATAATCTACTGTATCTACATATTTTTTTGGCGTTCCTGTTGGTTGTTCTACCTCATAATATTGTGTGGCATAACTCTTAATATCTTCTAATATGTTTATTTGCACATCTATATAATGATTATTTTCTTTATCAATCTTACCTTGTTCTGTTCTCGGATCAAAATATTTTTTATTATGATTAATTACTTTATTAACGACAGTCGCTACCTCTGTTCCATACATTTCCTTTTTATCATAAGATTCATATTCCCTATTAAATTTTGATACTTGTGCTAATCTTTCTGCATCGTTTTGTGCTTGAGGGAATTGTCTATATTGGCTCATAAAATATACTAATAATCCGACCACCATAATTGTAAGTAAAATAGAACCTGCCATTATTAAAGCTTTACTAGCATTTTCCACTTAGAAACTCCCTCCTTTACTATACTCTAATTTGTATTTCTATTTATCTAATATAATTTAATCAATTTCTAGTTATATCATTGTTGACATATTTGTGAATGAATCCATCATACTTGTCATACCTATTAATACTAATGGAACGATTAAGTATCCTACAAATAGTACTATCATTGGTGCGAATCCAATTCCTTTTCCAATTAAACCTTTTTTTGATATTAATCTTTCATTTGAATCTTTTCGTTTTTCTTGGTAGTATGCTCTTTCTGTATCTAATTCGTCAAATGCATCTGCAATAGGTATTTTTTCTACTGCGGCCTGTAAACTTTCTACAAGTCTTATAAGTGGCATATATGAAACATCATTTTTTAATTGTTCTAGAGCTTCCCATGCGCCGCTTTCATAGTTATTTACACATCGTGATATTTGCTCTCTAAATATATTAGAATATCTTTCCATCCACTCTAAAATAATTTCAACATTAACCCTCTCAATTTTCATAAGCATCATTATTATTGTCTGGAACTGCATTACTTCGTCTTCCATTTCCAAATCACGCATACGTTTTTGGAAATGTAATAATGCTATTGGACCATAGAATGCTAATACGGCTACTAACATCGCTATTAAAAGTTCATACCATTGTAAGTATTCTGCGTTAACTACTTGTAATTTTTCATAAATTCTATCTGCAGCCTCAGTTAAAACTTCATCATCTACTCCTTCGTAAAAATCATCACGTCTTAAATCTCTAAGTAAAATTTCTGTAGTTATAGAATTATTATTTTTATATTTATCTAAATATATATTATCATTTTCAGTTATTTCCATTCCTTGCCTAGCATCTTGTTCTGACATCTGTCCTACAATATCATAATCGCCAACAGGTTCTGTATACACATAATCGATAGCTATATTATGCATTTGTAAAAACAAAATAAATGTAACTATGAAGCCTACAATCGCTAATGTAATTCTATTTACATATATCCACTCAATTTTCTGCTTCGACGCAGAGTCTTTCAGTAATTGATTCATTTTTCTTTCTTCTTTAGTTCCTTTTTTAGGTAAGAACATATCTACAAGCTTTTTAAAAAACATATTATTATATACTTTATTTTGCCATGGATTTTCAGATTGCCCCATACCACTATTATTTCTATTATCTTTTATTTTTCTTACTAGCATATAACATACAAATGTTATAATTACTAATGCTACTTGAAGTATTAATCCTACTTTACCATCATAAAATTGTGCTGTAAAACTAAATTGGCTTATTGCCCAATTTTTAATTGGTTCAATAGCTAAAATAGGTGCTGCTGCTATAAAAGATAAACTTTGGAAAACGTAATCTAATTTTTCTCTTTTTAAAATTTCAAGTTGCATTTCTTGAGTTATGTTGTTTAAATTTTTTAAATAAAGTGATGCTCCGTCTACCTCTCTATCACCAAATTCTTTAGTTAAATATGACAAACCTGCAAATTCTTTTAAATATGGGTTTGGTGCTATATCGTAATATTTTTCTAATTCTTCTTCCGGTGAATCTGATACTAATATTTCATATATTCTTTCACCTTGTCTTGATATTTCCAACTCATCATTTTGAGAAACTTGATAAATAGCTTCTTCCACCATGTTGTACTCATGGTATGCATGTCTAATTTCTGCAAAGAAATCTATTTGTTGTTTTAAAATCTTATTGTCTATTTTGTCTACCATACCGCTCATAAATGTTTCTATTATGAATACTTCAAAAATTAACAATATAGCCATAAGCATTAAATCATTCTTAGTTAATAAAATGATAAGTATTGTAGCTGGTACGATAATTAACAAAGATTTTGTCAAAATTTTCGCAACTTGTGTTCTTATTAAATATTCATCTTCCAAGTTTATAATTTCTAGTCTTCTTCTTAATTTTCTTAAATATCTATTTAAAATTGGTACTTTATTATATATTAAGTATAATTTTTGTGACATTATTTCCCAAGAAAACTTATTTTCTTTTGTTCCTTTTTGTAGTTGCCTAATTTTTACCATATCACCAGATTTATTCATAATCTGTCTTAACACTAAAAATGCAACAAGTACAATAACAAATAAAGCTCCTGCTCCACCAATTATGTATAATAAAAAATCACTTGACATTGAATTTTAAGCACCTACCTTTCTTATTACAGCTTTAAGATTCTTTTATTTTGTTTTTTTAGTTTTACTCTTTCCCCAATTTCTCTCAATAAATTTATCAAACGCTTCTGCATCTGCTTCATCCATATTGTTACGCATTTCTTTTATATTTGCATCTGATATTTTATTAGTTAGAACATATTCATCTTCATGAAATTCTAATACATTTACATATCTATAAACTTCTCTGTTTGTCATTTTAGTAAAGAAAGTTGTCGCATTGTCCATAAATTTTTCTAACTTTCCTTCTAATGTTTTTTCTTTTCTATAGTCAAATGTATAATCGTTTTTATCTTCTACTGGTATACATTCTGTTATTCTTTCTATATATCTTCTACCTCTAAAGTCTTTAACTAAGTGTATATTGAAATTTAATACTCCAACAACTTGCTCTTCTGCTGTTTTTTCATCATTGAATATACCTGTTTTCAATAATGAGTTTCTTAATGCCATTACTAAGTTAGGAAATGTTTTTGCGTGGTGAGTAAATAATGTAAATTTACTAGCAACTTGGGCAGCTTGTATCATCCATGCAGCAACTGGGTCTGTAGCAACCTCACCTATGATGTTAACGCTACCGTCAGTTTTCTTTTGAAGGTCTAATCCTTCTTGTCCACTTACAGTATCTGTCTCTCTAAATGATAATATGTTACGTGTTGGATAAATTTTTCTTAAGTGCAACTCGAATGCAGTTTCTTGAACCCTTATGTTCATTGTTTCGTATATATTTTCTATCATACCCATAAGCATTGTTGTTTTACCACAACCTTGCTCACCAGTTAGTGCTATAATTCTTGCACCTTTTACTAAGAATTTTAATAATTCTATAGTTTCTTCCTTACCTTTAAATCTAATTAATTGTTCTAGTGTTGCTCTCTTAACGTCGAACTTTCTAACGAAGAACGCCCACGTTTCAGACATTGATGGTCTTACAACAACGACACGTGAACCGTCTTTCATTTCATTTATTTTATATCCGTTTGTATCAGATAATTGCCCTGGGTTATTATATTTATATATATTTTGACAAACTCTCTTTAACTCACTTTCTGTATTGAATGATAAGAAAGCAAGTCTTATTGATTTACCTTGGAAAAATATCCATATACTGTCACACGCTCTTGGTACTTTATTATCCATAATTTGTGTTAAGTAATCTCCATCTGTTTGTGCAACTTGGCTTAAGAAAGATTCCGGTAAACCAGATACACCTCCAGATACACCATCTATATTCATGTCTCTTATTTCATCTATACTGCTATATCCTTTATAATGTTGATAGATTCTTTGTACTACTACTTGTAATTTTTCATCAAAAGAAAGAATTGGATTTTCTTTCTCGTAAATTTCAGAAATCTCTTCTGGTGTTATAACATAACAAGGTTTTGTTTCACCAGATATGTATTTTAGTCTTGCTAAATCATATTTCTTTATGAATTCTGTTAATGCCTCATATCCAAATTCTTTTTTATACATAAATAATAAAATATCAAATTTATCTTGAGGTGTTAAAAGAGAAGGTATATCAAAAGGAATTGCTTTTGATATATTAGTTTCATTTACATTATATTCTTTAGCTAATAAATCATATATTAATTCTTTAACATATTTTTTATCGTTAACATCACCATATGTACAGCCTTTTAAAGCTTTCTTTAATTCATATTTTTTGTTCTTTCTTCTTTTTAATTCTTCTTCTGAAAGACCAATATCATACAAATTTATCTTTGTAATTTCATCTAATCTTCTTTTTACAAATTCTTTCATCATGTCTAATGTATATGTTTTATTATCTAATTCTACTTTTGCTTCTACTGTAGCTTCTTTTTTGTTTTTAATTACATAATATACTATTGCTATTGCTACTATTATTATCAATACGATTAAAACAATATTAGTAAACATACATTTAAGCCTCCTCATTAACTTTTATTGATATTCTATATTAATATCTCATTTGTAATTCTTGTAATTTATATATAATACTTTGTACATCTTTTTTTATCGCTTCTACGAAAATATAATTTTGATCTGTTTCATCTGTAAGCTTATTATACTTTATAAAATACTCTGCCACATTTCCTTCAGAAGCTGCTTCTGAGAATAAAGTACAATAAGGAACTGTTAAAATCCCTTTTCTCTCTCCTATTAATCTTGAAACATTCTTATTATTATATTTTGAGTTCATATCTTCTTTTCCAAGTAAATATATCATATTTTTAATTTTTCTAAAATTTTCATCGTTTTTTAGCTCTATAATTTCATTTATTAATTTAAGCTTTTGTGAAAAAGTATATATTATTAGATTTGAAGATGTTAATAATTCTCGTGACTGTGCCACATCATCGAAGCCATTTGTTACATCTACAAAAACTAAATCATAATATTTGTTTGCAAATTGAGCAATTTCCTTATATGAAGTTGCTATTTTAGAATATTCTTCATAATCTGTCGTTTCTGGACTTAATAAAACTTCTAATCTATCTTTAAACACTACTTTCGTATAATTTGTTATTATCTCTGGTGTAGACTTATTGCTTAAAACAGCTTTAGATAATCCTTCTATACCTGTAGATATATCTGTATTTTTTGTTATTAAAGGATTATTATTAGTTTCTTTAACTATTGGCCAAAAACATTCATTTATAGTTTTATCTTTAAATTGAGTACTTATAATCAATATTTTCATATTGTTTTTTAAAGCCATATATGTAGCAAGAGCAACTAATGAAAAAGTTTTGCCAGTTTCTATTTTTTCTTTATTCCAAAAAGATATTATTGGCATCTATTACACTCCTTTATCTATAGTTTTTAATGTTTTTGCAACTTCATTAATTTTAAGTCCTGGCACTATTGTCATAACAATAGTAGCTAAAGATTCCTTAAAATTTGCACTTAGATTCTTATATTTTAATCGTGCCACTCTTTGGTTTTCTGAAAAGACATGATTATCCATATCTGATGTTAAAATACTTATTATATTTTCATTCCAAACTACTTTAGCATCTTTAGCTAAAAAATCTAAATATTCATTATCTTCTTTTAGTACTTTATTTGCAAATAACATTTTTGTCATTGGAACAGGTTGAGATAATCCATATAATATTTCTAATCCTTTTTTTAAAGTGTATAAGTCAAAACCTGTTGCAAAAAACAAATTGTCAGATAATTCTATTTCAAAACCATTAAAGTTTTCAACAGAATCAACATCTATAAGAGCTATATCATAATCTAATTCTTCTTCGTATGTTTTACCTAAGTATCCTTTTATTTGATTCATATTTTGAAAGCCAACAGCAATATCAACCCCCTCAAATGTAGTTACATAATTTACAGTTGGAGCTATTGATGGTACTACATATCTAGCTTTTTGCATTTTACATGAATCAATAACTAAAACTCGTTTTTGCAAACATCTTAAAATTTTTGCTGTATATAATAATGTATCTGTTTTATCATACACTCCAACGAAGCCAATTTTCCTCATCTAAAAGGTCCTCCTTTTTTACATTAATCCATCAATATAGTCTTCTCTAGATTCTAAAGCTTGTGTTTTAGAAGCTTCAACTCCATCTTCAACATTACTTAATCTGTCCTCTGCATATTGTGATAATGTTTGCTCTATGTAAGTACGATCTTGAGTTGGATTGTTTGCAGTTACTCTATCATTATATGCATCTATAGCTTCTTGTAAAATATTAGGATTGCTTGCACGTGCATTACTTACAGCTTGGCTTATAGGATATGTTGGAGTAGCAGCTACTTGTAATCCTGGTTCTACATATCTTGTAGCATATAATTGTGAACCTGTCATTATATATGATTCGATTATAGCATTATTCATTATTGTTATTTCGTCTTCAGACATCTCTACCCATATTGTTGTTAAATCACATTGCTTAACTTCTTTTTTAGAAACTACTATATAGTCTTGTCCAGTTGGTAAAGTAAGACGAATATCTATGTACTCTCCAGCTTGTAATGTTGCAGGCAATTTCAACATATTATATTCTTCTAATCTAACATCTTGATTTACTAATTCAGTTCTTGGAGTTATCATGTCAGTAGTTACTGGTGTATTAGCATTTATATCAATTTTAGCTATTATTGGAGCACCTCCAATTTGCACTTCCACATTCGAATTACCATTTCTATAATAATATTTACCATCAGTTCCCATAAATATGTTTGTTGTATTTCCATTCTCATCTTGATAATAGAAACCACTTACTGAATCTCCATATATAGTATTTCCATTTTGATCTACTAAATATTCACTATTAAAAACATTCATAACACCTTGAGAATTTAATGGTACCGTATTAGGATGTACTTTTACTGGTGTAAGCATATCACTTGTTATTATTTGTCCAGATTTTACATCTGTTGTTAAAACATAAACTTGTCCGGATTGAGCATATTCCATTTGTTGATTTATTTCATTCATTTGCATTATAAGAAAGGCTATTGCACCTCCTGCTAATAGCATTGTTATTAACATTCCTAAAAGAAATGAATTTCTTGATTTCCTTTGCATTGGATTTATTGCCATTATAATTCCTCCTTATTATTACACATAACATTTTCTTATACTATATATTTTACTACAAAAAAATAAAAAAAACAACAATATTATATTATTTTTGCAAAATGTAATTTTTTTGTAATATTTTTGTAATATTTTTGTAACATTATTTTTTATAACAATTCCAGAGTCATTTATATAAGACTTAATATATAGCTATTTTTAGTCAAAACATAGTGATATATTTTTCAACAGCTTTTGCTACTCCGTTATTGTCATTGTCTAAAGTTACATCATCTGCGAATTCTTTTATGTATGGTGCTGCATTTCCCATTGCAACTCCTAATCCGGCATTTTCTAACATTTCTTTATCGTTAATATTATCACCTATAGCAATAACTTCTTCTGGCTTTATATTTAATCTTTCTATTAAAAATTTAATAGCTTCCCATTTATTTACATTTTCGTTCGTAATTTCTGTATAGTAAAATTCGATTGGTACAATTTCCGTTCCATTTTCTATGTATTTTCTAGACATATGTCCTACTTCTAAAATATCTAAATTTTCTATTGTTTTTAATTTTTTTAAAATACTATCAAAAACCATTTTATCTTTATCACATATAGAAATTTTAGAGATTTTGTTGTTTTCTAAATTTTCTATATAATCATAAATATTTTGGACTATATTTATATTAGTTTTTTCAGTGTTTACTTTCTTTAAATTTTCTTTATGATAAAATAATATATTATAATTTAACGATTTTGTTACTATTCCCTTTTCCGTATATACACTGTAATAAATACTATTTGCTTCGCAAATTTCTATTATTTTTAAAACTTTTTCTTTTGGTATTGTATTTTGATATATAATTTTTTCATTATTAATGTCATATACAGTTGAACCGTTTCCAGAGATTAAGTAATTGTTCTTTCCAATTTCATTTGCAAAATTTTTTATAGAGCTTACTACTCTACCAGATGTTAATACAATTTCTACACCTTTTTCTATGCATTTTCTTAATGCTATTATGTTTTCTTCTGATATTTCTCCTAATGAGTTTAGTAATGTTCCGTCTAGGTCTATAGTTACTATTTTATACATATTTTTTCCCGCTTTCTATATATACTTTTTACATTATTATTTTCTAATTTATTCTTACAACAATTTCTCTTGCTTTCTCTTTAAAAAAAATTCCATCAGCTAATTTTCTTGAAAAATCATTTTTAGTATTTACCCAATAAATTGGGATCAAACGATTCTCTAATAAATCTCGCGATATTTTTTCAACTATACTTTTTCCATATCCCCTATTTTTATACTTTTCTTTCGTTTGTATTACAATATTAGCTCCACTATAATCTATATTTGAAACAAAACCTAATGAAACTATTTGATCATCTTCTATAATTCCGTTCAAATATTTTAATTTTTTTACTTTATTCCACTTTTCTTCTTTATATTCAATATTTCTAAAATTTTCAAAAGAATTATAATATTCATCTCTAT
The DNA here is from genome assembly GCA_944391575.1 of uncultured Clostridia bacterium. Classification (GTDB taxonomy): domain Bacteria; phylum Bacillota; class Clostridia; order TANB77; family CAG-508; genus CALXUC01. Next base: position 55,320 of record CALXUC010000002.1, on the reverse strand, counting down.
AATTTTCATTAATATTAATAACTTTAGAAATATCTATATCACATATTCTAGTTTTACTCATTCTTAACATTATTTGTATAGATACATCTAGATTTTTATCTTGAAAAAATTCTTTAAAAAATTCTATTATACTTTGTTCATCATTAAAATTTTGGATTTCTATTTTTTCAGCTATCTCTTTAAAATATTTTGGTGCAATTGAATATATGTTTTTATTATCATATTTTGATACTATAACTGGATAATAAAAATCATTTACTTTTCTTTCTCTATTTAATGTACATATAATATTTTTATTTTCACAATAGTCTATATAATCATAATAATAATTTTTAAATTTGTCTTCACACATAACAATCACCAACATAAATATACACTAAAAACAGGGATTAGTCAATAGTTATTAACTAATCCCTTCTTTTAAATGGTTTAACCTGCCCAGCCTTCGCCACCGCCTTCGCAAACTATATCGCTCGAGCTTTCCTCTAACTGTTCAAGTTCTTCATTAGAAAGTCCAAAATCCAACAAATATTCAAATTCGTCAAACATAATCAATTCCTCCTTTTACAGAGTTCCAAAGAGTTATGTAAAATAGGAGTAATTTTCTCCTATTTTTAACAGGAATCTTACATATCATTTTAATTATACCTTCGAACATTACCATTCGTTGATAACATTCTCTAGGTACATTCTCAAAAATATTTTTTCCTGATGCAATAGCATGATGATAACACATACCACCGCAAATAAAAACGTATACACAATTTTTGCACTTTAAGTTTCTCTCTCCTGGATTATTCAATAAATTTTTCTTAAAAGCTTCCATTTTTCCTTTTGCTTTATCTGATTCTTCAACATCAAAAAAGGCAAAATCATTATTACCAACAAATCTTGGACACATATAATATTTTCCATCTGCAGAAACAGTAAGATAAGAAATTCCGGCATTACAAAAAGTTAATTTTCTTTGATGTAATGCAAGTGATATGATAATATTAGAAAAATTTGTTATCTCATAATACTTCCCTTGCATAATATCATCATAATATTTATCAATTAACTTTTTTAATGATTTAATATAAAGATTAAAGGAATAACTAGAAATATTATAATCCACTGCAAAAGTAATTCTTTTAATTCCTAACTCTAGAATATCTTCTATATAAGTATGGATTTCAGAATTGTGATTGCTTATTGTTACCCTTGCATTTAAGATATCTTTTTTGTTAAATAAATTTATTCCTCTAACTACTTTATCATATGAACCACATCCAGAATTAAATTTTCTACAATAATCGTGTAATTTCTTATTTCCATCAATGCTAATCATAGTATCAAAATTATATTTTTGAAAATATTGAACTATTTCTGGTGTCAACAATGTTCCATTGGTTGTAATCATATATTTACAATTTATATTTTTGAAGCTTTCTATGTAGCTAACACAATTTTCTATTAATTTAAAACTTAATAATGGCTCTCCTCCAAAAAATGATATTGTTATTTTTTCTTTTTTGTATTCTCTAACCGTCTTTATCAAAAAATCAATAGATTTTTTTGCTGTTTCAAATGTCATAAATTCATTTGGCTTATTATACATTCCATTATTAGCAAAACAATACTTACAACACAAATTACAACTATTATTAAGAACTAAGCATAATGTTTTTAATGTTGATGAGCGTTGCGAGTTTGGAACTTTATAAGAAAGATTTTGACGTAGTGTTGATATTTCATCCGTTATTATGCTAACAGACATACCGTCAAAAATGTACTTTCTACCGTTTACCACAAATTCTTTTTGCCACTTCATTGGAAATCTCCTTGAATATTACAAAATATTGCATGGTGTATATAATTATAACAAATATATTTAATTATGTCAACATTTTATTAAAACTTAAATTTTTCAAGTTTTTTTCATCTTTGTATTGACAAATTTAAATTTTGCTATTATAATAATATATGTGTTATGGCGAAGTAGCTCAGTTGGCTAGAGCATCCGGTTCATACCCGGCAGGTCGAGAGTTCGAATCTCCCCTTCGCTACCACAACGAAAGTAAAAGAGGATATCCTGTGTAAGGATACCTCTTTTTTATTCTATTTCTTTCTTACAAACTCATATTTATTCCTCTTGCCACTACGCTACTCATATTTAAAATTAAATCGTCTATTTCTTTAGGTGTTACTATAAAGTTAAAATCGTTTGGCTGTAAGACTTCTTTTATCATTTCATACTTATTTTCTTCGTTTAATTCGTTTAAAAATTGATTTGATTTTGCTTCTTCTTGTAATCTTTTTATAAATATTGTTAAACTATCTGCCGCAACAGTAGCAGCCTCTACCACAGTTGGAACTCCTATTGCTATTACTGGCACTCCTAAAGTTTTTTCTGATAATTCACTTCTTTTATTTCCGACTCCCGCTCCCGGTACTATTCCAGTATCTGCCAATTGAATTGTACTACTTATTCTTTCCATGCTTTTTGAAGCAAGCGCATCTATAACAATAATAAGTTTGGGCTTTACATTTTCTACAATTCCTTTTAAAATTTCTTGTGTCTCTATACCTGTTGTTCCTAAAACACCCGGAGAGACAGCTGAAACAGGTCTTGTATTTTCATCTGTAAGCTGAGGCATATATGTGAACCAATGTCTTGTTACATCTATTTTAGATATTACTCTAGGCCCTAATGAATCAGGAGTAACTTTTTCATTTCCCAAACCCACTACTAAAATATCATCTGCTTTTTGAACTTTACTTTCTATTAATTTTTTTAATTCTTCTGAAAGAGCCGTAGCAGCATTTTGTATTTCTTCGTCACCAGCTACATTTAGGTATTTTAAATCGAAAGTTATATAACTCCCTATAGGTTTTCCTATTGCATTTGCTCCCTCTTCATTTAATATTTTTACTTTGCTTAATTTTATATATTTATCTTTTTGCACTTCTTCCGCTTCTATCCCCGGAATTTCATTTTCTAAATGATTTGCCTTTCTAAATAAATCACGTCTCTCATCTGCTAAATCAGTTCTAAAATTTTGCATATAAAAATCCTCCATTCAACACTTTTTTATTTAATATGTGCTAAATAGAGGATTTTATTCTTAATTTTATACTTTATTTTCTATTAAAACATCATAAATTTATGCATATAAACTTAAACAAAAACCTAATTGATTACTTCTCTTTAACATAGTTATATCAATCCTTTTAACTATGCTAATTATATTATATTTTATTATTCTACAACATGAAAAATCGTAAATCTAAAAAATATTTTCAAATTCACGATTTTTGAGAGCTAATTCTAGTTACCGTTTCAATAATCTCCATAACAGAGCATCTTCTTTTGTAATTTTTGTAACAACTCCTTAATTTCAATTAGATTTTATTATAATTTCAAAAAGTATTATTCCAATTCAATTAAATTATATTTAGTTTCTAGCTTACCATCACCACTTGAATAATCTACATCAATTGTATTTTTTAAAGTAACCAATACTCTAACTCCAGCAGTAAGATTATATGAAACACCATCATACCAACGTATATAATGATAAAATGGACTAAATGCAATAAAATACTTATCCGTAGTTCCTGCTCCTTCTCCTACAAAAAACCAAGATCCATTATCTAAAACATCAAAATGTAAATATTTTCTATTATTATAATAACCAGACATTCTAATATCATCGGCATAACTATAATTAGTTTTATAATTTTTATTCCACCAATTAGCAAGTAATTCACCCGTTAATAATTTAGCACTTGTTGCATAATTATTAACATACATACTACAATCACGTTGCTTAAAAATTTCAGTACTTTTATCTGCATTTCCAATTTCGGCCTTATGACTATATAATTCCGGATTTCCCGCACTTATTAAAGTTATAGTTCCATCATTTTCATTTATATCCCAAACTCTCCAACCATCTGTTACTGGTCTATTTCCTTTTTGTATTTTGCTACTAATATCCTTACTATCTCCAATTTCAAATCCACCAAACTGTCCCTGTATATTTGGAGCTTTTTGATTCCCAATTATATCATCATTTGTCTCTCCATTAATTCCAGTACATCCTTCTGAGGAAATTATTTTGCTTATATCTTCTGCTGTCCATATTCCAGCATTATAATTCACATAATCTCCCACTTGTAATCCTGTTGTTACTTTTTCGTCCTTATTTACTGCTTCTTTAATATTTCCAGCATTGTCAATTGCCATCATACTTACTTTATACTCTGTTGCTATTTTTATTCCATCTTTTTCAGCGGTAAAAGTAATTATTGGTGAAGATTGAATTCTATCTATTAGCACTTTTCCTTCATTATTTTTAACTTGATATCGATACTCTCTTACTCCTTTTTTTCCAACTGCTGTTTCAACATTTCCTAAATTTGCTAAACCTTCATTTCCATTATCAACAACTCTATTTATAACATCTGCGGTTTCTATAGTTATTGAATCTTTAGTTGCACTTACTAATAAATTAAAATTATTTGGCGCTTGAGTATCTATATTATCTACTTTTGCGGTTATTTCAGATATTAAATTTCCTTCAGTATCCACTAATCTCGCATATACATATCCATTATTACTCATCTCTATTCCTGTATTTTCTTTATCACTATAATCTAACCACCTTCCATCTTTAACTCCTATTTGATACTTTATTGATAATGTATTATCTTCAGTAATGTTTTTAAATTTTACATATACACTCTCTTGTGTTGCATCAATATTGTCTTCACCATTTTTATCAACATAGGTTACATCAATTTTTGACATTGCTTCAATATCATTTGGACTGAATAATTTATACGGAGCTTCTATACTCCCATCTCCATGATTTATATCTGTTTGTAAATTAGTTTTCAATGGTATCATAATACGAATACCTGCATCATATCTACGATTAGTTATTTCATTTGAATCAGGATAAAATCCTGGAAAATAATAATCATCTGTCCAGCCACCGTCTGGGACCATATAATATTCTGCACCGTTTGCCAACAAATCAATAGGTTCATCTGAACTAAATGAGTCTGCTTTTGATAACTCTAAAATATCCTGATATTCCGTACCAAATTGCTTATTATACCACTCATATACTTCTTGTGCTCTCAATATATGTGCCATATCTTTTTCAGCATAACTATTCTCATACATATTACAATTTCTATTTTCTAGAACCCCTGTTGCCCCCCTATTATAAAAGGCTTCCGGTATTCCCGCACTAATTAAAGTAACCACATCATCGTCAATACTCCATACTCTCCACCCTTCTGAATCTGGTATCCCATAGCCATATTCATCTACTTCATAAGTTGCATTTGTATTTCGACTTTGCCCTATTATGAAACCTCCAAACTGTCCATTTTCATCTGGCAGCTCTTTACTTTCATTTACATTTCCGTATTTTTGCCATATCCTCTGATGTCCATCTTCCAGCATCATAGTCAACATAATCTCCTACTTTTACTACAGAAGATAATAAAGCAAATTTTTTATCACTTGGATTAATATTTTCTTTTTCACCTAAATAATCATCTATTTCATTCATTAATGCCTGCATTTGTTTTGCTTCATCTCTTGTTGCGTTTTCATATGTCTCTGCTGCTTGTCTCGTTTTACTAAATAATCCATCTCCATCGACCACTGCTGCTATCGCTACCCCAGCTAATATCAACATTATTACCACGGTAATTACCAATGCAATAAGAGTAATACCAACTTGATTTTTTTGTTCTTTATTCATTTTTAAATTGTACTTTTGCATAATTTTATCAATTCCTTTCATATATTTTTATTTTTTAACATTTATAATCTACATCTATTACGGTCCTGCTCTATCCTCTTTATGTTTATTTCTTATTTTATTTATTTCTATTTTTATACTTTTATTCACAATATTTTCAATTTTTAACATTTCTTTCTCCATTTCTTCTTTATAAAATTTTTTTACTTTTCATTATAAAACGCAAAAAGATAGACCTATATTCTTAAAATTAATATAACTTAATAATGTTTTAAGTTCACTATTAATTTTTAATAATATAGTTCTATCTTTTATTTCACTATTTAAAATAGCATTATATATTTCAGTTTTTTTATTTTCTAAATGACAATATATGATATATATATATATATATATACAGCCATGCGGGTTTCAGCGATTTTTCCTATTTTACTTATTCTATTTTCTTTTTTTAATCTTACGTTTTTTGCCATTATAATTTTCCCCATTTCTTTTTAGTTATAATTACTCTACGAAAATATTATCATATAAACAAAAAAATGTAAAGTATTTTTCAAAAAATTTACTCATTATTGTTACAATCCAGCAGGCATTTAAATAAAAGCTTGATATATAGCTATTTGCAAGTCAAGACCCGGATTGTTACACCTGAGCTTGTTTTTTGACTAAAAATAGCTATATATCAAGTTTTTAGCAAATATATCCTGAATTGTAACTCATTATTTAATATTTTTACCTTACAGTAAGTCTAACTAAAATTTTGCATAAAAAAGTAGTGTATTACGGGTACACTACAAGCAAACAATATACACAACCAGACCAAAGGTACATTGTTTAGTATAATTATATACTAACATTTTCGCACAAAAAAATCAAGATTTTTGGTATATTTTTGTAAATTTTATTCTTAATTTTCCTTTAATCTTTTTGCAATTTCTTCTGTTATTCCTTTTACTTTTACTAATTCTTCAACAGATGCATTTTTTATATTTTCAACTGTACCAAATTTTTGCATTAAAGCTTTTTTCTTTGCAGGTCCAATTCCTTCTATATCATCTAATTCCGATTTTAACATTCCTTTATCTCTTAATTTTTTATGATATTCTATTGCAGTCTTATGTACTTCGTCTTGAAAATTTGTTATAAAGTTCAAAAGTTCTTCTGATATTTCTATTTCATTTCTATTTTCATCTAATAGCGCTCTTGTTCTATGCTTATCATTTTTTACCATTCCATATACTGGTATTGCTAAGTTGTACTTATCTACTATTTCTTTTATTGCTCTTATTTGTGTTATTCCACCATCTGCTAATATTAAGTCTGGCAATTTTCCAAATCCGCTACCGATTTCTGCTTCATTTATTGAATGTTTTATTCTTCTTTCTACTACTTCTTTCATACAAGCTACATCGTTTTGTTCAAATGTATTTTTTATTTTGAATTTTCTTGATAGCGATTTATTTATTTTGCCGTTAATTGCTACACACATTCCTGCTACTATATATGTTCCTGATATATTCGAAATATCAAAGCTTTCTATTTTTATTGGTAATTTTTCTAAATCTAATTTTTCTTTTAACTCTTGTAATATATTATATTTTTCTCTATGTTTATTTTCTAATGTTATTTTAGCATTATTTTCGGCCATTTCTATAAATTTTAATTTTTCTCCAATTTTTGGTATTTTTATTTCTACCTTTCTATTTGCTTTTTTAGATAGCCACTCTTCTATTATTTCCTTTTCTGATATGTTTTCTTTTACCATTATTTTGGCTGGAATTTCTTCTAAATCCATATAATATTGTTTTAAAAAGCTTGATATAATTTCTTCGTTTTCTGCTCTATCACTGTCGTTTTTGTTATTCTCAAATTTATTGTCTCTATCTTCATTATCTTTGCTTTCATCTTCTTCTACAATATTCTTATCATCATTATAATAATTTCTTTTAAAGAAATAATGTTCCCTTCCTATCATTTTACTATTTCTTATAAAGAATATTTCTATACATACCTCTAAATCATTTTTATATAGTCCTATTACGTCTATAGAATTTTCGTTTATATTTGATATTTTTTGTTTTTCTGTTATTACTAGTATGGCATTTTTTCTATCTCTTAATTCAGCTGCTTTCTCAAATTCTAACTTATCTGCTAGTTCTTTTATTTTATCATCTAATTCTTTTATTATCTTGTCTGTTTTCCCCTCTAACAACATTAAAATCTGATTTATCTCTTGCATATATTCTTCTCTTGAGACTTTATTTATGCAAGGTGCCATACAACGTTTTATATGATAATTTAAACACGCTCTTGTAGTAGATTTAAATGTTTTGCATTGTCTTATTTTAAAACGTTCTTTTATAAATTGTACCATTTCTTTTGCCGCGCCTGCATTAGGATACGGTCCAAAATATTTTGCTCCATCTTTTAATATTCTTCTTGTTATAAATACATTTGGATATTCAGATTTTATATCTACTTTTATATATGGATACGTCTTATCATCTTTTAATAATACATTAAATTTAGGTCTATGTTCTTTTATTAAATTACATTCTAAAATTAAAGCTTCCGCCTCTGTATCTGTTACAATATACTCAAAATGGTCTATTAAAGATACCATTTTTAAAATTCTATTTGTTTTATTAGTTTTTCTGAAATATGAACTTACTCTATTTTTTAAAACTACAGCTTTTCCTATATATAATATGTTATCATCTTTATCTTTCATTATATATACTCCGCGGTTTTTGCGGTAGTTTTTTTAGTTCTTCTCTAATATTAAACATGATTTCTCCTTTAATAATTTTTTATAATGGATTTCAATTAATACAATTCGTCTTATATAGAAAAAAGCTTGGAATATTTTTCCAAACCTTTTTAATAATTTATTGTTCTGGATAAACACTTACTTGTTTTTTGTCTTTACCCTTTCTTTCAAATTTTACTTTTCCGTCTTTTAATGCAAATAATGTATCATCGCTACCTATACCTACATTATTGCCTGGATGTATATGTGTTCCTCTTTGTCTTACTAGAATATTTCCAGCTAATACAAATTGACCATCTGCTCTTTTTACACCAAGACGTTTAGACTCACTGTCTCTTCCATTCTTAACGCTACCTTGACCTTTCTTATGAGCCATTTATATTCACTCCTTTCGTAATTTTGTTAATTACTATATTTATTTTTTTACTGCTTCACCTTTTTTTGCAGCTGTTTTTGAAGCTTGAGCTGTTTCTACATTTTCTTTCTCCTCAAGTGATTTTGTTGTAGCAGTTATTATTTTTGTAATTTCTATTTTTGTATATGGTTGTCTATGACCTTGTTTTCTCCTATAATTCTTTTTAGGTTTCATTTTGAAAACAATAATCTTTTTACCTTTACCGTGTGAAACTACCTTTCCTTCTACTTTAACTCCTTTTACATAAGGGTTACCTACTTGTACTTTTCCATCTTCTGATACTAAAATTACTTTATCAAAAACATATTTTTGATCTACTTCAGCATCTAATTTCTCGAAAAATACAACATCTCCTTCAGCTACTTTATATTGTTTACCACAAGTCTCAATGATTGCGTACATCTAAGTAGCACCTCCTTCTTTCATAACTCTCGCTAATCCTTATTTTTAGGTAATTTAAAATTTACTAAATTATATTTAACTATATTTATTATTATAATTTGAAGTCTTTTAAATATTTATGTACCATAATTAAGCGGATTACAGTTATTTATTATATCATAACATCTATTTAAAAGTCAAGCTCTTTTCCATAATTTGTTGACTTTTTTATTAAAAAATGCTATAATTATTTTACGTTACCTTTTATTAACATTCAAAACTTGGAGGTTCTTATGACCGACAACATGGCTAATAAGCCACTCGAAAAGATGAATCTAGTTGAGACCGAAAGGTTTCTTTCTACGATTCGGGAGGCACGTACTCAGGAGTATCAAGCGTTGAAAAGCGCATGGGGTGAAAATCCTACTCCGAAACAATCGAGACAACTTGAAAAGTTGCGCAAGAGATTGCAAGAAGTTCGAGCACATCACCAAAAGTTGAAAGCATTAATTTCAATTTACGGAAGTGGAAAGGAAAATTAGGAGTTATAATGCAGAAAGTAGTTTACTACGATCCAAAGGAGCTCTTCACCGCAAAGGAATACGAGGAGTTCAAAGAGCTCTCAAGGAAGAGAGGTCACACTCTCGAAGAGAAGCTCAAATTTCGGGCTCTACAAAACATTTTAATTTCGAGACGTAAAAAGCGTCTCGAAAAGCACTTTGGCTGTGGCTTCGACCACGATTAGTCTCGGTCATATTAATCTTCAAAAAAGAGAGGTGAAATAATTTTTTCGCCTCTCTTCTATTTTATATAATTTTCTAATTCTTCCCAAATTTTGTCAGTATACACTTTTCGTTCTGAGGAAAAAGGAAGTACTTTTAACTTTTCTTCTAATCCTAATTCTTTTATTTTTAGTTCTAATGAAATATTTTTTATTTCGTTTTCAACTTTAGTTACTGCTATTTTATCAGCCTTGTTGCAGACAACTAAAAATGGTTTGTTACTTTTCAACAAATATTCGTACATAAGCATATCGTCTTTAGTAGGTTTATGCCTTATGTCTAAAATTTGAATTATTAAAGAAATTTTATCTCTTTTAAATAAATATTCTTCTATATACGCCCCAACTTTTACTTGCATTTCTTTAGACATTTTGCTATATCCATATCCAGGTAAATCAACGAAATAAAATTTATCGTCCATATTATAGAAATTTATTTGTCTAGTCTTTCCCGGCTCGCTGCTAGTCCTAGCTAAATTTTTTCTATTTATTAATGTATTTATAAATGACGATTTTCCTACATTAGATTTCCCTACTAATACTATTTCCGGCAAATTATTATTAGGATATTGCTTTGGTCCTACTGCTGATATTTCAAATTTAGGATTTTTTATTAACATTTTATAGTACATCCTTTCTAGACCATATTTTATTCAAAATAGCACATATAAAATCTTACTATAAATTATTGATATAAGTCTACAATTTATATAAAGCTATTTTTTTTCAATTTTAGTCATTCCACCCATATATGGTACTAATACTTCTGGTATTGTTATACTTCCGTCTTCATTTTGATAATTTTCTAATATTGGTATTAAGATTCTTGGTGATGCTATTGCTGTATTATTTAATGTATATGCATATTTTAATTCTCCATTTTCATCTTTATATCTTATATTAGATCTTCTAGCTTGGAAATCATTAAAAGATGAACATGAATGTGTTTCTGAATAAGAATTTCTACTTGGCATCCACGCTTCTATATCATGTTTTCTAACTTGGCCTAATCCAATATCACCTGTACATACTTGTACTACTCTATATGGAATTTTCAAATCTTGCAATATTTCTTCTGAATTATTTAATATAAAGTTATGAAGTTTATATTGTTCTTCGTAATCAGCTTTACAAATTACTACTTGCTCTATTTTTGTAAATTGATGTACTCTATATAATCCTTTTGTATCTTTACCATAAGTACCTGCTTCTCTTCTAAAACAGCTTGAATATCCTGCATATAATATTGGTTTATCTAGATTTACGATTTCTCCATTATGGTATGATACTAAAGATACTTCTGATGTTCCTACTAAATATAGTCCATCTTCACCTATCTCATATGCTTGCTCTTTTCCTATCGGAAAATATCCAGTGCCTCTCATTGCAATATCTTTTACCATTACTGGTACAGTCATTAATGTGAATCCTTTTTTTATTAATTTATCTATTACAAATCTACAAACTGCCATCTCTAATAAAGCAGCTTCATTCTTTAAATAATATGTTCTTGAACCTGCAATTTTAGAAGCGTGTGAAAAGTCCATTAAATTTAATTCTTCTCCTAATTCATAATGTGCTTTAGGTGTGAAATCGAATTTTCTTATTTCTCCTACTTTTCTTATTTCTACATTATCTGCATCTGATTCTCCTACTGGTACTTCTTCTAATGTAGGTGCTGGAACTCTTAACATTAAATCTTCAAATTCTTCTTGTAATGGATTTAATACTTCTTCTATTTTTGAAATTTTATCTTTTAATTCTCTTACTCTTTCAACTTTTAACTGTTTTTCTTCTCCTTGCAATTTAGAAATTTCATTAGATAATTTATTTCTTTCTGCTCTTAAAGCTTCTACTTCTGTTAAATTTTCTTTTACTAATTTATCTACTTCTAATAATCTGTCTACATCTATATCTACTAATTTTTCTTTTGCAGTTTTTTTAATAAGTTCTGGATTTTCTCTAATAAGTTTTATGTCTAACATATATACATCTACCCTTTCAAATTTTTTAATATCAATAGTTTACTATATTTTTGGAGAAATTACAAGTGTTAATTAAAATTTTCATTATATTTAATTAAAGAGCGGAGAAGATTCTCCGCCCTTATTTTGTTTAGGCTACTTTCTGTCGCCTAAGACCTTGTTAATGTTCCTCTCAATGTTGTGCAGCTGATACTGCAACCTATTTATGAACTGCAAGACGGCAATTTCCGTCTTATTGTTTTTTGCTGGTGCATAATATGCCCAACCAAGGTTAAGCATTGCATTACGATAAAGTACTTCTGCACGTAACCGTAAAAGTGCCTTTACCATTTCCTTTTGAGGAACTGTAATGCCCTGCTTAAAATTTCTTTCTACAGGAATCACCCTAGCCATAAGACGTTCTGCTTCTTCCTTTCCGCCTTCCTTTCTCATCATATTAGCTACATTTTTGGAAATCAAAATAACTTGAGTTATCTCAAAATTGTTGTTTGTAGCTGAAAAAGCAGGAGTGACGAAAAGAAGTAAAAAAGAAAAGCAAACCAGAGTAATAAGCCTAAACATTTTTGCCTCCATTTAGCAGTCGCTAAATTGTTGTTATAAAAATTACTGTATCTTAATTATATCATTTTTTTATTAATGTAGCAAATAAGTATTAAACATAATCTTCTAATCTAGAATTTAATTCACTTTCACCAATAACTTTAATTCCCGCTTCTAATTCTTCTCTATCTGTATCTGTTAAATACTCTACCGCTATATTAGTTTCCTTATATTCCTCTTTTTCCCCTTCACTGTTATATTTATATACTGTAACTAGACCATTATTAGACTGTAATAAATAATGTTGATCACAACTTCCCTCAATATCTTCAGATACTACTATTTCTTTTGATGAAAAATTTTCTATTATGAAATTTTCATTATCTTTTAAAAATTCCGTTTCAAATTCTTTTTCATTCATATTTACATACTTATTGTCTATTTGTTTGAATTCTTTTATTATATGCCCACAGTCATTATAATTTCTCTTTATAACTACAACTGCATTTGGAGATACTATTGTATCATTTTCACTAGTTACTAACGAAAGTTCATACTCTAAATCTTTGTTTTCCATTCCTTCTAATATAGGAGTTTCTAATTTCCCAATATTATTAATTTTATATGCATATGCACCTATCCACGCGCCTATTATTCCTAATGCTATTACAGAAAAAATATATAATATAAATGTAAATTTTTTCATCTTTCATTCTCCTTAAAATTTTCATTTATATTATTATTTCCATATTTTTCTATATTATACTATATACATTTAAAATCTTGATATATAGCTATTTTTAGTCAAAACATAGCTAGGGCGTAACAATCTGGGGCTTGACTTGCAAATAGCTATATACCAAGATTTTGTTTAAATGACTGCTGAATTGTAACTTTCTTACTGAACTGTATTATTCAAATAATTTTACTATATTTTGTGAAGTTATTCCATATTTTTCCATTAAAAGTTCTGCTTTCCCTGATTCACCAAATGTATCTTGTATGCCTAGCCTAATTACTTCTTTAGGATAATTTTCTGATAATACTTCCATTACAGAAGTTCCTAAGCCACCAATTATACTATGGTCTTCTATAGTTATAATTTTTTTAGTTTGTTTTGCAGCTTTTATTATAATTTTCTTATCTATAGGTTTTATTGTGTGCATATCTATAACTCTGATGTTTATATTTTTTTCTTTCAATTCTTCTTGAGCTTTTAAGGCTTCTATTACTGTCACACCTGTTGCTATTACTGTTGCATCACAGCCGTCTCCGATTTGAATTGCTTTTCCTATTTCAAATTTTTGATCCTCTGTATAAATTTTAGGTGTTGCAAGTCTTGATAATCTTAAATATACAGGTCCTTCTATTTCTTTTATTTTATTTACTGCCCATCTAGTTTCTGCATCATCTGATACACTTAATACTGTCATATTTGGAAGTGTTCTCATTAAACTTATATCTTCTAACATTTGGTGTGTAGCTCCATCTTCTCCAACAGTAATTCCTGCGTGTGTAGCACATAATTTAACATTCAATTTAGGATATGCAACACTTGCTCTTATTTGGTCGTATGCTCTCCCTGCTAGGAACACAGCAAATGAACTTACATATGGTATCAGCCCACAAGTAGCAAAGCCTGCTGCAGTCCCTACCATATCTTGCTCTGCTATTCCCATATTGAAAAATCTTTTTGGATTTTTTTTGCCAAAAATATTAGTTTTTGTTGCTCCAGATAAATCTGCATCCAATACTACTATTTTTTTATCTTTAGAGCCCATCTTTTCTAAAGCTTCTCCATAGCTTTCTCTAGTCGCCTTTTTATTTTCAAAATCTATATTTACCATTATATCCCCCTATATAAATATTTTTATTAAAAATCATTTTCCCCATTCTATTCTTGCCATGTCTTGTGCACTAGGTGCTTTACCATGCCATGCTGAACTATTTTCCATAAACGATACACCTTTTCCTTTTACTGTTTTAGCTATAATTGCAACTGGCTTCTTTTTAAATTTTTTTGATTTTTCAAATGTTTCAACAAGTTCTTCTATATTATGGCCGTCTACTTCAAATACTTTAAAGCCGAAACTTTCAAATTTATTTTTTAAAGGATATATGTTCATAACCTTATCTACAGGTCCATCTATTTGCAAATTATTATTATCTACTATTAAGCATAAATTATTTAATTTATAATGATATGATGTCATACACGCTTCCCAAATTTGCCCTTCTTGTAATTCTCCATCTCCAACTATACAGTATACTCTATATTCTCTTTCATCTAATTTTCCTGCAATAGCCATACCATTAGCAACAGATAAGCCTTGCCCTAAAGAACCTGATGTCATATCTACACCTGCTACTTTATTCATATCTGGATGTCCTTGTAAATTGCTATCTATTTTTCTTAAAGTTTTTAAAGAAGCTCTAGGAATAAATCCTCTTTCTGCTAATGTTGCATATAACGCTGGCGCTGCATGGCCTTTTGATAATACTAATCTATCTCTATTTGGATGTTTAGGTGTTCTGTTAGCTAAGTTCATTTGATTAAAGTATAATACTGTAAGTATTTCTACTAATGATAATGAACCTCCGTGGATGACCTGATTGGGCCTCATAAATCATCTCAACAATGTTTTTTCTTATTCTCGCAGCAAATTTTCTTAATTCATCATAATTATTTATTTTTAAATTAAACATACTCTTCCCACTTTCTATTTTATATTTTTAATTTTTTTCATATATTTTAACATAATACGGTTGTATGTCTGGTAATAAACTATCTAGATAAATTATATTACCATCAACATCTTGAACTTTCAAATTAGGAAATGTTCTTATCATCTTCTTGTCTCCCCAAAACTTATATATAAAATCGGCTAACCATTTTGTATCTTCATTTTCATATATATAATTATACGCATTTATAGTTTCTTCTTTTTGTGCTATGTTAATATCATTTTGAGCTACCATTCGTATTATGAAAAGATTAGTTGCCCAACCAGTTATGATAAAATCTATACCAAGTAATATAGTTACAACTAATGTTGTTATTTGCAATGTTTTTATAGTAAATTTACTTTTCATATAATCTATAAATTTATCTACTCTAGGATTTAAATACGTTATTAAGTATATAGCTAAGAATCCCCAAAATATTGAAAAATATACACATATTCTACCATTAATATTTAATGGCCTATCTGAGTAATCCCACCATATAGCGTGGAATACTATTTCTCCAATTAAACTTATAGCATATTCCACAATGGAACCTATTAAAAATCCACCCCAGAATAAAGTGTTATTATTTTTCTTAAAATATTGCAAAAATACTATCATTACTACTGCGCCCAAGCCATAAACGCCACAAAACGGTCCATATAAGAAACTTTGCCTACTTTCCCATACGCCTTTAGTTACTATTCCAAATAAAGTTTCTATTACATAACCTACTACACTATATATTATAAAATATGCTAAAAGTCTCCATATACTAAAAGACAGTATTGTTAATCTTTTCTTTTCCATATTTCCCTTTCTAGTATAAATTTATTATTACTTATTTTACCCATTAAATTATATCATAAGTAGTATTTATTTTTCAAGTGTTTTTAAATGGAAAAAAGAAGAATAGTAACAACTTGTTACTATTCACAGCTAAATAAATATTAGTAGTACTTATATATTAATATTTTTTATCAAAAACATAGCTATATATCAAGCTTTTATCAAGTATATTCTAATTTGAAAAATTATTATTGGTGGTACCGATGGTGGGACTTGAACCCACATGGTTTCCCGAACGATTTTGAGTCGTTTGCGTCTGCCATTCCGCCACATCGGCTTTTCATTAATTATAGTACCACATTTTTTTTCTTTTGTCTATAGATTTTAAAAAAAAATTTGCAATTTACATAAATATGTGTTATAATAATGATATTATCAATCACGTTAGCTTTCTGAAGGATATTTCCTTCATGGAGGAATTATGAGACTACTGCCTATCACGTTGATTTTGGCCATGTTGCTGCTTATGTCCGCTTGTGTCACAAGAACACAAAGAGACTGGGGGTATGTAGATACAGGCTCTCAGGTCACAGCGTCGACAACGCTGGTACCGTTGGGCAGTTCTGTGCCGCCTGAGGTAGCGGCGATGCAGAACACAGTGTCATCTGCACCGCCCGCCTTCGCTCAACCGTATATGGCAAACAATGCCTATACGGTAAACAATCCAGCTGCTGTTAACAGCAACCGGATAACGTATGAGCACAACACGGAGGAGTTTGATGCAAACACGTTAATCAACCTAGGATTCCTTGGGTTGGGTGTGGCGAACACAATTCTGAGGTTTGACCATCTAGCACGCCATCCGCATGGTTGGTATAGATGGTGGTAACACCACATGAAGTAAGGTACGTATCTCATTTTTCAACAAATAAGGAGGTCTTTTTAGGCCTCCTTAACTTTTCTAATAATAACTCTTAAGTTTTTGCGAACTATTATTTAAATTCTTATTCTATCCTTCTATTATCTCTGTTATTATTCGTACACATTTTCTCATATTCTTTACACTTTATTTTATATTCAACTTGTTGAGTTAAATATCTATAATACATATAAGCTTGCTCATACTGCAACATTGGATTAAACATTGGATCCTTGTAAATATCATTTTCAAAATTAGGGTCAAATCCGAGGACCATTCGGGCCATACGTTCCTTGATATTCCATATTTCTATCCATAACTATCAAACTCCTATACATATTTCTCTTAATAAATTCTATTACTAACTTTCAGTTTTATGTACAAAATTTTTAACAAAAGTTTGTCTATGGATACTACAAATACCATTTTCTTTTATAGCTTTTATATGTGCTGCCGTTCCGTATCCCTTGTGTTTTGCAAATCCGTATTGTGGGTAAATTTTATCCCACTCTTGCATTACTCTATCTCTTGTGACTTTTGCTAAAATAGAAGCACATGCTATAGAATACACCTTAGCATCTCCTTTTATAATCGAAGTATATGGTATGCCTAATGTATCTATATGTTCTAATGCATCTACTAATATTCTATCAGGTTTAACTTTTAAATCTTTTATTGCCATTGTTAAAGCTTTTTTGGTAGCATTTAATATATTTAGCTCATCTATCTCTTTTTCATCTAATAAAATTACACTCCAAGCAATCGCTTCTTCTTTTATTTTTTCATATAACATTTCTCTTTTCTTTTCAGAAATCTTTTTAGAATCATTTACACCTTCTATAAAAGAATCTTTAGGCATTATAACTGCAGCAACTGCAACGGGACCTGCTAAAGGCCCACGTCCTGCTTCATCTATTCCACATATATAATTAATTCCATATTCTTCATGCAATTTATTTTCAAATTCTTTTAACTCTTTTAAACGTTGTTCTTCTTTTTCTTTCATTATTATCGCTTCTTTCTACAAAAATTTTTAATTATATTATAATTCACTTTTTTAAATACAAAATTACTTATATATTAATATTTTTTATCAAAAACATAGCTGGGGCGTAACAATCCGGGTCTTTGATTGCAAAATATTAATATATAAGTACCATTAATATTTTTTAGCTATGAATTGTAGCACAATTATATCACGAATATAATTTAAGTTCAAATTTTTCTTGTAATTATTTTTCTTATATGATATAATTAAAGAGTGGAGTGCAAAAGAAGGAAGATTTGGAAATATTTTCCAAATAAATGAACGCCTTGTGGAAGGAATAAGATTAAGTATGGAGTTACTATATATTATATGTATTTTAATTTTTTTAATAATTTCATTAATTATTTTAGCTGTTTTTCAGCTAAAGTTAGCAGGTTTAAATGTTGAAGATTTTTGGAAATTTATAGAGGCAAACCAAATGCTAGATAAGTTATATGAATTTTCTATAAAATATAATAATTTATCTACACAAGAACAATTAATATTTTTAATGGAAGCTGAAAAAGTTTTTAGTGCTTTTGATAAAGTTCCTGATATTTTATGGGAAGAAGAGTATCAAAAATATATGAAAGTTTTAGATAAATATAAGGATATAAAAATTTACAGATGGAATCAATGTTAAATTCCATCTATATTTTTGGCAATTTTTTTCTAATTCTCTGAATTGCATTGTCTATTGATTTCACTGGCATATCTAATTTTTCTGCAATACTTATATAACTATTACCTTCTATATAACTATATAAAACTTTTTTTTCAAAATCACTAAGATTAGCATTAAGTTTTTCTTTTATATTAGTATAATATTCTTTTTTAGTTATTGTTTCTAAAGGATCTTCGACATTTTGTGCATTAATTATGTCTAAAAATGACGATTCATTATCATTATCATTTATTGTATTGTTTAATGATAAGGAAGAATTTAACGGCAAATGTTTTTGCCTATTAGATGTTTTAATAGCAGTAATTATTTGACGCTCAATGCATAAGGAAGCAAAACTTTTAAATGAGTTTTGTTTAGTTCCATCATAATCCTTAATAGCTTTAAAAAGGCCGATAAGTCCCTCTTGAACTATATCTTCTTTTTCTGCGCCAATTATATAATATTTTGTTACTTTACTATTAACTAAGTTTTTATATTTTGAAATTAAATAATCTAAAGCTTTGTCATTTCCATTTTTGATTTCTAACAAAATTTCTTCATCATTGTTATTTTCAAAGTTGTAATTAAATGAAATTTTATTTTGCATATTATAAGTATAACCTCCTGAAGATTTTATAACTGTATTATACTTTCAAAACGCTTTAATGTCAAGTAATATCACAAAAAAAACAAAAATAAAATTCTTAAATTTTATTTTTTTAAAAATTTTCTATTTTTTTGTAAAAAAGTATTGACATATTAAAAAAAATAATGTATACTTATAACTGCGTTGAGAAATTAACAAATATTATTACATGCGCCCTTAGCTCAGTTGGTCAGAGCAACCGGCTCATAACCGGTGGGTCCAAGGTTCGAATCCTTGAGGGCGCACCATTTTTTTATATATTATTTGGGTAGGTGGCCGAGTGGCTAAAGGCGGCAGACTGTAAATCTGTTCTCATTTGAGTACGATGGTTCGAATCCATCCCTGCCCACCAGCTGAAACTATTTCATAGTAAGATTATGAGATAGTTGGTTTTTTATCTATGGCACATGGATTCGAAAAGGACGTGCCTGAACGCAGAGAAGGCAAAAATAGTCCGG
The DNA here is from genome assembly GCA_944391575.1 of uncultured Clostridia bacterium. Lineage (GTDB taxonomy): Bacteria > Bacillota > Clostridia > TANB77 > CAG-508 > CALXUC01. Next base: position 35,453 of record CALXUC010000002.1, on the reverse strand, counting down.
TGGACTATTTTTAGGACGCGGCTCGCCGAATCCATCCCTGCCCACCAGATAAAAATATTTTATATGGAATTAAGTGACAGTTTTTATAACTGTCACTTAATTTTTAATTAATAATAATTGCTATAAAGATATTAAGTTTTATTGCTAACATAACTTTTAGAGGAGGAATTCATAATGAATTTCAAGAAAATTTATGAAAAAAGTCTAACTGATGCTAAGCCAACATATATAGAAAGTAGTAATTTTTCGTCTAGACCAATAATGACTACAGGAATAATTTCACCAGAAAGTAGAATATGTATTCAACCTATATTTGGTATAGAATTTGAACTAGATAAAGATGGGATGAATAAAGTTATAGAAATGCTAGAAAATAGATGGAATACAAAGACAGAAAATGAAAAGAAAAATCTTTTAAATGTTTTAACAGATATTTATTCAATTACAGAGGAATATCTCGGCGGGCATGGAGTTCCTTCTATAAGAATAGAAGCATATTCTCAAGCTGATGATAATCGCTTAAATTTATTTCAGATTGAGGGTAAAAAGATTGGTCTATGTGCAGAGCGAGCAGCTATTGGACATCAATTACTTTCAATCCTTGAAAAAGCTGGACTAACAAATTATGAATCTTTTTTAACTACTAGTCATATGACTATAGATACTAAAGGACCTCATTCTTTTATTGTTTTAAAGCATAAAGAAGATTCATCAAAACAATATATATTTGATATTGAAAATCCATTAGAATATAAGATGCGCGATGATTCCAAACCTAGGTTAGGAGTTGCATTATATCCTATGACAGAAGAAGAATATGAGGCTTTTAAAGCTGGAAAAAGTATATCACCTAAAAGTATATATGAACAATTTGGAATGTCAGTAGTAGGTAATAAAAGATTTTATGGAGACGGAGAACTTAATCAAGAAAAGGAAATAGAGAGGTAATCGTCCTCTCTATTTATATATTTTTCAAATCATTTCTATAATCTAAATTTTTATCTACAGGTCTCCCTATTGTGTTTTTTCCATATTTTTTATTTATATTATCTAAAACTTCATCAATTTTTTGATACTTTTTATTTGAAGAAAAGAATGAAATTTGTTCTTCAGATTTTTCTATTAATTTATCTAGTCTTACACCTATTAATCGTATCGGCTCTTCTTTATACATTTCTCCAAAAATTTCTTTTACACATTTAAAAATTTCTGTTGTTGTATTAGTTGAAAATCCCAATTTTCTTTGATGAGAATAATCTTTAAATTTATTAGTTCTTAATTGAACACTTACAGTGTTTGCTAGTAATTCCCATTTTCTTAAACGGTAAGTAACTAATTCTGTTATTTGTAATAATACATTTTCTATCTTTTCTCTTTCCATTAAATCTATTGGCAATGTTATTGAATTTCCAATACTTTTAGGTTTATTTTGTTCATATATAACTTCTGATTCGTCTATTCCATTTGCATATTCCCAGATTAAAGTACCGTGTTTTCCTAATCTTTTTTCTAAAATTCTTTTATCTGTTTTTGCTAAATCTCCTATTGTTTTTATATTTATACTCCTTAAAAATGGTACTGTTCTTTTTCCTAACATAAATAATTCTTGTACTGGTAAGTTCCACATTTTTAATGGAATTTCTCTTTTGTATAAAGTGTGAATTTTATCAGGTTTCTCAAAATCTGAAGCCATTTTAGCTAATAATTTATTTTCTGATAAACCTATATTTACTGTAAAACCTAATTCGCTTTTTACTCTTTTATTAATTTCTATCGCGATTTCTTCTAATGTTCTACCCATCAAATATTCTGTTAAGTCTAGAAAACATTCATCTATGCTATATCTTTCTATTTTATCTGTATATTCTAAAAGTAGGTTGTATAATTGTAAAGAATAATTTTGATATGATTTATAATTTCCTTTATACACTTTTAAGTTCGGACACTTTTTTCTCGCTTGATAGAGAGTTTCGCCTGTTACTACACCTTTCTTTTTAGCTTTCATGCTTTTTGCTAAAACTATCCCTGCGCGTCTTGTTTCATCTCCGCCTATAACACTCTCTATTTCTCTTATGTCTTGAGTTTCCCCTTGTTTTAAAAGTTCTAATGCTGTCCAGCTTAAAAATGCGTTATTAACATCTATATGCAAAATTTTTCTTTCCATATATATCACCTTTTATTATTATAAAACAAATGTTTCTATATGTCAAGATTAAATTTCCATTTGACTTCCTAATATTCCAGCAGCTGACTGTAATACCTTCATTTCTACTTCTCCCATATTTTTACTAGGATCTTTAGATATTAATATTACACAACCTATTGCATCTCCTTGGCTTGTTATTGGATATACAATTTGTGAGTTGAATTTTCTTTCTCTATTATCATTTTCAACTATAGGTAAAGAAATTTCGTTATTATCTTTACTTGTATAAACTTCTTTATTTTCTAAAACTTTTTCTATTTCTTTGCTTATACTTTTTTCAAAATAATCTTTTTTTGCTCCACCAGCTACAGCTATTACTGTATCTTTATCTGTTATACAAGTAATATGTCCTGTAGTTGCTGCTAATGTTTCTGCATATTCTGTAGCAAATTCTGATAATTCACCTATTGGTGAATATTTTTTTAATATAATTCCACCTTCTCTATCTGTAAAAATCTCTAAAGGATCACCTTCCTTTATATGAAGTATTTTTCTAATCTCCTTTGGAATTACTATACGACCTAAATCATCTATTCTTCTAACTACACCTGTTGCTTTCAAAAAAATTCCCTCCTTTTATTTTTTTATTTAGTATTTTTATACTTTATATTCTCTATTATTAGATAAAAAAGGAAATTTTATTCGTTTTTTCTACAATTTTTATTATTTTTTTGCAAAGAAAAAAAGAAGAAACTATATCTTCTTCTTTTATATTATTTGAATTTAATTTCTTGGAATAAAAAGTTATATGCTTTATCGATAGTAACTTCTTGTGTCCAGAAATCAACAAATCTTTTTTCAGCAGGTGATAATTCTAATTCCATCGTTTCTACATCTTGTAATAAGAAATCTTTAAATTTTGTCCATATGCTTACTTTTGCTGGTAATTTTGAAGTTCCTGCAGGTTCGAATTTGCTATCAAATCCTTCTACATTGAAATCATCATTATTTTCATTCATTTGTATCTCCCCCTTAAAATTTTTTACTATAAAGGACGTTATTTTTACCTTTACTAATTTATACTACAAAATTCATTTTTTTTCAATACTTTTTTTGAAAATTTTTAAAAAAATTTTTTTTAAAAATCAATAGTTTATATTAAATTTTTATGATCTATTCTTGTTACAATTCAGGATATACTTGCTAAAAGCTTGATATATAGCTATTTTTAGTCAAAACATAGCTAGGGCGCCACAATCCGGGTCTTGACTTGCAAATAGCTATATATCAAGCTTTTATTTAAATGCCTACTGAATTGTAACCTATTCTTATTTTTAATAATAAATTTTTTAAATTTTCTCCAGTTTTCGTCTTTACAGTCATATAATTTGTTGTGTGTCCTTGCCAATACCCACCTTTTTCTTCTTCAAATAGTACTTCTACTTCTTTACCAATATAACTTTCTAAAATTTCTTTTTGATTATTATCTGATAATTCTATTAATTTTTGGCTTCTTTTTTCTTTTATATTTTCTTCTATTTGATTTTCCATTTTCGCTGCTACTGTACCATTCCTTTTTGAATATTTAAAAATATGCATTTTAAAGAATTTTATTTCTTTTAAGAAGTTATATGTTTCCATAAATTCTTCTTCTGTCTCGCCGTGGAAATCCTACTATTATATCTGTTGTTAAATTAACTTCTGGAAATGTTTTTCTTAATAAATTTACACATTTTCTAAATTCTTCTGTTGTATACTTTCTATTCATTCTTTTTAATGTTGCGTCACAGCCACTTTGCAAAGATAGGTGAAAATGATTGCATATTTTTTCTACTTTGCTCAAACGGTTACAAAATTCTTCTGTAATTATAGTAGGTTCTAATGAGCCTATACGAATTCTTTCTAGTTTTTCTATTTTGTTTATATCTTCTATTAAGTCTATTAAGTAATAATTATCATCTTTTTCTTTTCCATAAGAATCTATATGTATGCCTGTTAACACAACTTCTTTAATACCTGAATCTGCAACTTTCCTTATTTCTTTTAAAATCATTTCTTTACTTCTGCTTCTTATTCTACCTCTTGCATACGGTATTATACAATATGTACAAAAGTTATTACATCCGTCTTGAATTTTTATTACAGCTCTTGTTGTTTCTAAATATAGCACTTCACCAAATTCTAAAAACTCTTTACTTTTTTCAATTTCAGATATATTTAACACCTTACTATTATTATATTCATTAACATATTTAATTATGTCTTTTTTTTCATTATTACCTAATACAATATCTATCTCATCTATTTTTTCTAATTCATTTTTAGCAACTTGAGCATAACACCCAACTGCTACAATTATAGCAGATGGGTTCTTTTTCTTCACTCTTCTTAAATTTTGTCTTGATTTTTTATCGGACATATTTGTTACTGTACAAGTATTTATTATATATATATCAGCAACTTCATCAAAATCTACTAATTTATATCCATTTTCTAAAAATTGTTGTATCATCGCATTTGTTTCATAATGGTTTACTTTACATCCGCAAAGTATAAAAAGCTACTGTTTTTATTTCCTTATTTTTTTCTATTTCCATAATTATTTCCTTTTTCTAATAAATCCAAATTATCTAGTGCTTTTCCAGTTCCTATTGCTACACAAGATACTGCATCTTCTGCTATCATTACATTTATTCCTGTATGCTCTTGTATTAATTTATCTAAGCCATCTACTAAGCTTCCTCCACCTGTCATATATATTCCTTTACTATTTATATCTGCTATTAATTCTGGAGGGGTTTTTTCTAATATAGAATGTACCGCTTCTACTATTGCCATAGATGGTTCTGCAAATGCTTCCATCATTTCGTTTGAATATATAGTTAATGTTTTTGGTAAACCTGTGCTTAAATCTCTTCCTCTTATATCCATTTCTATATCTTGGATTTTAGGATATACGCAACCTATATTAACTTTTAAGTCTTCTGCAGTTCTTTCTCCTATAACTACATTATACTTTCTTTTAATATATGTCATAATTGCTTCGTCAAACTTGTCTCCAGCAACTTTTATAGACGTACTAACTACAGAGCCACCTAAAGATATAACAGCTATATCTGTTGTACCTCCACCAATATCTACAATCATATTTCCATGTGGTTTAGAAATATCTATACCTGCTCCTATTGCAGCTGCTATTGGTTCTTCTATTAAATATACTTTTCTTGCTCCTGCTTGTGTTGCAGCATCTATAACAGCTTTTTTCTCAACTTCTGTTACTTGAGAAGGTATACATATCATTATCCTTGGTGCGAAAAATGAATGTATTCCTATTTTATGAATAAAAATTTTTAACATCTTTTCAGTTGCAGTATAATTAGAAATAACTCCATCCTTTAAAGGTCTTGTTGCAATTATATTACCAGGAGTTCTTCCGAAGCATTCTTCTTGCCTCACTTCCTACTGCTAATACATCATTTGTATTTTTATCCACAGCCACAACAGATGGCTCTCTTAAAACAATTCCTTTTCCCTTTACATATGCTATTACAGTTGCTGTTCCTAAATCTATAGCTATATCTTGTCCAAACACGCTTAGCTCTTTCCTTTCTAAAAAATTTTAAAATATATAGTAAAAAAACATTATAACCGCAGCTATCCCTATTAATGGCATTACTGCATTCACTAAACTATCTTCATCACTATTATCTATACTATCTGCTGCAATACTATTTACTATACTAGCTTTAAAATTATCTACACCATTAAATTTAAAACTTGACCTTACTTCATAAGTTTGGTTATTAGATAATTCTCCTATTTCTGCATATTTAGTACCTAAATAATTATCATTTTCTGTATAAAAATCCAACTTTAAATATGTTTGCTGAATCTCTATTCCAGTATTATTAGTTACCCTTGCTAACACATATCCATTTACATATGTAGCTTTACTTTCAAGAATTTCTATACTAGGTTTTGTAGTTAAAATTTCATAATCATTAATATTTTTATACGCTTTGCTTATAAATGCATATGAACATACCGATACAAAAATATACAGTAAGATTATTAATATTATGTACATTAAAAATTTTTTTACACTATCCATTCCTAAATTTCCTTCCTAAAATTAAAATTTGTGTAAAAACAAATTCTAATAAAAAAAGTTAGCCAAATAAGGGCTAACTTTTTTAAGCTTATTACAAATTATAAGATTTGTATTCCCTTATCGATTCTTTTTAATGTTTCTTCTTTTCCTAATATATATGTCCACTCTACAGCTCCACCTGGTGTAAAAGCTTTTCCTGTTACAGCTGTTCTTAATGGCCACAATACTTGTCCTGTTTTTAGTCCGAATTTTTCCGGTAATTTCATAAGTTCATCATGTATATTTTGTTCTGTCCATTCATTTATTTCTTCTATTACGGGTCTTATTTTTTGTAATACATCTTTTGACATTTCTAATGTAGTTTTCATTTTTTTATGAACGTATAATTCTGGTGAATATTCTGGTAAAGTTTCAACAAAATCTATCATTTCTGGTATATCGGCTAACAATTCTGTTCTTTGTTGTAATACCTTACTTATTTCCATTTCATCCAGTTCTCTTGAAAAATTATAATATTTTTTTGCTTTATTATGAAATTCTTCTAAAGATAAATTTCTTATATATACACCATTCATCCATTTTAATTTTTCTATATCAAATATAGCTGGTGCCTTATTTATTCTTTCTGTTGAAAATACTTTTACTAATTCATCTAATGAAAAAATTTCTTGCTCTGAACCTGGGCTCCAACCTAATAAAGCAATATAATTTATTATAGCTTCTTCTAAATATCCTTTTTCTACTAAATCTTGGAAAGAAGCATCTCCATTTCTTTTACTTAACTTATGTTGCTCATCTTTCATAACTGGTGGTAAATGTAAATATTTAGGCTTCTCCCACCCAAATGCATCATATATTAAATTATATTTTGGAGTTGATGAAATATATTCATTTCCTCTTATTACGTGTGTTATTTCCATTAAATGGTCATCTACAACATTTGCAAAATTATATGTTGGAAATCCATCTGATTTTAATAATATATTTTCATCTAATATTGCATTTTCTACCTCTATTTTGCCATAAACTTCATCTCTAAATACAGTTTTTCCTCTAGGATTTATAGTTTGACGTATTACATACTTTTCTCCATTTGCTATTCTTTCTTTCGCATCTTCTAATTTCATATGTTTGCATGGATCGTCATATTTAAAACTTAAACCTTGCTCTTCTGCTAACTTCCTTTTTTCTTCTATATCTTCTTCTGTGCAGAAACAGTAATGTGCGCCACCTAATTCAACTAATTTATCTGCATATTCTTTATATATTCCTAATCTCTCAGATTGAACGTATGGTCCATAATTTCCTCCTATGTCTGGACCTTCGTCGTGTTTTAAGCCTACTGATTTTAATGTATTATATATTATATCTACAGCGCCTTCTACTTGTCTTTCTTGGTCTGTATCTTCTATTCTTAATATAAATTTCCCATCTTTGTCACCTCTAGCAACTAAATACGCATATAATGCGGTTCTTAAATTGCCTATATGCATATATCCTGTAGGGCTTGGGGCAAATCTTGTTCTTATCATTAATATTACTTCCCTTCAATTTATTTATTTTCACTTTTTTGTTACAAATTCTTTTATATTTTACTATATTTTATGTAAAATATCAAGTAGTAAAGTGAAAAAATAAATATAATTAGTTACAGTTCAGTAAAAATTTTATAAAAACTTGATATATAGCTATTTTTAGTCAAAACATAGCTAGGGTGACACAATCCGGGTCTTGACTTGCAAATAGCTATATATCAAGTTTTTGCAAAAGTTATATGTTTTATTACTGAATTGTAACTATAAATTAATAATCCTGATTATTTTTCTCCAACATATATCTTCTAATATACAGATTATCATCTTTCTCTGCTTCTTCTCTACGTTTGTCGTAAAGCTTTTTACCTTTTCCTAATCCTAATTCTATTTTAACATAATTATTTTTAAAATACATTGAAATAGGAACAAGACTAATTCCTTGCTGTTTTATTAATCCCGTTAATTTATATATTTCTCTTTTAGTTAGCAATAGTTTTCTACTTCTTAATGGATCTTTATTAAAAATATTTCCTTGCTCATATGGGCTAATATGCATACCTAAAAGGAAACATTCTCCATCTTTTATAATTGCATAACTATTTTTCATATTTACTCTACCTTTACGGATAGATTTTATTTCTGTTCCTGTTAATACAATACCTGCTTCCATTGTGTCTATTATTGTATAATTATGTTTTGCTACTGGATTTTTTGCAATTTCTTTTCCCATAAGTAACCTCCTCTTAAATGTATAATTATTATAACATTAAACATAATATTAAGCAAGAACAAATTTATATCAAATTTTGTAACAACTCAGCAGATCTTAAATAAAAGCTTGATATATAGCTATTTGTAAGTCAAGACCAGGATTGTGTCACCCTAGCTATGTTTTGACTAAAAATAGCTATATATCAAGCTTTTAAGAAGAACATTCTGAGTTATTGCCAAAATTTTATTTTTTTTACTTTTTTCTCTTGTTTTTTTACATAAATTGTTATATGATATATGTGAAATTTAAATGAGATATATCTAAGGAGATAATTATGAAGGAAAAAGATTTAATTATTCAAAGTACTAAAAGTTTAACTGCAAAAAAAGATGAACCAAAAGAACTTACTAAAAAAAGTAAAAATACTGCACTTGTGAAATCTGCTACTAAAAAGGAAGTTATTAATAAGGAAGTTGAAGAACCTAAAGCTTCTAAAAGAAGTAGCTCTAGCAAAAAAGAAACAAAAGCAACTAAAACTACTACTAAAACTGAAAAGAAATCTAGTACTAAAAGCAAAACAAGTTCTAATTCTAAAGCTGAAACTAACTCTACCAAAAAAACAAGTACTGCTACCAAAAAGACTAGAACTTCTACTAAAAAGACAACTAGTAGAGCTACTACTAAAAGGTCTGCCTCAACTACTAACAATAAAAGTGATATAAATTCTTATGCTATCGAGTATTTTGATTTACCATATAGATATAATGAAACTATCGTAAAATTATTAGTTCAAACTCCTAAAAGGCTTTTTGTGTACTGGGATATTTCTGATAAAGATAGAGAGCAATTTATTAATCTTTTTGGCGACGACTTTTTTAATAAAACTGTTCCTTTTTTAAGAATTATTAATGAAAGTATGAATTATTCTTTCGATATTGAAATAAATGATTTTGCAAATAGTTGGTATATAAATATTAATGATGAAAATTGTAAATACCATGTAGAATTATATAGAAAGTTTAGGGAAAGTAATATAGATAATAATGTTAAAAATTTAATACAAGATTTGAACAAACATAATAATAATTTTAACAATAATAATCATATTTTTATATCATCTTCAAATAAAATGGATGCACCTAATGATAAAGTTCTTGCTAGCAAATATACGTATCCTAGAAGTATTGAATATAGAAATATTAAAACAAATATATCATCATTTAAAGTAATTGAAAAACAAAATGCTGAATTTTATAGTACTTTCTTTAAAGATGAAAATATTAATGCTGAAACTTTAACAAACTTACCATCATCTAGATTTTAAGATTAGGAGAATTAATTATGAATAAAGAAAAAGGTTATGTAAGTTTTATATTGCATGCACATTTACCATTTGTACATCATCCAGAAAGTGAAAATTATATAGAAGAACAATGGTTATTTGAAGCAATTTCTGAAACATATATACCGTTATTATTAAATTTTAAAAAATTAGAAGAGGAAAATGTTGATTTTAGAATTACGATGTCTTTAACTCCACCTCTTCTTTATATGTTAGATAACAAATTATTACAAAAAAGATATATTAAATATTTGAAACAAAGAATTGAATTAGCTGAAAAAGAGCTAAAAAGGACTACTTATGATGAACGTTTAAATAATTTAGCTAAATATTATTTTGATAGATATTCTAATGATTTACACGTATTTAAAGATGTATATAATTGCAATATTATAACTGGATTTAAGTATTTTCAAGATAAGGGATTTTTAGAAATAATTACTTGTGGAGCGACACATGGCTTCTTCCCTATTTTATATGTAAATGAAAAAACTGTTAAGGCTCAAATTGGTATCGGCGTGAAAACATATGAAAAATATTTTGGCAGAAAACCTAGAGGGATATGGTTACCAGAATGTGGATATATTCCAGAAGCAGATAAGTATTTAAAAGAATTTGGAATAGAATATATAATAACAGAGACTCATGGCATTTTATATGCTGATCCTACACCTAGATTTGGCACTTTTACACCTATTGTATCTCCTAATGGTGTAGTTGCTTTTGGTAGAGATATTGAAAGTTCTAGACAAGTTTGGAGCTCTATAAATGGATATCCTGGTGATTACAACTATAGAGAATTTTATAGAGATTTAGGTTATGACGCAGATTATGAATATATAAAACCTTACATAGCACATAATGGTGCAAGAATTAATACAGGTATAAAATATTATCGTATTACTTCAAACGATTATCACAAAGATTACTATAATGTACAATGGGCTAAAGATACTGCTGAAAGACAAGCAGGTCACTTTTTAGATAGTCGTGTAGCTCAAATAAATGATTTATCTAAATTTATGGATGTGCCACCTATTGTAGTATGCCCTTATGATGCAGAGCTTTATGGCCATTGGTGGTATGAAGGTCCTTACTGGTTATATATATTGTTTAAAAAAATTTATTACGATAAATGTAATTTTAAATTAATTACACCTGGTGAATACATAGATAAATATCCTAATATCCAAGTATGTACACCTTGTCGTTCTAGCTGGGGAGCTAATGGATATAACGAAGTATGGCTAAACGAAAGTAACGATTATGTACATCGCCATCTCCATAAAGCAGGAGATTTAATGGTAGAATTAATTAATAAATATCCAGATGCTACGGGAATACAAAAAAGAGCTTTAAATCAAGCTGCACGTGAATTATTACTTGCACAAAGCAGTGACTGGTTGTTTATAATTACTAATGGAACTATGGTAGACTACGCTAAAAATAGAATTAAAAATCATATTGGTAGGTTTATGAAATTATATAATCAAATTACTACAGATACTATAGATTTAGAATATTTAAAAAGTTTAGAAAAATTAGATTGCATTTTTCACGATTTAGATTTAGGAAAAGAATACTTTGGATAATTTCTAAATTTATCTCTATTTATTAAATTATTAGAGTTGGATATACTTATTTTATGTATATCTAACTCTTATATAATATAAAAAAGTAGCTATATTTTTATAGCTACAATTTTTTATTCTAACTCACCTTCAAAAAATTGATACTTGTCCGTACTTAAATCAAACATAAAATCATAAGTTCTATTTTCTAACATTTGAATCTCAAAAACAGTTTGCACATTACTGTCTTCTTTATATGCTTTTATATATTTAAGATTATCTTCATCATCAAAATAATATCTAATCAAAACAGAATTATCTTTTTCCATTTTATACTCTTCAAAATAATAAGTTTGATCCTTTAAAACTTCATTTCCCGTTTTCACAAAGCAATCATTTATACTTTCAAGCGAATAGAATAACACATCCATATTAGTAGATATTGGCTCTGTAATTGGAACTTGGTATACTGTGGCACTATCTTCATATACATGGTAAAAATAATCTTGTTCTACTATTAATCTAGTATTTAAATCATTTGAATATATTGCAATTGTGTCACCTTTTTTTGAAAATTCTTCATTATTTGTAGTTACTGTGCCATCTTCTGCCGTACTTTCTGCAACATACTTCATATGGAAATCATTTTGAAAAGTATCTAAATAGTTAATTAATTTTTTAGTATAAAATTCTTTTGCCTCATCTTCTGTATACTGTGTTTCTGGCAAATTATTTAATGTAACTTCAGTCTTCTTATTACTTTGATACAACGCAATAACTACTATTATTGCAACTATTATAAGGATTATAAGTGCATATTTTAATGTCTTTTTCATTTTTTTATTCTTGTTCATAAATTATACTACTCCTTTACAAACTAAAGTTTTATAATTTTAACTATTTTTTATAATCTCTTCTATTCTTAAAATTGTTTCTTCTAAATTATCGTTTTCAATCACATAATCATATAAGCCTATTTTAGATTCTTCATATTCAAACCTATTTAGGCGCATTTTTATTTCTTCTTCTGGTAAATGATCCTCTCTATTATTTAAACGATTTAATAATACTTCCTTTGATACTTTAAGAAAAATTGTTATAATTTTAACATCATCTTTTAATACTTCTAGTAGACTTTCTGTACCATTTACATCAATATCTTTAATAATTACTTTTCCTTCTTTTATTTTCTCTTGTAACAATTTTTTAGAAGTTCCATAATAATTATTATGATGCAAAGAATATTCATATAATTCATTATCTTTTATCATTCTCTCAAATTCTTCTTTACTTACAAAATTATAAGTAACATTTGGTATATCTGTAGCTCTAGGACTTCTTGATGTAAAAGATGGTAATGTTGTAAAATTACTATTTCTTTCTATTAATTTATTCTTTATTGTATCTTTACCTGCGCCTGCTACACCTGATAATATAACTATCATACAATTCTTACCTTTCCTTCTGCAATCTCGTCTGCAGCTATTGTTACTGGTACCTTATCATCTTTTGATGTTAAAATTGTAGCACCAGCTTCTATTTGTCTTGCTCTTTTGGCAGTTGCAATTACTAAAGAATATCTATTATCTACAATTTTTAATAAATCTGTAACACTTGGTTCTACTATCATTTTTTTCACTCCATTCTAATATAATTTTATTCTTCTTCTAAATCTTCTAATCTTTTTGTATCTAATCTACTTGCTATTGTTTCTGGCTGAATTGCTGATAAAATAACATGGCCAGAATCCATAATTAATACTGCTCTTGTTCTTCTACCACAAGTAGCGTCTACTGCTGTTCCTTTATCTTTAGATTCCTGTATAAGTCTCTTTATAGGTGCCGACTCAGGGCTAACTATTGTTATAATTCTATTAGCTGAAACTATGTTTCCAAATCCGATATTTATTAATTGCATAATAAATCCTCCTTACATAATATATTTTACTACATTTTTCTCAATAAGTCTAGTGAAAACTTTAAAAATCTCTCTTTTTTAGTAATAAGTCAGTAAAAATTTTATAAAAACTTGATATATAGCTATTTTTAGTCAAAACATAGCTAGGGCGCCACAATCCGGGTCTTGACTTGCAAATAGCTATATATCAAGTTTTTGCAAAAGTTATATGTTCTCTTATTGAATTGTAACCTTTTTAATCCTTCTTAACTATATTTTTAATATCTTTTGCTGTTTTTCTGTATTTATGATTTTCTCTTATATATATTATAAATGTTTTTAATACATAATATACCAAAAATACTGCAGTAAATAATAATAAATAATATTGATAATCAAATATTTTATATTGTAATATATAATGCAAACTTAATATAACGAATGATAGTAATAAAATTTCTATTCCTGTTATAGCTAACTGCCCACTATCTTTTTTATACGCATATTCAAATATACATATAGTTACAGCAATAGATATAATACTAAATACCTTCAAATCCACAATATAATTTAATTCTGGAATATTGCTATACCCAATTAAAATAAATATAAATACAAATATTACTAATGCACCTGTAAATAATGTTAAGAATACCTTCCTATTTCTCTTTTGTCTATCTTCTCCAGTAATTTTATTAAATTCTTTTATCTTTTCTCCCATCTCTTTTATTTCCTTTTCTTTTAATTCTTTTTTATTTACCATTTTATTCCCTACTTTCCGCATTTATATATTTAAAATACTTGTTGCTACTACAAAATATATTAATACTGAACATATATCTACTATAGTTGTAATCAAAGGCGATGCCATTATCGCTGGGTCTAATCTCAATTTTTTTGCTAAAATTGGTAATATGCATCCCAAAACTTTTGCTAATAAAACTGTACAAATTAAAGTTATACCTACTACTACTGCTAATAATAAATCATTATATTGCCACATTACAATTATTCCATTTACTATAGATAATACTACACCTACTAAAATAGCAACTCTTGTTTCTTTCCAAATCGCTTTAAAAATATCTTTCGGTTGTATCTCATTTGTAGCCAATCCTCTTATTATTAATGTAGAAGCTTGTGAGCCACAATTACCACCTGTTCCCATTATCATAGGTATAAATGCTACAAGTAATGGCAACGCTTCAAATGCTTGTTCATAATTAGTTATAATCTTACCTGTTATTGTAGCAGATAACATTAAAAATAGCAACCATAAAATTCTACTTTTAGCGTGTTTGAATACAGATGTTTTAAAATATTCTTCATCATTTGGTCTAATAGCTGCCATCTTTTGGAAATCTTCTGTATTTTCTTCTTCTAAAACATCTATAGCATCATCTACAGTTATAATACCAACTAATCGTTTTTCGTTATCTACTATAGGAAGTGCTAATAAATCATACTTTTTTAACTTATTCGCAACTTCCTCTTGATCTTCTAACGTAGTACCATATATAACATTTCTATTCATTAAATTTTTTATGCTATCTTCCATATTTGATAATAATAATTCTTTTACTGTTAATATACCTAAAAGTTTCCTATTTTCGCTTAAAACGTAACAAGTATATATAGTTTCTTTATCTATACTCACCTTTCTAATTTTATCAAAAGCGTCTTTAACAGTCATATTTTCTTTTAAATCTACAAATTCATCTGTCATTATGCTACCAGCACTATTTTCTGGATACCTTAAAAACTCATTTATTAATTTACGTTCTTCTGGTGGTATAGTTCTTAAAATTCTTTTTACTACATTTGATGGCATTTCTTCTATTAAATCTACTGTATCATCTGTAAATAAATCATCTATTACTTCTTTTAACTCTTTATCAGTTAAAGCTTTTATTAAATTTTCCTGTGAATCTGAATCCATTTCTGCAAACGTTTCTACAGCTAAATCTTTTGATAATATCCTATATAGTTTTACTACTTCTTCATCTGTTAGTTCTTTGAATAGAATAGCTATATCTTGAGGTTGCATATTTTCTAATATTTCTCTTGCAGAATTTAAATCCTTTTTCTCTAATTTTTCTCTAATATTAGTTATAATTTCTTCTATATTTATATTTTCCAATTTCCCCCATTCCCTTCATTATTTTCTTCTTTTCAATATTGTTATTATATCACAATTTCTTCTTATAATAAATGTTTTTTTGAATTTTTTTTATTGCCACTTAGTCATAGTATATGCTCTATTAAAACGGTCGAGTTTTGATTTTCTAAATCGATGTGATACCATCTAGTATTATTCAAGTGCTAAATTACTATTAATGTTTTTTAATATATCTTTTGTTTCATTAAATTGTTTATTAATTGCATCATCTATCATTATCACCTCGTGCATTAAAGTATATCATATTTTTATAAAAAAGTAAACAAAAGTTCGTATATTTTATAAAAATTTAACTTATTAATCTGTGAGATAAATAAATTTACATTAGTATTTGGTATAATACAAAATTTTTTCTAATATATATTAATAAAGATATATTTGGAGGAAGATTTATTGGCAAAGCTAAAAGTATATAATATAAAATTGAATAAAGTCTTAAAAATTATAGCCATAGTCGTAGCTTTAGTAATTTTTATAAAATTACTATCGGATAAAGTCCAAGCTATTGAATTTGATGATAGTAATCTTATTAATTCTAGCGTAAGTAAAGTAAAAACAGAAACTTTAACTGGATATTTAGGAAAGACATTAGCAATATTTAATACAACTAAAAATAAAGACGAAGAAACAAAAGAAATATATATTTCAGTAAAAAATATTTTAAAATATGAATTAGGAACATTAAATAAAATTATAGAAGAAGAAAGTTTAAAAATAAATGAAGAGGAGTTAACTAGTGATGATAAAGCGGAATTATTAGAATATCAAGAAGTTGAAACCGAAGTACAAGAATCTATAGTAGAAGAAAGATATACGCAAGAATTAGAAACTGTTAAAATAAAAAACACATCAGGTTATGAAATAACAGACGCGATGTTGCAAGAAGCAGAAAATAATAATTATACGTATTCTAGGAATGTATTAATTTACCATACACATACGTGTGAAAGCTATACTTCAGAACCAGGATATGAATATGAATCATCTGGAAATTATAGAACAACAGATTTAAATTTTTCAGTATCTAGAGTCGGAGATGAATTAGAGAAGAACTTAAAAGATTTAAAATTTAATGTAATCCACGATAAAACTTATCACGATTTCCCAGCATATTCAGGCTCATACACACGTTCTTATGAAACTGTTGAAAATATTGTAAACAAAAATGATAATTACGAAATAATCTTTGACATACATAGAGACGCAGTAGGAAGTGACGGTGCATATGCACCTACAGTAAAAATTGGTGAAGAATACGCAGCACAATTAATGTTTGTTATAGGAACAGATGCAGGAGGACTTGAACACCCAAATTGGAAACAAAATTTAAGCTTTGCAGTAAAAGTACAAAAAAAGGCCAACGAATTATATCCAGGATTATTTAGACCAATAATGGTAAGCGACTCAAGATTTAATCAAAACTTAGGAGCGGGTGCTTGTATAATAGAAGTGGGAGCAACTGGTAATACATTACAACAAGCTATGAATAGCATGAAATATTTAAGTATAGTATTAGATAACGTGATATAAAAATATAAAATAAAACTGAAAAAATTTTTTAAAATATCCAATTAAAAAATTTATTAAAATAGTTGACTTTTTTAATAAATATGATATAATTGAGTTAATAAAACATTGTAATCCGTTGCAAAAGCAACGCAATCATATTAATCCGATAGTCTAAAAGACTATCGTTTTTATTTTCTAGTACGCTATTATAAATAATAATTTTTTGCATATAATATTATTACATTGTAATCCAGTATTTATATACTGAATAGAATGTAATCCAGCCAAAGATTTTTTATCTTTGGCTGAAAATTATTTTTTATCCAAAAAATCCTCTTTTCTTAACTGGAGGTTGCTCATTCATTGTTCTAGCAAGCCTTGTTAATAAATCTCTTTGTTCTGTTGTTAGCTTTTTAGGTACTTGAACATTTACTGTAAATATTAAATCTCCTCTCCAAGATTTATTTATAGCTTGGAAGCCTTTTCCTCTAATATAGAATTTTGCTCCTGGTTGTGTTCCATCTGGTATTTTATATTTTTCTTTTGTTCCATCTACCATTGGAATTTCTAGTTCTGCACCTAATGCTGCTTGTGTAAATGTAATTGGAATATCTACAAGTACATTATCTTGTTCTCTCTTGAATATATCGTGTTTTTTAACTCTTACAATTATATTTATGTCTCCTCTAGGTCCACCATTTGTTCCTAGCTCGCCTTCGTGACTTACTGTTAATATTTGATTATTATCTATACCTGCAGGTATTTTTACATCTATTGTTACAGATTTTCTGATTTTTCCTTTTCCTCTACATTCTGGACATGGATTTTTTATAATTTTACCTGTTCCTCCACAATTTGTACAAGGTCTAGATGTTTTCATTTGTCCTAAAAGTGTTGTAACTACTTGAGTTACTTGACCTGTACCTTTACATGCTGTACAAGTTTCAGGTGTTGTTCCTTTTTCACTACCTGTTCCATTACATTCCTTACATTCTTCATTTCTATTTATTGTTATTTTTTTAGTTACACCTAAATAAGATTCTTCAAATGTTAAGTCCAAATTGTATGTAATGTCTTGGCCTCTTTTAGGTCCATTTGCTCTAGAGTTTGCAGAGGTTCTTCCTCCAAAATCAAAGCCCATATTTCCGAAAACAGATGAGAATATATCGCCCATATCAAAATCAAAGCCATTACCTGTATATTGATAATAACCTCCATTAGCACCACCTGCACCGCCATTGAAACCTTGTGGTCCATTATGTCCAAATTGATCATACATAGTACGTTTTTGCTTATCTGATAATACTTCATATGCTTCAGATACTTCTTTAAACTTTGCTTCTGCTTCTTTTTTATTATCTGGATTAGCATCAGGATGATATTGTTTTGCAAGTTGTCTATACGCTTTCTTTATTTCGTCTTCACTTGCAGTTTTACTTACACCTAATACTTCATAATAATCTCTTTTATTTGCCATTCTTTAGACATTCCTTTCTTAGGATTAATAAATCAAGATAATGGGACAAAGTTCTTGCCCCATTTATATCTTATTTATTATCTCCGTCATTTTCTACTTTATATTCTGCTTCTGTTGCGCCACTATTGTTTCCACCTTGTTGCGCTTGATTTGCTGCGCCGTTTGCACCTGCAGCTCCTCCTGCTTGGCTATAAAGTTTTTCAGATACTTCATAGAAAACTTTTGTTAATTTATCTGAAGCTTCTTTTATCATTTCTACATTATTTCCTTCTAATGCTTTTTTAGTATTATCAATTTCTGTTTCAATTTTAGCTTTTTCTTCGCCACTTATTTTATCGCCTAATTCGTCTATTGTTTTTTGGCTGTTATATACTAAACTTTCAGCATTATTTTTAACTTCTATTTCTTCTTTTCTCTTTTTGTCTTCGTTAGCGTGTGCTTCTGCATCTTTTATAGCTTTTTCTATATCTTCATCAGATAAGTTTGAGCTTGCTGTTATAGATACCTCTTGTGAATTTCCTGTTGCTAAATCTTTTGCAGATACGTGTACTATACCGTTTGCATCTATATCGAATGTTACTTCGATTTGTGGCACACCTCTTGGAGCTGCTGGAATTCCTGTTAATTGGAATCTTCCTAATGTTTTATTATATGCAGCCATTTCTCTTTCACCTTGTAACACGTGAACTTCAACACTTGTTTGGCCATCTGCTGCTGTAGAGAATACTTGTGATTTTTTAGTTGGTATTGTTGTGTTTCTTTCAATTAATTTTGTAAATACTCCACCATAAGTTTCAATACCTAATGATAATGGTGTTACGTCTAATAATAATAAGTCTTTAACGTCTCCTGATAATACACCACCTTGAATAGCTGCACCTATTGCAACACATTCGTCTGGGTTTATACCTTTATTTGGTTCTTTACCTGTTATTTTCTTAACTGTTTCTTGTACTAATGGAACTCTTGTAGATCCACCTACTAATAATACTTGATCAATATCTGCTGATGTTAATCCACTATCTTTTAACGCTTGGTTAACAGGTTCTACAGTTTTTTCTACTAAATCACTTATTAATTCTTCAAATTTTGCTCTAGTTAATGTTATATCCATATGTTTTGGTCCTGTGCTATCTGCTGTGATGAATGGTAAGTTTATATTTGTTTGTTGCATTCCAGATAATTCTATTTTAGCTTTTTCTGCAGCTTCTTTTAATCTTTGCATTGCCATTTTATCTGTGCTTAAATCTATACCTTGGTCTTTTTTAAATGTTTCTACTAAATATTTAATTATTCTTTCATCAAAGTCATCTCCACCAAGTCTGTTATTTCCACTTGTTGATAATACTTCAAATACTCCATCATCAATTTCTAGTATAGATACATCAAATGTACCTCCACCTAAGTCGTATACCATTATTTTTTTATCTGCAGATTCTTTTTCGCTTCCATAAGCTAAAGCTGCTGCTGTTGGCTCGTTTATAATTCTTAATACTTCAAGTCCTGCTATTTTACCAGCATCTTTTGTTGCTTGTCTTTGAGAATCGCTAAAATATGCAGGTACTGTAATAACAGCTTGTGTTACTTTTTGTCCTAAATAATTTTCTGCATCTGTTTTTAATTTTTGTAATATCATTGCTGATATTTCTTGTGGAGAAAAAGATTCTCCATCTATATTAACTCTTTTATCTGTTCCCATATCTCTTTTTATTGAGATTACTGTATGGTCTGGATTAGTTACCGCTTGTCTTTTAGCTATTTGACCAACTAATCTTTCTCCATTTTTTGAAAATGCAACTACAGATGGTGTTGTTCTATTACCTTCTGGATTTGGTATAACTACTGGTTCGCCACCTTCCATAACTGCTACACATGAATTTGTTGTTCCTAAATCAATTCCTATTACTTTTGACATTTTAAAATCCTCCTAAAATAATTTTATTTATATTTTTACCTACCACCCAACCAAATTAAACATTCTAGTTTGCTACAACTACCATAGCGTGTCTTATAACTTTTGTGCCAACCATATATCCTTTTCTAAATTCTTGAACTATTTCCTTCTCTCCATATTTTTCATCTTGAACACTTGAAACAGCTTCATGAATTTCAGGATCAAATGTTTGACCTACAGTTTCTATTTTTTTAACACCAAATGATGTTAAAACATCTTGATATTGTTTTAAAACTAACTCTACTCCTGCTTTATAATTTTCATCTTTGGTTTTAGCTTCTACAGCTTTTTCTAGATTATCTAATACTGGTAACATTTTTTCCACAATATCTGCAATTATACTACCATATAGATTTTCTCTTTCTTTTGAACTTCTTTTTTTGTAATTTTCAAATTCTGCCATTATTCTTTTTAATCTATCTGTTGTATCATCTAACTCAGCTTGACATTTCTTTAAATCTTCTGAAACATCATTGCTTATGTTTTCATTTGCATCTTTTTCTTCTAAATTTTCTTTACCATTCTCTTCCAAAGCTAATCCTCCTTATTATTATTATTTAATTCCTTATTAATATACTTCATAATTGAAATAACTTTTGAATAATCCATTCTAGTTGGACCTATTATTCCAATTGTACCTAGATTTTTTCCATTTACCACATGTTTAAAGGTTACAATACTATAGTCTTTTAATTTTTCATTACCATTTTCATCGCCAATATATACATTTATATCTTTTACACTTTCTTCCTGCTCTAAATTTTTTAAGAACTCTTTTTTGTCAACTATATCTAAAAATGATTTAGCTTTGTCAACTTCATTAAATTCTGGCATATCTAAAATATTTTTTGCACCTTTTAAATATATATTTTGACATTCTATTATAGCTTTATTTATCTGTTCTATAATTGATTTTATTATATTAATTTCATTTTTCATTTCTGAAATAATATATTCTTCCATTGGCTTTGTTATTTCACTTAATGGCATTCCCTTTAATTTAGCATTAAATATTAAGTTTATACTTTGTACTTGAGATTCTGTAATATCTTCCTCAAATTTAATCATTGTTTCTTTTATTAAACCATTTTCTGTTAATATTATTGCCATTAAAATCCTACTACCTAATAGAACAAATTTTATTTCTGATATAATTTGCTGTGCATTATCAGGTCCTATCGCTAACGATGTATAATGAGTTACTTCTGCTAATGTATTTGTTACTATCTTTGTAACTTCTTCTAATTCTACAGCTCGCGATTCTAATTTAGATTTTATATATTCTATTTCTTCAAAACTTATTTTATCTTCTTTTATTAACTGATCTACATAATATCTATATCCTTGAGCCGATGGTACCCTTCCTGCTGATGTATGTGGCTTATCTAATAAACCTGCTTGCTCTAATTCTGCCATTTCGTTCCTTATTGTAGCACTACTTATATTCAAATCATTTTTCTTTAATAAGCTTCCTGAGCTTACTGGTTCAGCTGTTTCTACATATTCTTCAACTATTGCTTGTAAGATTTTTTTCTTTCTTTCACTTAACATTTTATCACCTTCATTAGCACTCTTTTTAAGTGACTGCTAATATAATATAACAAAAATTAGCAATTGTCAAGAGGAATTGCTAATTTTTAAAAATTTATTTGACAAACTCAACATATAATAATAATTGAACTTGAATTTTTTATATAAAATTATTTTTCCAATGCTGGACATCTTACCCACTCATAAGCAGTTTGATTTATAGTTTTAGCATATTTTACATTGCTACTTATCCAACGACCCAATATTCCTTTCTCATTATTTCCTGTTGCCCACACTTCTCCATTTTCTTTCACAACTATAAAAGTTTTTTGCATTGAAATTATATCTTTTACATTATCTATTGGTAACAAAATTGGAAGTGATTGTATTGTTGATGTAGTTTCTCCTAATCCTAATAAACTCCTATCATTACCCCAACCATATAGTTTTCCATCTTCTGTTAAAGCGATTTGTGTTCTCCAGTTTTTTCCTAAATTGACTATTTTTACTATTTTTTTACCTCCAAAGTTACTTTGCGGTATTTGTTGAAAATTATTATGAGCTACTCCCGTTCCTGTTTCATAATTATAATTACTTTTACTCCATATTTTTCCATCCTTTGTTAATATATAATATGAATCATGACTTGTACTTACATTTAATATATTATTTATAAGTACTGAAGATATTGTAGATAAATCAATTTTTTCAATTTTATTATTCTCATTCCATAGCCATACAATACTTTGATTGTATGCGATACCATATCCATATGATGTATACATTCCTTCTATATCTGATAATATTTTTATAAATTTACCATCTTGTACTCTATATAAATCTCTATTTAAAGTTAAAATATATAAATATGAATTATCTGCATATGCCTCTTTAACATTATCAACTATATTATTATCTTCCACTTTTGCATATTGATATTGTGGACTAGTATCAGTTAAACTTAATCCTATACTTTTTTTATTTCCGCCTGCTACATACAGATTATTATCATTACTTACATAAATATTCCCTATACCTGACCTAATAACATTTCTTATATTACTTGCAACTTTTTTAAATGTATAATCATTAAGTTTCTTATCTAATAAACTTAATTTATTTCCTATAGTATATACTTTACCATCTTTTCCTAATAGATACGGGTATGATAAACCATAATTCATATTTACTTCATAAAAACTTTCTATATTGCTTATTGGTAATTTAACTATACTTTCTATATTTACACTTTGTCCTTCAATTCCAGAATATCTAAAATCACCACAATAATATACATTACCAATATTAGATATAAACATTACCCCTTCTTCTCCATATATAGTACAAAATTCTTTTACTCCTTCATCTATTAATTCTTGTGGTAATTCTATTCCATATAATTTTCTTTCGTCCTTTGTATAATCTTTTAAACCTATTCCCATATAATTAGATCTTACATCTGAATACCCATAATATTTCTTTTCATTGTTTATAGTTTGTTCTATAACTAATCCACCTCTATAAAAAGATTGAATATCTGTAATATTGCTTCCAACTTCACTTCTTAATTTTCTAAATTTAGTTTTATCTGTTCCTATTAAATCTGTTAATTCCATTATATCGCCAGATGTTGCTATCAATAATGTTCCATCATTTTTTAATATCATTAATCCTCCCATAGAACCTAAAGTAGATATCTTTTTAATATCTTGATCTATATCAAATTCTCCTTCATTCCATATTTGTTCAAAAACATTAGTTCTGTATGAATTAGATCTACCATCTCCTATAGCATTTCTAGCGTTCCATCCTGAAAAATAAAATGTATTATCATTCTTTTCAATTATTACCCAATCATTAGCAGATGTGTGAATATATTTTATATTCTCAACATCTTCTATTCCTTTCACTTCCATATATTCTTCCGTATTTTTATATGTTCCTATTCCCAACTGCCCATTTGTATTTAAACCTGTTGCATATAATTTATTATCTTCAGTTATTATAAATGTTATATCATCTCCTATAAAAATATTTTTTACTTTCCCATATTTAAAGTCTAATTTATTTAATCCATTCTCATTATAACTTTCTAATGCTTCCTGACTTAGTCCAAATTTATTAGTAATATTCATTCCATTAGAGCCTGAAACATATACTTCATCTGAATTAGTTACAATCGCTTGAGAACTCTTATATGTTTGACTTCCAACAAAAATTTTATTAAAGTCATTCACTATATTATTAAAATCTATAGATACCCATAAATCGTTCCTTAATTCTTCCATCTCCTCTCTTGATGTATTTAATCCAAATCCTTTTCTTCCTATTGCATATACGTCCCCATTATTATATATTTTATATAAATTATCTCCTGTATTTACCATATTAGCAAACCTATAATCATAACCTGCTCCTGTATTAGGCTCTGGACTTGGTGGCATTGTTACATTTTCTACATAATTTGGTATATAATCTCCATTTAATATTTCTTTTATTCCACTTTCACTATAAGTCATTTTTCCTTTTACTTTTATACCATCTATTAAATATAATTCACCTGTTACAGTATCATAAATATATTGCGTATTCATGTTTACATTTAATTTTTCATTATCTAAATAATATAAATCTGCCACTCCACTTGGTGTTTCCATAAAATCTCCCGAAAAATCTTGTGGTAATATTGGGCGTTCTCCTGTCATCATAAATACTCTATAATATCCTATTTCTGTTTTTAAATTTTGATTTAATTCTAACTCATCAATACTCACATTCCTCATTACTGGTAATGTTCCATCTGTTACTGTTAGATAATATATATCTATTGCCTCTTGCATTTGAGAAAATTTTTGTAATTCTACTGCATACTTTGTAGTATCAAACAGACCTCCACCATTTATCACAGATGATACTACTACTCCAGCCAATATTAACATTACCACTACAGTTATTACTAAAGCTATTAATGTTATTCCCTTTTTTCCTTTCATATTACTTTTTAACTTTTCTTTTTTCATTCTTTCCATCCCTTCTATTTTTTCTTAATTTTTTTATGTGTATTACTAATATTATAATACTTATTTTCTTTTTTGAGAACAAACTGATATGCGAGTTTTTTTAGTATCATTTTTTCTCCAAGAATCTTGAAAATACTAACCTTAAAGATTAAAATTGTCTCAAAAAAATTTTTTAATACCTCATTTTTACATTATTCTAAGTATACCCAAATATTTTTAATAAATTTAATTCTTTATAAAATTCGCTATATTTTTTTAATAAAACACAATAAGATAGACCTATACTATCTATGTTGAGGGCTAGCCCTTACATTTTTACCTATTTTTAGTATAGTTCTATCTTTAATTTTATTATTCAATTTTAAATATCTAAATATTAAAGTTTTTTTATTTTCTAAATGACAATATAGTGTGTGTGTGTGTGTGTGTGTACAGCCATGCGGTTTTTCACGTTTTCTTTTATTTTTTTCATATTTTTTTCTTTTAATTCTAATATTTCTACCATTTTTATCTTCTCTTTCTCCATAATTTTCTTTATCTTACAATACTTTTTGTCTTTTTACAAGACTATTTTTTTATCAATTTAATTTCCCATAACTACTACGTTCCTAATCTAAAAATAGCTACATACCAAGCTTTAGAAAATTTTCACTGGGTTACTACACAATTTTTTTCCTTAAATAACTTCTTCTACATAAAACTTTTCAAAGCCTACAAACACTACTACATATTTTTTTAAATTCTTATTTGCTTGTAGTCTTTCATCTTTCATATAATTTTTTAATTGTTCCTTTGCTTCACTTTTCGCTTTTTCTATTTTTGACTTAGTATCATCTTTCTTACTTAAATATTTTAACTCTATAAGTCCTTCATTTATATCCATACTTTTATCTTTATTTCTTATATATACGTCTGTATATCCTTGCAAACTTGGAAATTCTGTATATACATCGTATTGTTTCGTTAAAGTAAATATTAAATGGATTATATGCTTTAAATCTTGTTCTTTAAAATTCTCTTTATCTCGTACACTTGAATACATTAAAAAGTTTCTTACCCATTCTAATATCGGTACTAAGTTACCTTCTTTTGCAAATGGAATTAATGCTCTTTGCAAATCTCCTATATCTACTTTTACTCTATTTTCCATACTTATTAAATTTAACATATATTGTGCATATAAGTTATATGATACAAAGTTTGGTACCATAAATTTTACTAAATTACTTATTGGTTCTACTTCTTTTATTGTTATATATCCGTTATAGAATAGTAATGATAAAAAGTCGTACGAACTAAAAGTTTTATCTAATTCAAAACTTTGTATTATATTTCCACTTACTTCTCCTTCTAATATCAACTTTTGTATTTGTTTATAATTTTCTTCTGGTGTCATTATTAACATTAAATTTTTTAATTTTTCTGCATTTGTTGATAAATTTTTATCCACTATTTCATCTGGTCTCGAGCCTAGTTTTACGTAATTATTTAAGTAATACATTACTAATGTTGGATTAAATATATGTTCTAAATTTCTCTTTGAAAATTTATATCCATCATAATTTTCCACTAAATCCTTAAAAATTTTTTCTTGTTTTTCTTTATCTTCTTCTACTTCATTTACTACTTTTCTCACTTCTTCCTCTGTTAAACCTGTCATTGCTACATATTGAGGATTTAATGTTAATGATGTTGTTATATTAAATCCACTTGTCATACTATCTAATGTTAATGGGGCTACTCCTGTGGCAAAAAATCTTTCTACCACATTATAATCTGTATATGCTTTTATGACTTCATAAAATGCTCTTACAAATCCTGCTTTTCCTAATATACCTAAAAAAGTTTTACATTCTCCTTCTAATAATCCATTTGTAAAATGATCATATTCATCTATTATTATATATATATTATTTTTAAGATGTAAACCTTGGAAAATTCTCAAAAGTGTTTCTAACATTGCAGAAGCTTTATAAGTTGGTTCTAAAACAATATCTAAATGGTATCTTTCAATAAATTTCATGCAATCATTATACACTTTTATATTAAACGCATTTTCAATTTCTCGTAAATCCATACTATTATCAACTAATAAACCTGAAAAATTAAAATTCAATATATAATAACTATTTCTTTTTTCCGTTGGGTTGTCATATATATCTAGCCCTTTAAATAATTCTTCGTATTCATCTTCTTTATCTATTGAATAATACGCATCTAATGTTGTTGTAAACAATGTCTTTCCAAATCTTCTTGGACGTACATACATACAATATGCTTCTTTTTCAATATCTCTTATATATTTTGTCTTGTCTATATACTTAAATCCTTCTTTTCTTATTCTTTCAAATCCTGATATTCCATATGGTATTTTTATCATCGTAAATACCTCCTCGTATAATATTGTACTATAAAATATGGAAAATAGCAAGAAAATTTTCTTGCTATTTTTCAAGAAAATTCTTTAGAAAACCCTTTTATGTTACAATATTATTAATCAAATCTTCTAAAATAATTTGTATGTAATAACTCATGTGCTTTATGTCCGCCTGGCTCTCCTAAATATTCTTTATATATTTTTTTAAGTACAGGATTTTCATGTGATTTTCTTATTACACTTTTCTCATCTATTGTATATAATGCATTTGCTCTTAAACTTCTAATATCAATTAATTCACGTTCTTTGCTACTATGTATTGGTTGCCCCCCTCCCATTACACAGCCTCCTGGACATGCCATGATTTCTACAAAATGATATTTTGATTTTCCCATCTTTATTTCTTCCATTATAATTTTAGCATTTTTTAGACCATGTGCAACTGCAATATTTATATTTTTTCCATTTATATTAAGTGTTGCTTCTTTTATACCTTCTGCCCCTCTTACTTGCTTAAATTCTACTTTTTCTAACTCTTTGCCTGTTAAAATTTCTTCTACAGTTCTTAATGCTGCTTCCATCACTCCACCTGTTGTTCCAAATATTGCTGCCGCACCTGTAGCTTCCACCATTGGTGAATCAAATTTTTCATCTTCTAAATTTATAAAGTCTATATTATTCTGTTTTATAAATCTTGCTAATTCTCTAGTTGTTATTACAATATCTACATTTGCTAAATCGTTATTTTTTAATTCTTCTCTCTTAGCTTCATATTTTTTTGCAATACAAGGCATAACCGATACAACTACTATCTTTTTATGATCAATTTTTTCTTTTTCAGCATAATATGATTTTATAAGTGCTCCAAACATTTCGTGTGGAGATTTACAACTTGATAAATGTTGTAATAATTCTGGATAATTAATCTCTATGTAATTAATCCACCCAGGACTACAAGATGTTATCATTGGAAATACTCCGTTATTTTTAATTCTTTGTATGAATTCTGTTCCTTCTTCCATTATTGTAAAATCGGCACCTGTATTTGTATCAAAAACTCTATCAAAACCCAATCTTTTTAATGCAGCAACCATCTTTCCAGTAACATTACTTCCAATTTTCATCCCAAATTCTTCTCCAAGTGCTACTCTAACTGCAGGTGCTGTTTGAACTACCACATATAACTCTTTATTATTTAATTTTTCTCTTAATTCTTTTATGCTATCTTTTTCTTTTAACGCACCTACTGGACAGGCTTCTATACATTGACCACATAATGTACAATTTGATTCGTTTATGCTATTATCAAAAGCACACGAAATTCTTGAATTGCTTCCTCTTCCTACTACAGATATTGCAGAAATGCCTTGCACATTTTTGCATACCGCTACACATCTTTTACATAAAACACATTTACTTGTATCTCTGACTAATGATGGAGATAATTCATCTATTATTCCGTCTTTATTTCCATCATATTCTAAATTGTCAATATTAAATTGAATAGCTAATTTTTGAAGTTCACAATTTCCATTTCTAGTACAACTTAAACAGCTTCTATTATGCTCAGATAATATTAATTGTAACATCGTTTTTCTTGCATTATATATTTTTTCAGTATTTGTTCTTACTACCATTCCTTCTTCTGCTTTTTGGACACATGAAGCAACTAGATTTCTTCTTCCTTCTATTTCAACTAAACACATACGACAATCGCCAATTTCGTTTATATTTTTCATATAACATAATGTTGGAATATCTATATTTATTTTTCTTGCCGCTTCTAATAACGTTGTACCTTCTTCAACTTCTATGTCGTTTCCGTCTATATTTAATTTTATCATATAATCCTCCTTTAAATTTAATTTATTAAAGTCGTGATATATAGCTATTTGCAAGTCAAGACCCGGATTGTGTCGCCCCAGCTATGTTTTGACTAAAAATAGCTATATATCACGACATATGTATTGCATTAAAGTGACAGTTTTCAACGCATAAACCACATTTTACACATTTACTTGTATCTACTACATGTGGTTTACCTACTTCCCCTGATATTGCATTATTAGGGCAATTTCTTTTACATAATCCACAACCTTTACATTTTTCCGGATTAATTTTTACATTACATAATGCTTTGCATTCTCCTGCAGGACATTTTTTATCTACAATATGAGCGATGTATTCATCTCTAAAGTATTTTAAAGTACTTAATACTGGATTTGGTGCTGTTTGCCCCAAGCCACATACTGCCGTTTCTTTTATAGTTAATGCTAATTTTTCTAATTTTTCTAAATCATCCAAATTGGCTCTTCCTTCTGTTATCTCTTTTAATATTTCTAACATTTTCTTAGTACCAATTCTGCATGGTGTACATTTACCACAAGATTCGTCTACAGTAAATTCTAAATAGAATTTAGCTAAATTAACCATACATTTTGAATCATCCATAACTATAAGTCCACCTGAACCCATCATTGAACCTATTTGAGATAATGATTCATAATCTATTGGTGTATCTAAATCTTTAGAAGTAATACAACCTCCAGATGGACCTCCTGTTTGAGCCGCCTTAAATTTTTTCCCGTCAGGTATTCCACCACCAATATCATATATAATTTTTCTTAATGTTATTCCCATAGGCACTTCTACTAATCCTACATTATGTATATTTCCACCTAATGCAAAAACTTTTGTTCCTTTAGAATTTTTTGTTCCTATATTTGAATACCATTCTGAACCTCTTAAAATAATTATTGGAATATTAGCAAATGTTTCTACATTATTTATTAAGGTAGGTTTTCCAAATAATCCAACTGTAGCAGGGAAAGGTGGCTTAACTCTTGGTTGTCCGCGTTTACCTTCTATTGATTCTAAAAGTGCTGTTTCTTCTCCACAAACAAACGCTCCTGCACCTAAACGAATTTCTAAATCAAATTCCATATCAGTTCCTAATATATTTTTACCCAACATTCCATTTTTTCTGGCTTGTTTTATTGCTACATCTAACCTATGCACTGCAATAGGGTATTCTGCTCTAACGTAAATATACCCTTTACTTGAACCAATTGCATATCCAGCTATAATCATGGCTTCTATTACAGAATGTGGATTACCCTCTAATATGCTCCTATCCATAAAAGCTCCTGGGTCCCCTTCATCTGCATTACATACCACATATTTTTCTACACCATTTGCCTCTTTTACAAAAGACCACTTCTTACCTGTAGGAAAACCAGCCCCGCCTCTACCTCGTAAACCAGATTTAGTAATTTCTTCTATTACTTCTTCTTTTGTCATATTATTTAAAACATGTTCTAATGCTTTATATCCTTCATTTTTTATACAATCATCTATATTTTCCGGATCTATATTACCACAATTATGTAAAACAATTCTCTCTTGTTTATTATAGAAGTTTAAATCGTCTAATTTTTCAATTACTTTATTATCATCTTCTCTTACTAATAATCTTTCAACTATTTTACCATCTTTTATATGAGAATTTATTATTTCATCAACATCTGATACTTTAACATGAGCATAAAAAGTATTTTCTGGTCTTACAATTACTACAGGGCCTTTCGCACATAAACCAAAACATCCTGTTCTTATAACTTTTACTTCGTTTTCTAAATTTTCATTCTTTATAGTTTCATTTAATTTTTCTATAATTTCTTTAGAATTCGAAGATGTGCAACCAGTACCACCACAAACTAATATTTCTTTCATTATTACCTCCAAATAATTAAAATGTTATTTTTTATATTAACGTGTTGTAATATATAGCTATTTTTAGTCAAAAAACAAGCTCAGGTAACACAATCCGGGTCTTGACTTGCAAATAGCTATATATTACAACTTTATATAAATTTATATAAAATTATTATCTTTTTCTTTGTATTCTTTTAGAACTT
This sequence comes from uncultured Clostridia bacterium, assembly GCA_944391575.1. Taxonomy (GTDB): domain Bacteria; phylum Bacillota; class Clostridia; order TANB77; family CAG-508; genus CALXUC01. The sequence goes on along the minus strand of CALXUC010000002.1, from coordinate 4,177 downwards.
TTTGTACTAAATCTACTGTAGCATTTCCATATACTTTGTTGTTTATTGTGAATACTGGAGCTAATCCACAAGCACCTAAACATCTTGTAGGCTCTAGTGAAAATTTGCCATCTGCTGTTGTCTCTCCAACTTCTATTCCTAGTTCACTTTTTACTTTTTCTAGTATTCTTTCTCCACCTTTTACGTAACACGCCGTTCCTTGGCATACACAAATATTATATTTTCCTTTGGGTTTTAGCGAAAATCTAGAATAAAATGTAACTACTCCATATATTTCTGATGCCGGAATATTTAATTTATCTGATATGTATATAATGGCTTCTTTAGGAATATAACCGTAATGTTCTTGTACTCCGTTTAATATTTGTATTAAGTTACTTTTATCAGCACCGTGTTCTTCTACTATTTGTATTAAAAAGTCATCTTTTTTATTACAGTCACACATTTTTATCTCCACCTTTTTTACTTTTTTTATAAATATAGTTTACTATAAATGTTGTAAAATTACAAATTTTTTTTATATTTTTTTACTAAAAAATAGGGCTATCCTAATTTTGGCAGGATGCCCTATTCTTATTAATTTTCTTTTAATTCTTCTAATTCTTCCTTAGTTAAACCTGTTATTTGAATTATTAGTTGTATGTTTATTTTCTGTTCTAGCATTTTTTTTGCAATTTCTAATTTTTCTTCAGTTTTTCCTTTTATCATTCCTGTTATAAGTCCTTGTGCCTTACCTTCAGCAATTCCAGCTTGTCTCATGTATTCCTCATTTGATTTTATATCAGCTTCTGCCATTTCTCTCCTAAATGCTATTTCTACTACTTCTGGTCTTGCTGAAAGTTCTTCGTATTGTCTTACAGCTTCTTCTAAGCTTAGATTAGTTTTTACTGCCATATCTCTTACCTCCTTTCTTTCATCACATAAAAATACACACCATTCGTCTAATTTATTTTTAACTATATCTTCGTATTTACTATTTAGATCTGAAAGTTTTCTTTCCTCTAGAAATCTTGGCAGCTGTATATAATATAACGTTACCTCTTTTACATAGTATTTGTTTTCATTTGTTATATGACATTTTGTTATGTATTCAGGAACATCTGGTAATGTGTAATTCAAAATGTTTATGATTATCATTTCTTTTATATCTGTATATTTTTTTCCTTTTTTTACTTGACCTGTTATTATTTTTCCTAGATAATATAGTAACCTTTTGTTATAATAGTAGTATTCCTTATTTTGCATTTCTATATCTACTATTCTATTATCTTCTAGTTCTGCTTTTACATCAAGTATTGCCCTTTTTTGATAAACATTTTCTACAGATAATTCCCCATTACTTTGAAGCTTTTTTACTTTAACTTTTTCGCCCATTATTCCTTCTAAAAAATCTTCTAATATAGCTTCATTTCCTTCTTTTCCAAATATATTTCTAAATATTATATCTGTTCTTGGTGTGATTTCAACGTCTGTTTTTTCGTTTTCTGTATTAATCATATTCCTCCATTTCTGCTAACTTTATTGTAGCACACTTTAACCTTATAGTCAATACAATTTGACTATTAAATTAATAGAATAATAACAACAACTTTTGATCTGTTTGCTATATAAATTATACAAAGTATATAAATTTCAGATATTATAAATATTAAATTTTTACTTGTTCTCTAAGTTATTACATTGATTTTTCTAAAGCGATTTACTTTAAGAATTCTATCTATGCTATAACAAAGTAGCAATTTTATTATTTTAAATTTTATTATTTTAAATTACAATATTTTTAATTTTAGTACTAAATATTAGAAATAAAAATAATTTCTAGATAAAATTTTATCACAGTTTTTCACTTTATGTCAAGAAAAATCGTACGTCAAATTCTTGCTTTTTTCGACATACGATTTTTTCTAATTCTTATATTACTTTTTTGATATGATTTCTATTGTAAAATGCTTTATTTCTGCTTCTAAGGTACGAAAAAAGCACCTCTGCTAAGAGGTACCCCCGCTAGGGGGAAAATTTTTATTGTTTGTGGGTTTCAGCGATTTTTCCTAATTTTTTTATTTTATTTTCTTTTTTTGACCTTAAAGTTTCTACCATCATATTTTTCCTCATTTCATTTTTATTTATAATTAATCTATAAGAATATTATCATACATATAAAAAAGCTACCGCTTTATTTCTCTAAATTTTTTTCAGTTTTATTAATATCTTCTTTTCTTCTTTCATCTTTTCTTCTATCTTCTTTTTTTGTCTCTTTATCTGGAATCACATCTGCATCTCTTCTTTTACAAACCCTTCTCTCGCCTTTTCTTCTTTCATCAAATATGTCTCCGTCTTTATTCATTACTATCATAATTTCACTTTCCTTTCTAAAGTAATTATATTACTTTACAAATTCATCATTTTCTTTCTCATTTTCATTTCTTTCTTTCTTCTTTGTTTCCTTAGCTACTGATACTTCATTTATTTTTTCTACTTTTAAATTATCTGACAAATTTTTTCTACTTTGCTTTTTGTCTGCTAAAATTCTATCTTCTAAAGATTTTATATTTTTAGCACTTTCTGCATTTAATGCTTCTATTTCTTTTTTATCTTCTTCATTTATTTTTTCTTCATCTGATGCAAACATTGCTTTTAATGCTGAAAAGAAACCTACTCTTTTTTTATTACTTACTTCTTCTTTTATCATAATTTTTTCTTAAATCTTAACTTTAAGAAATCTCACCTACCTTATATAAAATATACAACTATTCCTATTTTAACATAAAATAAGCGATTTGTCAAATTTACATAAGTGATTTTTATTTTATTACGTTTGATATGTAGCTATTTTTAATCAAAACATAGCTAGGGTGACACAATCCGGGTCTTGATTTGCAAATAGCTACATATCAAACTTTCTATAATTTAAAATTAAACATATTAATTATTTCATATTAATTATTTCATATCAATTTTCATATTAATTCATATAATCTCTTAATCTCTTACTTCTACTTGGATGTCTTAATTTTCTTAATGCTTTTGCTTCTATTTGTCTTATTCTTTCTCTTGTGACCATAAATTCTTTTCCTACTTCTTCTAGAGTACGAGCTTTTCCATCATCTAACCCGAATCTTAATCTTAATACTTTTGCTTCTCGTGGTGTTAATGTTTCCATTACTTCATCTAATTGTTCTTTTAAAAGTGTATATGCTGCTGAGTCATGTGGAGCTGGACTATCATCGTCTGGTATAAAGTCCCCTAAATGGCTATCGTCTTCTTCCCCTATTGGTGTTTCTAATGATACTGGGTCTTGTGCTATTCTTTGTATTTCCATTACTTTTTCTACGCTCATATCTAATTCTTTTGCTATTTCTTCTGGTGATGGTTCTCTACCTAATTGTTGTAATAAATGTCTTGATGTACGTATTAATCTATTTATTGTTTCTACCATATGCACTGGTATTCTTATAGTTCTTGCTTGGTCTGCTATAGCTCTAGTAATCGCTTGTCTTATCCACCATGTTGCATAAGTACTAAACTTGTACCCTTTTGTGTAATCAAATTTTTCTACAGCTTTTATTAATCCCATATTTCCTTCTTGTATCAAGTCTAAAAATAGCATTCCTCTACCAACGTATTTTTTAGCTATACTCACTACTAATCTAAGGTTTGCTTGGCACAATTTTTTTCTTGCTTCTTCATCATTTTGTAATATTTTTTCTGCAAGTTCTGCTTCTTCCTCATAACTTAAAAGTGGTATTCTTACTATTTCTCTTAAATACATTCTTACTGGGTCATCTACAGCTACATCATCAAAATTAGGATTTTCTAATTCTTCTAATGGTATTTCTTCTACATCTTCTAAGTCTTCTATTTCTGGTTCGATAAAATCATCTTTTAAGACATCTACTCCAGCTTCATCAAATGCATCATATACCTTATTTATATCATCAACAGATATATCTCCTAATTTATTAGCTAATTCTGCATATGTTATATTTCCCTTATCTTTGGCTTCTTTTACTATTTCCATAACTTTATCTTTAGTTAACTTGTTTTCTTGTTGTTCTTCTTGTAGAGTTTCTTTTTTTTCTAACTCTTTTTTATTTTCTTTACTCATTTTTATAATCCATTCCTTTCGCTCCGCTCAAGGCACAACACGGTATGAAACAAACGTGACTTTTGCGGAAAA
>CALXUC010000001.1 GCA_944391575.1 uncultured Clostridia bacterium | reverse complement strand
GAGAATTACAAATAATATAAAGAAGATAAAACATATTTTTATCTTCTTTTACTTATAGACCACCTGAATTGTAACTAATTTTGATAAAAGAGAAAAATTTTTCTTAAAAAGTATTGATATTTTTTAAAAACTCTAGTATAATCTTAATAAGAGTTAGGAGAGTTTTACCCTCATAATTCAAAGTATGTATTTAGAATATGACCCATTTATCATTGGGACAAAAAAAGACTAGAGTTGATGCCTCTAGTCTTTTCGTTTTAGTCGAATTTCTCAAGAATTTTAAGTATAAGTACTAAAACAATTACTTTAAGTATGTAATTAAAATACTGTCCCATTTTATCACCTCCTTTCGGAGTAGGACTAATATATTATACAACAAGGTTTATAAATAAGCAATAAAATTTAAATAAAACTCTTGATTAAAAAAGCATTATATGATAAAATGTACAAAATTAGAAAGGTAAGGTGTTTAGTATATGGAATTTAAAAAATGTGAAAGATGTGGAAACTTTTTTGCAGGCGTAAACAATATATGTAGCAACTGTATACAAAAGGAAAATTTAGATTTATCTAAATTAAAAAACTATATTGATGAATCTTCATACAATGAACAAGAAATCAATAATAATATAGATAATATATCTTATGCCACAGGAATTCCTTCAAAAAATTTAACTAGACAACTTCAAAACGAGATAATTTTTAAAGATTTAAACTCAAAGAATTTTTAAATTTTGTAGTAATGTGAGAAAAGCAGAACCTTCAATTATAGGTTCTGTTTTTAAAAATATTATATAAAAAGATTTATAAAAGAAATCACTAAAGAAATTAATACAGATTTTAAAGAAAATTTAGCTATCTTTTTAGTTTTACTATTAACATTAAGTAAAGTATTATTTTTCACAACAGTTAAGGCGGTAGATTTGTTATCATTTGCTTTTTCTACATTTTGTATAAATTCATTATATCCTAAGCTTTCTTTTAAATTTCCTAATGATTCTTTTAATGCAATAAGTTCATTATGAATTATATTATTTTCATCTTTTAATGATTTTATATTGTTTTTAAGTTTTAACATATTTTCATAATCACAATTTTTTAAAATTATAGTATTATAAATTTTATTTTTTAAAGAAAATCTTTTATTAAAAAGCATTTTTGGTCGTCTAATACGGCGTATCATAATAATTTCTCCTTTGTTATAATTAATTTGAAATAATTATATCATTATATGTTGCAAAAATCAATGAAAAATTTTGCTATTTTTCTTAAAATATGGTAAAATAATACAGTTCATAGCTTTTTATAAAACATATTAAAGCACTTATATATTAATATTTTACAATCAAATACTCGGATTGTTACGATTTAGCTATGTTTTTTATAAAACATATTAAAGTACTTATATATTAATATTTTGCAATCAAAGACCCGGATTGTTATGCTTTAGCTATGTTTTTGATAAAAAATATTAATATATAAGTACAATTAATAAAATAATTATAATGGAGGTAAAAATGTTAAAATTAGAAAATGTATGTTTTCATAAAGATAATAAAGACATATTAAAAAATATAAATTATGAAATAAATAATTCAAAACTTATTGTTATAACAGGCCCAAATGGTTCAGGTAAGTCTACTTTAGCAAAAATCATAATGGGTATAGAAAAGCCAACTTCAGGCAAAATAATATTTAATGGAGAAGATATTACAGATTTATCAATAGATGAAAGAGCAAAATTAGGAATAAGTTTTGCATTTCAACAGCCAGTTAGATTTAAAGGAATTACAGTTTTAGATTTAATAAAATTATCAGCTGGTAAAGATAGAAAAATTAATTTTGGAGAAGCATGTGAAATTTTATCAAGTGTTGGATTATGTGCAAAAGATTATATATCACGTGAAATAAACTCTTCATTATCTGGAGGAGAGTTAAAAAGGATAGAAATAGCATCTGTAATAGCAAGAAATTCAAAATTAACAATATTTGATGAACCAGAAGCAGGAATAGATTTATGGAGTTTTAATAATTTAATAAATATATTTGAAAAATTAAATGAAAAAACAAATGGAACATCTATAATAATTTCACATCAAGAAAGAATTTTAAAAATAGCAGATAGTATAATTCTTTTAGAAAATGGAAGTATTAAAGATGAAGGGACTGCAGATAAAATTTTAGAGAAGGTCTTAAATCTAGAAAAGACATGTAAATATAAAGTTTAATAAGGAATAGGAGATGAGTAAATGAATAAAGAAGATTTAAATGAAATAGATAATAAATTATTGCAAGAAGTATCTAATCATGAAGATATTTCAGATATAAAAAAAGGAGCATATAATATTAGAAAAGATGGACAAGCAGTAGAAAGGCAAATAACGGAAAATGTAAATATTGTAACAAAAAAAGATGTTTCAGGTATAGATATAATAGTAAAAGAGAATACTAAAAATGAGTTTATACACATACCAGTTATAATAACAAAAAGTGGATTAAAAGATGTAGTATATAATGATTTTCATGTAGGTAAAAACGCTAATGTAACAATAATAGCAGGGTGTGGAATTCATAATGAATCACATGAACATTCAGAGCATAATGGAATTCATAGATTTTATTTAGAAGAAGGAGCTAATGTAAAATATATAGAAAATCACTATGCAGAAGGTAGTGGTGATGGAAATAAAAATTTAAATCCTGTAACAGAAGTATATATGAAAGCTAATAGTAAAATGGATATGAAAAGCATACAAATAAAGGGAGTTACATCAACTGAAAGAATAACAAAAGCAGTTTTAGGAGAAAATACTAACTTTGTAGTAACTGAAAAAATAATGACAAATGAAAATGAATATGCAAAAACAATTTTTGAAGTAACATTAAATGGAGAAAACGCAAGTACACATGTAACTTCAAGAAGTGTAGCAACAGAAAATTCTAAGCAAGAATTTATATCGAAAGTATACGGTAATTCAAAATCATTTGCACATGTAGAATGTGATGCTATTATAAAAGATAATGCAGTAGTAAAAGCAACACCAGAAATAACTGCTAATAATGTAGATGCAAACTTAATACATGAAGCAGCAATAGGAAAAATAGCAGGAGATCAACTAATAAAATTAATGACATTAGGATTATCAGAAAAAGAAGCAGAAAATGAAATTATAAATGGGTTTTTAAAATGATATAATAGAAATTCAATAACAAAAACTTGATATATAGCTATTTGCAAGTCAAGACCCAGATTGTGGCGCCCTAGCTATGTTTTGACTAAAAATAGCTATATATCAAGTTTTTATAATTTTTTTACTAAACTGTAATAGATTGTAATATGAATTTCAAGTAACACAAAATATGATTAAGAATATAATATTATTAAATGTTTATAATATTAAAAGGAGTGATGACATGACAAATACGCCTTTAATCAAAATAAATTATGAATATAAAAACAAAAAATATTATATATACACAAAATTAGAATATTTTAATGTTACTGGAAGTATAAAAGATAGAGTAGTCAAATATATTATAGATAAAGCAATAGAGAATAACGAGATAAAGGAAAATATGACTTTATATGAAGCTACAAGTGGAAATACGGGTATAGCTTTAGCAAGTGTGGGAGCTAAATTAGGTCATAAAGTTCATATTTTTATGCCAGATTGGGTAAGTGAAGAACGTAAAAAAATAATGAAATTGTATGGAGCAGAAATTACGTGTTTTTCTAAAGAAGAAGGTGGATTTATAAGATGCATCGAAGAAGCTAGAAAGGCTAAAGATAATACTAATGGATACTATTTAAATCAATTTGAAAATTATAATAATGTAATAGCACATTATGAAACAACTGGAAAAGAATTATTAGAAGATGTGCCAGAAGTTATTAGTGGATTTGTATCTGGTGTAGGAACTGGAGGAACTCTTATGGGAGTTTCAAAAAGATTAAAAGAAAGTAATAAGGACGTTATAGTAGCTGCATTAGAGCCATCTATTATGCCAATGTTATCTCAAAATAAAATATATGGAGAGCATAAAATAGAGGGAATAGGCGATGAATTTGTTCCTAAAATTGTTGATAAAGAAAAAATAGACGAAATTATTTTAGTTGATGATGATGACGCTATAAATATGGCAAGATTATTATCTTCAAAATTAGGATTAGGTGTTGGAATTTCAAGTGGAGCTAATTTTTTAGGAGCAGTTTTATTAAGAGATAAAATAAATAAAAATACAGTTACAGTTTTTGTAGATGATAATAAAAAATATTTATCAACAGATTTGTCAAAAGATATTTCCGATGATAAAAAATTACTTTCAAATAGAATAAATTTATTGGGTTATGAGATGATACTGTAACTCAAAAACCTTGAAATAAAAGCACTTTCAATATCGTATGTCGAATTTTGTAAGAATTTGACGTACGATTTTTCTTTACAAAATTGAAAATCTGTGGTAACATAAAAGCATAGATAAATTGCAATTTAATATCTAAAAAAACAACTTATAGTCTTAAGTTGATTATCCGAAATTAAGATTCAAAAAGAATTGAGGTGATGCGAATAGGAGAGAGACTAGAAAGTATAATTGTTTTTATATCAATATTATTACTATTATTGATTAATATTTTTATCATGCAAACTAAAGATGAAATAATAGAAAAAAGTATATTAAACACAAAAGAAATTGGAGAAGAAGTTAGTTTTATTGATGTAACAAAAGATATAAGGGAGAATATTTTAAAAGAATATGTAAACACACATTTTTATAATAAATATTTTTCTGAAAAAATACTACTAGATAAAATTAGTAAAAATGCTATAAAGGTTTGGACTTTAAGCATCGAAAGTATAGATCTTTTTGCAGATATAAATGAAGGTACAGATGTAGAAAATTTAAATAAGTATATAGGCCATTTTGAAGAAACTAATATTTTCAATGGAAATGTAGGGTTAGCAGCGCATAATAGAGGATATCCAGTTAACTATTTTGAAAATTTAGATAAGGTCGAAAAGGGGGAATACATAAATTATAGAATAGATAATTTTATAAAAACGTATAAAGTAGAATCTATTAATATTATAAAAGATACTGATTGGACTTATTTAGGAAATACAGACGAAGATATAATTACACTAATTACTTGTGTAAGGAACAAACCAGAATATAGACTATGCGTACAGGCATATAAAGAAAGTGAGGAATTTATTAATGATACAGAAAAAAGTTTTAGTAGTAGGTATGATAATAATTTTATTATTAAATATAGTTTTACCAGGTGCAGTTAGTGCTGTAGATGGAAAAGTAGTAAGAGTATATACGGAAGGGAGGTGTGAATCTTTGCTAAAGTATAATGGCTATACTGTAGGATGTGTTAGAGTTTCATATTATGATGGAAGAGTAGAACAGCCTGCTTACTGTCTTGAAAGAGATATACCTGGAATAGGTGAAAATGAAGGTGAACTAGACTTTTATAATGTTGAAGTACAAGACACATTAACAAATACATTAATTTGGAGAGTTATTTCTAATAGTTATCCATATGTGAGTTTACAAGAGTTGGGGGTAAACTCGATAAACGAAGCTTTCGTTGCTACAAAGCAAGCTGTATATTGTATATTATATGGAAATGACGGAGATAACTTTACAAGGTATACTGCTATAGGTGAAGCCGGAGAAAGAACTTTAAATTTATTAAAAAGACTTGTTAATAATGCTAGAAATAGTAACGAAACAAGACCAAGTAAAGTAATAGATATAATTGACGAATCTAATAAATGGCAAGTTGATAATATAGATAAAAATTATATTTCAAAAACTTATTCAATAAGAACAGAAGCGGAATATAATGAGTTTCAAGTGTCTATAACCTCAGCAAATATGCCAGAAGATACTAGAATAGTTAATTTGAATAATCAAGATAAAACTACTTTTGGAAATTCAGAAAAATTTAAAGTTTTAATTCCAATAAATCATAATGTTCAAGAAGGCTCATTTACAATAAATGTAACTTCTAAATTAAGAACATGTCCCGTATATTATGGTAAAGCGCCAGCAGGTTATCAAGATTATGCTTTAGCAGCTAATCCATATGAAGATGGAAAAGGTAGTATAACAGAAACTTTTACTACAAATAATAGTAAAATTATTATAATAAAAAAAGATGGTGAAACAAAAGAACCTATAAAAGATACAGAGTTTAATATATTAGACGCTAATAAAAAAATAGTTTATTCTAACTTAATTACTAATTCAAATGGAGAAGTAATATTAGAAGGAATAGAACCAGGTACATATTATTTACAAGAAGTTAGAGCAGCAAACGGATACATAAAAATGGAAGGCTTAGTAGAATTCAAAATGGAATTAAATAAAGTATTAACTTTAACAGTAAATAATAATAAAGTACAAAAAAGCGAAGTGGATATAAATACAGAAGATATTAATGTTAATGTTGAACATTCAGAAACTGATATAAATATTAGTACAGGTGAACAAAATATAAATGAAAATAATAGCGATACTAATATTAATATTAGCGATAATGATAAAAATATAAATGTAGGGAATACAGATGTAAATATTAATATTAAAGATCAAGATGAAAATAGCAATATTCAAAATACAGATGCAGATATAAATGTAGAAGATAAAAATGTAAATAGTAATATTCAAAATACAGATGCAAATATAAATGTAGAAGATGAAAATGTAAATAGTAACATACAAAACACAGATGCGAATATTAATATAGATAACAAAAATACAAATAGTAATATACAAAATACAAACGCAGATATAAATATAAATAATAAAAATACAAACAGCAACATACAAAACACAAACACTAATACTAATATAGAAAATACAAATGCAAATAATAATATTCAAAATGTAAATACAAATTCTACAATAAAAGCACAATCAGAAAATAATATTGTGAAAAAATTACCAAAGACAGGATATTAAAAATACAATCTATTTGACTCCATTCTAACTTTAAATATTAAATAAAATTTGATATTAAAGATATAATTTCAGAGTATACTATTTTGTAGTATACTCTGAAATAGCTATAATTCAGTAAAGTTATAATTCAGTAAGAGAATGTATAACTTTTACAAACCTTGATATATAGCTATTTTTAGTCAAAACATAGCTAGGGCACCACAATCCGGGTCTTGACTTGCAAATAGCTATATATCAACTTTTTAATTATAAAAGGATATAATTAATTTAATCCTAATATTTTTTTAGCTCTTAATATATCTTCCACAGTAGCAGCAGGTACATCATTTAACTGATATTTAAATCCTAATTCTTCCCATTTATATTTTCCCATAGTATGGTAAGGTAAAATTTCTATGTTTTCTACTGTTTTTAATGTAGATATAAAATCTTTTAATTGTAGCAAGTCTTTTTCATCATCAGTATACCCCGGTACTAAAACTTGTCTAATCCACATTTTTATATTGTTATCACTTAAATATTTTGCAAATTCTAAAGTATAAGTGTTTGGCTTCCCAGTTAATTTAATACATTTTTCATTGTCTATATGCTTAATGTCTAATAAAACTAAATCTGTGTATTTTAAAACTTCGTTAATTTTACTAGAAATGGGCAAGGCTCCTGATGTATCTAATGCAGTATGGTATCCTTTTTTCTTTAAACATTTAAAAAATTCTGCAACAAATTCTGGTTGTAAAAGCGGTTCACCGCCTGAGACTGTTACTCCACCATTAGAATTTATAATATATTCTTTATATCTATCTATTTTTTCTACGATTTCTGTTAATGTCATATTTTGACCTGTACCAATACTGCATGAATCCTTATTGTGGCAATATAAACAACCTAAATGGCATCCTTGTAAAAATAAAACAAATCTAATACCAGGACCATCTACAGTACCAAAAGTTTCAAATGAGTGTACGTTTGCTGTAATCTCCTTCATAAATATAATCCTTTCTATATTTTATTATGAATAATCTTACTCTGCAAAATTTATATTTAAAATAACTTAACTTTAATAATAATGTTTATTATATAGTTTCGTGTATAGTTCTATTTATAACATCAAGTTGTTGTTCACGAGTAAGTTTTGTAAATTTAACAGCATATCCTGATACTCTTATTGTTAGTTGTGGGTATTTTTCTGGGTGTTCCATTGCGTCTTCTAATAAATGTCTATCGAATACATTAACATTTATATGGTGACTTGATTTTGAAAAATATCCGTCAAGTAAAGCTGTTAAGTTATATATTTTTGCTTCTTCTGTTTTTCCTAATGCGCTTGGTATGATTGCAAAAGTGAAAGATATTCCATCTTCTGAATCATTATATGGTAATTTAGAAATAGTGTTCATTACTGCTAAAGCACCATTTGTATCTCTTCCGTGAAGTGGGTTAGCACCTGGTCCGAAAGGAGCTCCTGCACGTCTTCCGTCTGGAGTATTTCCTGTATTTTTGCCGTATACGACATTTGATGTTATTGTAAGGATAGAGAGTGTAGGCACAGAATTTCTGTAAGTTTTTTGTTGTCTTAATTTATTCATAAATCTTTTAACAACATCTACAGCAATATTATCTACTCTGTCATCATCGTTACCGTATTTAGGAAAATCTCCTTCTACTGCAAAATCTGTAGCTAATCCGCTTTCATTTCTTAAAACTTTAACTTTAGCATATTTTATTGCAGATAAAGAGTCTGCTACTACGGATAAACCAGCAATACCACAAGCCATAGTTCTTAAAATATCTTTATCATGTAAAGCCATTTCTAGCTTTTCATAATTATATTTATCATGCATAAAATGGATAATATTTAAAGCATTTATATATACTTTTGCAACCCAATCCATCATTTGGTCAAATTTTTGCATTACTTCGTCATAATTTAAGTATTCACTCTTAATAGATTCAAAAATAGGTGCTACTTGTTTACCAGTTATTTCATCTTTACCACCATTTATAGCGTATAGTAATGTTTTAGCTAAATTACATCTAGCTCCAAAAAATTGCATTTGTTTTCCTATTCTCATTGCAGAAACACAACAAGCAATACCATAATCATCGCCCCAGTATTCACGCATTAAATCGTCATTTTCATATTGTATAGAACTTGTTTTTATAGATAATTCTGTACAATATTTTTTAAAGCTTTCTGGTAGGCGAGTAGACCATAAGATAGTTAAGTTTGGTTCTGGAGCAGGCCCTAAGTTAACTAATGTGTGTAAAATTCTGAAGGAATTTTTAGTAACTAAAGTTCTACCATCAATGCCCATACCACCAATAGATTCTGTTACCCATACTGGGTCTCCGCTGAATAATTCATCATATTCTGGAGTTCTTAAAAATCTAATCATTCTTAATTTCATAACGAAATGATCTATAATTTCTTGAGCTTCTTCTTCAGTTATAACATTATTTTGTAAATCTCTTTCAAAATAAATATCAAGGAAAGTAGAAGTTCTACCTAAACTCATAGCTGCACCATTTTGCTCTTTTGTTGCGCCAAGGTAAGCAAAATATGTCCATTGTACAGCTTCTTTTGCATTACTTGCAGGTTTAGAAATATCGAAGCCATAGAATGAAGCCATCTCTTTTAATTCTTTTAAAGAAGCGATTTGATCTGATATTTCTTCACGTTCTCTTATAATATCTTCATCTATAGTTACAAGAGTCATATTATCAAATACTCTTTGTTTATCTTCTATTAAAGCATCTATACCATATAAAGCAACTCTTCTGTAATCACCAATAATTCTACCACGACCATATCCATCTGGTAAACCTGTTATAATGTGAGAAGAACGAGCAGCTCTAATTTCTTTTGTATATGCTTCAAATACGCCATCATTATGAGTTTTACGATGTTTTGTATATATTTCTTTTATTTCTTTAGAAACTTCTCTGTTATATGCAGAGCAAGATTTTTCTACGATTCGATAACCACCAGCAGGCATAATAGCTCTTTTTAAAGGAGCATCAGTTTGTAAGCCTACAATTTGCTCTAAATCTTTTTCAATATACCCAGCTTTGTGGCTAGTAATAGTAGAAGCAGTATCTGTATCTATGTCTAAAACTCCATTATTTTCAGTTTCTTTTTTATATAAATCTAAAACTTTATCCCAAAGTTTTTTTGTTCTTTCAGTTGGATCTGCTAAAAAGCTAGAATCACCATTATATGGGTGATAATTAGTTTGTATAAAATCTCTAACATTGATTTCTTTCTTCCAACTTCCGCCATTAAAACCTTCCCATTCTTTAAATTCCATTATTAAATTCCTCCTTAAAAATAAATTTAAACAACATTATTAATATATCATAGAACAAAATAAATATCAATAATATTATTGATATTTATTTTAATAATATTCGCAATATATTATATTTTTTCTTGCTAAATATATTTTATAGCATTTGGCAAAACTTGATATATAGCTATTTTTAGTCAAAACATAGCTAGGGCGCCACAATCCGGGTCTTGACTTGCAAATAGCTATATATCAAGTTTTTGCAAAAGTTATATGTTCTATTACTGAATTGTAACATTATTATTTTTTATCTGACCCATCTTTAATAATTAATTTTGCAATATTATAAATTAATTTTAATTTTTCAGGAGGGCAACCTTTAAATAATAAGTTGAATTCTGATATTAAATAAGTTTCAGGATTAGTAACAGAACCGTTTAAAACTTCACCTTCTGATATCTCTAAAAGTTTACAAATTTCAGTTAATCTTTTTAAATTAATATGAGAGCTTCCGCGTTCAATTCTGCTTAAAAATGCTACAGAAACATTCATCCTTTCAGCCAAGTATTCTTGAGTATAATTTTTCTCAAGTCTTGCTTTTCTTAAACGTTCACCTATTACATTATAATCTAATTCCATTTTTTATCTCATTCCTTTCTTGAGGAAAAGTTTAATATATTCCTCTTTTTAATATATAGTTAATCATAATTTGTAATATAATAACATTAAATTTGCATAATTTACAGAAACATAGATAACAAAGTTTACTTTGAAGTTAATTTTTCTGCAACTACACTTGCTATTATTAAACCTGCCGTACTTGGAACAAAAGAAATACTTGCAGGAGATTTTGAATTTTCTATTTTTATAGGTTCTTCTCTAGAATAAACTACAGTTAGATGTTCAATATTTTTTGATTTCAATTTTTTTCTTATAATTCTAGCAAGAGGACATACAGAAGTTTTGGAAATGTCTGTAACTTCAAATTTTGTAGGGTCTAATTTATTGCCAGTTCCTAATGCAGAAATTATTTCTATATTTTCTTTATAACAATATTCTATTAAAGCAACTTTAGAATTTACATTATCTATGCAGTCTATTACATAATCGTAATTTTTAGAAATTAAAGAAGGTATATTATTTTCATCTAAGAAAACTGGAAAAGTAGTAACATTTGCATTGGGATTTATTTTTAATATACGTTCTTTCATTACATCTACCTTTAATTTTCCAACAGTTGTAGTATCAGCAATAAGTTGCCTGTTTATATTAGTAATATCTACAACATCTTTATCTATTAATGTAATATTCTTAATACCTAAACGAGCTAATGCTTCAGTACAAAAAGAGCCGACTCCACCAATACCTATAATTGCAATATTTGAATTTTCTAATTTATTTAAAGCTTCTTTACCTATTAAATTTTCTGTTCTATCTAACCAATATGCCATAATTAATATCATTCCTTTACTAAAAACTATACATAATTATATCATAAATATTGAAAAAATTGTTTTATTTTGAAAAAATTTGTGGTATACTATTAAGAAATTAATCAAAATTCATAGTTAAATAAATATTAATAGTACTTATATATTAATATTTTTTATCAAAAACATAGCTAGAGCATAACAATCCGGGTCTTTGATTACAAAATATTAATATATAAGTACTATAAGACAATTTATAATAAATGTTGTGAATTATACAAAAATAGATATGTATCTAAATGAATAATAGAGAAAGGTAGTAAATAATGGAAAATGATGTAAATATTAAGGAAAAGATAATAGAAAAATTAAAAAAATTTTTACCATATTTTTTAATAACAATTTTATATTATATAATGATTGCAGTATTTAATGATTACTTTGGAGGCTATTTTACTTTTACTAAAGAAAAAATTATTTTTGATTTCGTATGGATAAGTTCATTTATTGTAATATTATATATGCTAAATGAAAAATTAAGAAAGTATGTCGGCTTATTTTTCAATATAATATTGTTGCTATTTTCAGTAGCAAATTACTTTATGTATTCATATTTTGGAACTATATTTTCTTGGAAAGATTTAATTTTATCTGGAGAAGGTTTATCGTTTATAAATTCTGTTTTTAAATTTATAAATTACAAAATTGTTGGATTTATTTTATTAGGAATTGCTTTTAATGTTCTTATTACACTTTTATGCAAAGGGAATTATTATAAAATAAAATCTAAACAAAGTATTTTTATAGTAATTATATTTATTTTGCTTATATGCATACATACGTATAATGCAAAACAATTATCAAACACATCTGATGGCTGGGATTCAACAGAAGTTTTAAGTAATGATTCAAATTATTATACAAATTGGATAGACCCTAATAAATTATTAAAAATTTCAGGAATTTATGAGTATATATTTAGAGATTTTTATATGTCTTTTATTAATAAAGACAATATGGAAAATGCACAAGAAATTATAATTGAATATATTAATAATAACGAAGAAGTAGTATCAAATGAAAATGAGTATGAAGGTATTTTTGAAGAAAAAAATTTAATATTTGTAATGATGGAAGCAATGGATGATTGGATGATAAGAGAAGACGTTACGCCAACTATTTATTATATGATGCAACATGGTTTTAATTTTACTAATCATTATAGCCCTAATTACGTAACAGGTGCAACTTCTAATACAGAATTTGTTGCAAATACGGGAATTTATCCTAATATAAATAATTTATCACCTAATTATTTGTATGTTAATAACACGTATTCATATTCTTTGGCAAATTTATTTAAAAGATCAGGATATGTGGTAAATTCTTTCCATAGATCTTTTGGACATATATATAATAGAGATAACATGCATTTAAGTTTTGGATACGAGAAGTATCATAATTATGTAGATATGGGAATATCTCAGGAAAATTTATCATTTGACTCTTATATAGCAATAGATGGGTACGATAAAATTGTTAGAGATGATAAATTTATGAGTTTTATAATCACATATTCGCCACATTCACCTTACTCATATGATAAGGCAGAATGTACTAAAAATTTAGAAGAAATCGAAAAATTAAATTTAGGATTAGATGAAGAAGTCACTTGTGCTCTTTCAGCAGCACGAGAAACTGATAATATGTTTAAGATTTTATTAGAAAAGTTAGAAGCAGATAATAAATTGGAAGATACTATAATAGTAGCATTTACAGACCACCCTAATACTCTTCTTTTACAAGAAGGTGATGATGATAAAATAAATAAAACAGCCTTCTTCATATATAGTAGCGAAATGGAAAGTAATCAAATAGAAACAATTACAAGTACAATAAATATATTGCCAACAATAAAAAATTTATTTGGATTAGAATCAAATTTCGTTTATCCTGGATATGATGCATTAAATACAGAAGAAGAATATGTAGTATTTAAAGATTACACATATTATGACGGAAATGAGATAAAACCAGTGACAGATGAATTACAAGCTGACTTAGAATATTGTAAAGCTTTATTAGTTTCAGATTATTATGCGCAATGAAGCATAAAATTTAAATTATAAAATTTAGTCTTGCATAAAATAAAAAAGTATGGTAAGATAAAGGAAAATAACGAAAAGGAGAAAATGAAAATGGTAGGAACATTAAAATTAAAAGAAGAAAATAAAATAAAAAAATTAGAAAAAATCGCTGAAACCCGCATGGCTGTATATATATATAGTGCGACCTTGAAGGTCATGTAATTTAATGGGTGGAACCCCCATCTGGAAAGGAACTAGCCATTCCGCCAGTAGCGAGTCTTGGGAGACTAGTAGTAATACTAGGAGCTAAGCGTAGACAGTCAGGTAGTAGAGTTAGTATTGAGCCACGTAACATATAAATATCAGGAGGTTGACGGTGTTATGTAACTGGAAAACAACATACTATTATACGAAAAACGGCAAGCGTAATAGTACTCCTGCGAGGTCAAAGACCTAACTATGCTATACAATGATTACATGATGAAAGGTGAGACCCTATAGTTTCCAGAAATTGGTAATGATATAACAACGATAAAAAGGAGTGTATCAAAAGAATTATAGGGAGTCGGATGAACCCATAGTATTGATGATAGTAGGAATAATAAACCTAAAGGAGAAAAGGGGTTCACTTAATATAGCTCTTGCTAAAGAAACATAAGCTATATACAAGGATAGGAGAAATGAAAATGGATATGAAAACAAAATTAGCAAGAATAACAGAAATATCAATAACAAGACCAGAAGAGAAGTTTACATCAATATATCATTTGATAAATAAAGATTTATTAATGATATGCCATAATGAATTGGAAAAGAATAAGGCAGTAGGAGTAGACGGAGTAACGAAAGCAGAATATGCGTCAAACCTACAAGAAAACCTAGACAACCTAGTAACAAGATTAAAGAACAAAGGTTATAGACCAACAGAAGCCAAGAGAGTATATATACCAAAAGCAAATGGAAAATTAAGAGGAATAGCAATAGCGATATACGAAGATAAAATAGTACAATTAGCATTAGCAAAATTAATATCAGCAATATTTGAACCCCATTTGTCAGATACAATGTACGGCTTTAGACCAAAGAGAAATTGTCATGACGCAATAAGGAATTTAACAGGAACAATACAGATGAAGAAGGTAAACTATATAGTAGATGCAGATATAAAAGGATTCTTTGATAATGTAGACCATGAATGGTTAATAGAGTGCATAAAACAAAGAATAGCAGACCCAAATATAATAAGACTAATAAAGAAATTCTTGAAAGTTGGAATAATGGAAAAAGGAAATATAATTAGGTCAATAATGGGAACACCACAAGGTTCAATATTAAGTCCAGTATTAGCCAACATATATATGCATTATGTATTAGCATTATGGTTCAAGAAAGAAATAAAAGAAAAAGCAAGAGGAGAATGCTATATAGTAATATATGCAGACGATTATATATGTTGCTTTCAATACAAAGATGAAGCAGAATATTTTTACAATAAGTTACTACCAGCGAGATTAAAGAAATTTAACTTGGAACTAGAACCTAACAAAACAAGACTAATAGAATTTGGAAGATTTGCAGAAGAAAATGCAAAAGCAAAAAAGAAAAAAAGTTGAGACCTTTGATTTTCTAGGATTTACATTCTATTGTGGAAGAAATGCACAAGGTAAATTTAAAGTAAAAATAAAGACATCAAGAAAGAAATATATAAGTAAGATAAAAGCATTTAAGGTATGGATAAAAGAAAATAGGAATAAAAACTTACTATATATTATAAATATGGTAAATTTGAAATTAAGAGGGCACTTTAATTACTTTGGATTTTATGACAATTTTGGAATGATAAATAAATATAGATACCAAATTATAGTTAACTTGTTTAAGTGGTTAAATAGAAGAAGTCAAAAGAAAAGCTACACTTGGCAAGAATTTAATGAGGTGATATTAACGAAACACCCAATAATGAAGGCAAGAGTATGTGCAAAGTTATATTGATATGAAAGTGAAAGATATTAAGAAGAGCCGTGTGCGGGAAATCTGCATGCACGGTTCTGTGAGGAGCGATAAACGAAGAATAAGGAGGAATGAAAGATGAAAACAACGAAAAGTCTCAAAACCCTTGTGGCTGTAGAGAGAGAGAGAGAGAGAGAGAGAGTATCTCTTTATTCAACGTGGAATTCGTTTACTCGACTATATATCGTATATTGTCATTTAGAAAATAAAAAATCAAACTTGCAAAATGCAAAAAACAATTTTAATTTAGAAATTTTAAAATTATATAGTAAAAGCAAAGGTAGAACTATACTAAGATTAGATATGAATAGGAACGTTAAAAGTGTCCTAAAAAATTCATATTTTAGTAGTATAGGTCTATCTTTTTGTGCTTTTCAACAGAAAAACTCATAGTATATGCGATAAAATGCGAAAACTCGCATATTAGCTTGTTCTATTATTTTAATTATTATGATAAAACTATAATAAAAATATTTAGTACAACAAAAAGAAAAGTGATTTTAAAGATAAAGGAGAAAAATATGTTGAAAAATAAAATAAGTATAAAAAGAAGAATAAAAATAATAATAAGTGTAAAAAATAAAGTAAGAAATAAATATAAAACGGATAGAGCCGGACCGTAATCATTATGAATACAACAAAAAATATCTTTAGAAAAAATGTATGGAAGGAATTGATAAAAGTATGAAAAAGTGTAATTATAAAATTGATAGAAAAAAAGAGAAAGAAAAAGGAATAACTTTAGTTGCATTAGTAATCACAGTAGTAGTAATGCTGATATTAGCGGGAGTAGCAATAGCAGCAGTAGTAGACGGAGACGGATTATTTAGTAAAACGAGACAAGCAGCAGAGACATATGAAAATGCAACAAGAAATGAAGGCGATACAATACAAAGTATGATAAATCAAATAGATGAATATTTAGGAGAGAAAAATCCACCAGTAAATGAAGAACCAATAGTAAATCCCATAAATCAAATAGTGTCAGTAAATCAAACATATAGTGGAGGAACAACAGGAAGCTATAATGCCCCAATAATCCCAAAAGGATTTGCACCAGTAAATGAAGGAAATGCGATATGGGGAAGTGCAGATGGATACCAAAAAGGATTAGTAATAACGGATGGAGTTACCGGAACAGAAAGTACAGGAAATGAGTTCGTGTGGGTGCCAGTAGATGGAACGAATGTAACATTTGCGAGACAAGATTGGAGAAATAGTGAAGGTAAATTACTAACATACCCAGCAGATACAACTATTGGAGAAGATACAGGTACACAATATACAGAGACAGTACTACCTGCAATAGAAACAAGCGTAACAAAAAATGGAGGATTTTATATAGCAAGATATGAGGCTGGATTACCAGATGGAGAACCTTCGTCGTCTGTAGCAATAGATGGAACCGTTAAACCAGTATCAAAACAAGGAGCAACTGTATGGAATGAGATAGCTTGGAGTGATAATGGTACTAATGATGATGAAAATCCAGGAGACGGAGCAGTAACAGTAGCAAGGAGTATGTATCCAGATAATCCAGATAGTAGATATGGAGCAGTATCAACATTAATATACGGAACGCAATGGGATACAGCATTAAAATTTATAGGGGCGTATGGCGGAGACACAACATATGCAACAGATTCAACAGGAAAAGGAAATTATAGTGGAATTACAAATGATCCTATTTCTGGACTAGGTACTTGTGGAGCAGATCCAACATTTAGTCAAAAAAACATATATGATATGGCAGGCAATGTATATGAGTGGACTATGGAAAAATATAGCACCAACCGTGTCGACAGGGGTGGCGATTACAACTACGGTTCCGGCTCGGACGACCCTGCTTCTGGCCGCGGCAGCCGCGGCGTGGACCACGGCAGCAGCGGCATACGGTTTTCGCGTAGCGCTTTATATAAAGTAGACCTGAATCCTAAAGAAAAAAGAAGTAATTAATATAGAAAACTAGAAGAACAACAGAAAAGTTAGAAAAGGCTGAGGGGAAAATTTTTATTGTCTTTAAAACAATAAAAGGATGGCGTATAATCAAAATGCGTATAAATGGGTGAGAAGTACAGCTTTAGAAAAATAGTAGATCTTGTAAAACCTCAAGTTATATTCCATATTTGAAAATATAACTTGAGGTTTTAGTATGTTTATAAGCTCTAAATAGTTTTAGCTAAAATTTATTCTAATTGCTACTTCCTCTATTGCTATTTTTTAAAATATATAGTAAAATATTAAAGTAATTTATAAAAACATACACGTGTTTTAGGAGGAAGCGATGAAGGTTTTCAAAAAAATATTATCTTTAATAGTAATAATCATTTTGATTTATATTCTTATTTTAGTATATAATGCATACAAGCAAAAATTTTTCAATGATTTTAGCACTGCAGAATTAACATTACATTTAAGTGAATTTTCAAGAGATAAAGATGTACAATATGAAGACGGTATAGATTCATACAAAATAGTTTCTAATACTATGAATGATGCAACATTTTATAAGACATTAGAAGTTGAAAAAAACACACCATATAAAGTAAGTTGTATGGTAAAAACGGAAAATGTAGTAACTGAGAATGAAGTTAGCGAGTCTGGGGCTCAAATTTCAATTATTGATACAGTTGAAAAATCAGAGAGTATTCAAGGAACTTCAGATTGGCAAGAAATTGTAATGTATTTTAATTCATATGATAGAGAAAGCGTAAATATAGGTTTTAGATTAGGTGGATTTCAAGATAATTGTACAGGAACAGCATGGTTTTCAAATTTTAAAGTAGAAAAGGGAGTACCTAATTCAGATTCTACTTGGAATGTAGCTTGTTTTGTAATTCCTAATACAGATGTAGTTTTAGCAGACGGAACAGAAGTTATAGCAAGAATGTCAGAAAACGACATATATAACACACAAGTAAATATGCAAAGATTTCAAAACTCATGTAATATATTATCTGGAGGATTAATTACTATAGAATATGATTTTTTTGAAACTAATGAAACTTTAACTTCTATCACAAACGATGAGGTAAATGGAAATTATATTTCAGGAGCTGATGTGGCTAGTATAATTGATCCATATATGGAAGAAGAAGATTACG
This sequence comes from uncultured Clostridia bacterium, assembly GCA_944391575.1. Classification (GTDB taxonomy): domain Bacteria; phylum Bacillota; class Clostridia; order TANB77; family CAG-508; genus CALXUC01. The sequence continues at coordinate 107,080 of CALXUC010000001.1, read as the reverse complement.
ACCATATTTTTATAGTAGCAAAATTAGGAGACGCCTCTAGAAATGTAGAAATACATGTAAATGACTGGATAGGACTTGGTGGAATGACATATAAAGGAATAGGATTTTCTAATGTAAGAATTCCAAATGAAGAGTATAATGCAATTTATGCATATAATGGAGTTACAAATACATTTCCAGAAGAAGTTATGGTGCATGAATTTTTACACGATTTAGAAAGAATTTGTAATGCAATGAATTATGATATACCTGCATTACATGATTATAAAGAATATGGATATGAAAATGAAGCCGTAATAGGTCAAAGAACATGGTATCAAGACTATATGTCAAAAAAAATACATGATACAGTGAATGATAAGTATATAGGATTAGAACCAGAAGTGTATAAAATGCAACCAGCAAACGGAAGTAATTTTGAATACTCATTAGAAATCGAATTTATAAAAGAACCTGAAAATATAATAGAGGAATTATCTAAAATATTTAGTAAAAATTATAATATTATAATGACTAAAATAGAAAGAGAAGAAGTAGGAGTATTAATATATAATAGATAGTTTACTCAAAGAATTGTATATTAAAAATAAATTAAGAAAGGTGGTAAATTATGAAATTAGAAGAATTTAATTATGAATTACCAAAAGAATTAATAGCGCAACACCCATTAGAAAAAAGGGATGAATCAAGATTAATGGTATTAGATAGAGTAACTAGAACAATAGAACATAAGGTTTTTAAAGATATTATAGATTATTTGAATCCGGGTGACTGTTTAGTAATAAATGATACAAAAGTAATCCCAGCAAGAATTTATGGTGTAAAAAAATATGAAGAAGAAAATAATGAACCTTGTAAGGTAGAAGTATTACTTTTAAAAGATTTAGGACAAGATAAATGGGAAGTTTTAGTAAAACCAGGTCGTAGATTACAAGTAGGGGCCAAGATGAGCTTTGGAGATGACCTTCTAGAAGCAGAAGTATTAGAAATATTGCCTGACGGAAATAGAATAGTAAAATTTACTTATGAAGGTATTTTTAATGAAATTTTAGATAAAATAGGTGTAATGCCATTACCACCATATATAAAAGAAGAATTAAAAGAAAAAGACAGATACCAAACAGTATACGCTAAATATGAAGGCTCAAGCGCAGCACCTACAGCAGGGCTACATTTTACAGAAGAACTTTTAGAAAAAATAAAAGCAAAATGTATAAAAATAGCAAAAGTAACTCTTCATGTAGGAATAGGAACATTTAGACCAGTAAAAGTAGAAGATATAGAAGATCATATAATGCATACAGAACATTATATTGTAACACAAGAAAATGCAGATATTATTAATGAAACAGAAAAAAGAGGAAATAGAATAATTGCAGTAGGCACTACTTCTTGTAGAGTTCTGGAAACAGTAGCAGATAGAGAAACAAGTAGAGTAAAAGCTGGAGAAGGAGACACATCTATATTTATATATCCAGGATATAAATTTAAAATGGTAGACTGTTTAATAACAAATTTCCATTTGCCAGAATCTTCTTTACTAATGCTAGTATCTGCAATATCAGATAAAGACTTCATAATGGAAGCATATAAAGAAGCAATAAAAGAAAGATATAGATTCTTTAGCTTCGGCGATGCAATGTTTATAAAGTAATATTAAAAAATTAATTTATAAGAATATAGGAGATATAGGAGGAAAACAATGAATGCAGTAAGATATGAATTATTACATGAATGTAAGCAAACAGGTGCAAGAAGAGGTAGAATTTATACTCCACACGGTGTGATAGAAACACCTGTATTTATGCCTGTTGGAACTCAAGCAACAGTTAAATCTTTAACTCCTGAAGATTTAAAAGAAAAAGTAAATGCAGAAATAATTTTAGCAAATACATATCATTTATATTTAAGGCCAGGACAAGATATAGTAAAAATGGCTGGTGGATTACATAAATTTATGAATTGGGATAGGCCAATTTTAACTGATAGTGGCGGTTTTCAAGTATTTAGTTTAGGAGCTTTAAGAAAAATAACAGAAGAGGGAGTAGAGTTTAAATCACATTTAGATGGAAGTAAACATATTTTTACGCCTGAAAGTGTTATGAAAACTGAAGAAGATTTAGGTGCAGATATTATAATGGCTTTTGATGAATGTGTGGGTTATCCTGCAACTTATGAATATACAAAACAATCAATGGAAAGAACTACTAGATGGGCTTTAAGATGTAAAAATGCTCATAAAAACGTAGAAGAACAAAGCCTTTTTGGAATAGTACAAGGTGGAATGTATAAAGATTTGAGAGAAAAATCTGTTAAAGACTTAGTAGAAATGGATTTCCCTGGATATGCAGTTGGAGGGTTGAGTGTAGGAGAAGATATAGAAACTATGAAAGATATTTTAAATTTTACGACTCCACTGTTACCAAAAGATAAACCAAGATATTTAATGGGAGTTGGAAGTCCAGATTATTTGTTAGAGGCAGTATTAGCAGGTATAGATATGTGTGATTGCGTATTACCTACAAGAATTGCAAGAAATGGAACAGCATTTACATCTAAGGGAAAAGTAGTAGTAAGAAATGCAACTTACGAAAAAGATTTTACACCATTAGATGATGAATGTGACTGTTATACTTGTAAAAATTATACAAGAGCATACATAAGACACTTAATAAAAGCTAACGAAATACTAGGTGTAAAATTATTATCAATTCATAATTTAAAATTCTTGACCAATTTAATGAAAAGTGTTAAAATAGAAATAGAGAATGATAACTTTGGGACTTTTAAAGAAGAATTTTATAAAAAATATGGATATACAAATGAGTAAAATTATATGTAAAAAATTTTTTGTATATAATAAAATTTTTAGAAGGGAAGGAATAAAATATGAGTGATTTATATGGTGGAATGGGCAATAATTTGAACATGAACAATTACGGAGCAAATGATGATAAAAAGAAAAAAATGATGATTATAGGTGGAGCGGCAGTAATAGGTGTAATAATTATTGTTATGATAGTTGTTGCAATAATATCTAGTATAAATAATCAAAAAAATAATTTATATGTTGATGGAGCTCTAAAAAGTAAAATGACTTCTAATATATTTTATATGGGAGACGATAATGTACCATACGTATGTGTAGAGAGAATAGCACCTTTATTATCATATGAATTTTATAATGGTGAATATGGAACTGCTAGTGAGGATAGAACAAAATGTTATGTAAGAAATTCATATGAAATAGCATTATTAGAAATGGATAGTGACGTGGTATATAAAACTTTGGTGAACGATGATTCATCTACATATGATTACTATAAGATGTCTTATAAAGTAAAAAGAATAAATGATTTGTTATATATTAGTTTACCAACTATGCAAAAAGTATTTAATGTAAAATTTTCATATGATGCAGATAAAAATTCTTTAACGATACAAACATTACCAGCGTTATTTGAAAGATATAATACAGTTGCTAAAAATGCTGGATATTATGAATTATCAGAGGATTTTTCTAATCAAAAAGCTTTAATACAAAATATGATGGTAGTTGTTACAAAAGAAAGAGTGATGGGAGTAATTAGTACAGCAGATAATTCTTCAATAATAGGAACTAAATATAATAATTTAACATATTCAGAAGGTATGCAAGAATTTATAGTAGAACAAAACGGACAATATGGAGTTTTATATGGAAATGGGCAAGGAGGTTCAAATATTGAAAAAGTAGGACTTCAATATAGTTCATTAAAATTAATAGATAATAATATTGGACTATACTTAGTAAGCGATGGTAATAAATACGGAGTGTTAGACAAGAATGGCAAGATATTGATAAATCTAGAATACGATAAAATAGGAATAGAAAATCCAAAATTGTTTCCAACTGATGAGATAAAAAATTCATACGTGTTATATGATTTTTGTATTCCTGCAAAACAAGGTGACCGTTGGACATTATTTAATATAAATGGGGAAGTTAAAAATAGCAATCTTTATTGTTTTGGCTCAGTAGTATCGTCTTCACAAACTTCACAAAACGTATTATTAATACCAGTAAGTGAAGGAATAGAAGGAATAGTTGCAGGTAAAATAAATTCTGCAAATAAAGTTAGATATGGTGTATTAGATATAAATGGAGAATGGAAAGTACCGCCTTCTTTTGATAGCATATATAAAACAACATCAGGTGGAAAAACAGAATATAACATGTTGTTTGGCAATACTATAATACCTGTAAGAGATAGATTAATGGATGACGTATCAGACGGTGGAAATACAGGGCCTATACAAATTAATTAGTTTAGATTATTTTATGAATTATATATTGTACACTTGATATATAGTTATTTGTAATTAAAAGTAACTATATATCAAGTTTTTTAATATTATTGCCTATACAATAAATAAATAATAAGAAAAAATACAATAACTTGTAGAACGATAGAAATAATTCCACCAATTTTATTATTATTAACTTTAATTTCATACATGCTATAAGAACAAGTTTTTATTAAAACAAAAATGTTTAAAATATGAAGAATTATATGCATAGTTATAGAATACATTTTATGCCTCCTTTTTATCCTTTTACAAATAAAGAACTTGGATTAATTGTAACTTCAACATTTACATTGAAGAATGAATTTTTATATAATGCCGCCCAGTTCAGAGATTTCCATTCGTCTATAGTTAAATAATTATTAACTATTTTTTTCCCAAATCCTACAATGTCAGATTTAAAATATTTTGCTGTTTTATATAAAAGAAATTTTACGTTATATGCAACGTAACTTTCAATATATTCTTCTATTGTACTTAAAGTTTCCGTTTTAGAATCATCTGTATTTAAACTTATAGAAGTTATAGAGCCATTTAAATAAATATTGCTTTCTATAAAAGGTGACCCATTAATCAATTCTACATTATTTTTAGTTCTTTTCTTTAATTCTAACTTAACATTAATAATTGAATTATTTTCAAAAGGGTTCGGCACAGAAATATTACAACTATCTAAATCATTTGTTAACATAAGATAAGAAACAGTATCTATAGCATCCATTTCACCCACTAATTGGTCATAAGAAAATACTGCAAGTCCCATATTTTGGCTAATAGTTTTACCAGAAAGAGGAGTTTCACCTGCTTTATAACTTACATCTTTATCCATTAAATTTTTATCTTCGCCAGAATACCCAGTATATGAAGAATTTAGTCCGCATAATACTGCAACAGATTCTTCAGTACTATTCCTTAAATTTATAAAAAATTTCCATAATGGTACATTTTCTGAAAAACCAGTGTATTCTTTTGAGTTTAATAATATTTCGTAATATCTAGGAGTTAAATTAGTTAATGTCGGAACAGAGTTTTCTAAGAAATCTTTAGCTTTACATTTACTAATTAATACATTACAGTCAGGACGTATTTCTCTATCTGAAGCTAATACATTTACATGTTCTAATATTCCCATTGTAGCTATTTCTTCAGAGAAAACTATTATTTTGCAATGTGATAAATTAACTTTTTTGCTAATATAACTGTTTACAATGTTAAGACCTGAGTCAAAAGAAGAACAATCTATTGTTACATTCTCAGAACTTTGAGGTTGAGAGGAGCCACTTTGGTCAGAAGAAGTTAGCTTTGCAAATTGGAAAGTGAGCTTTATTAAATTATCTTCTCCAATATCAAACCCAATAGCAGTAACGTAAGCCAAATTTTCAATTCCCTTTGCATCTTGGCAACCAGTTAAAGTAAAAGGGATAAGTGTTAAAATAATAATTATAGCTATTATTTTCATTATTAAAAATTAACCTCCCTTTTTTGTATTTTGTTTTTTCGCTTAAATTTTAGATTAGCTAGAATAAATATAATAAGTGGAACAATAAATATTAGAGGTATAGTTAGTACTTTTAATAATTCATTATCTAAAAAATTTATTTTTATAACATTTTGTGGTAACAAAGCTAATCCAAATATTAATGCAGTAAATAAATATATCGCGCCATTTTGATCATGTAAATTTGTAACTCTTTTGTAAGTATATAAAATAAAGTATAATATAAAACTTAAATAAGCTAAGAACGATAAAATCCAAACTAACATAAGAATTGCATCAATTCTTTCTAAAAAGCCACCTAAATTAATAACTTTAGTAATTAATACTACAGAAAATATATCTTTAGATGTAGTTAAATAACTAAATAATCCTATTAAACTAACAACACTTAAAAATAAATATATACTAGAAATTATTGTAGATGTGAGGGCAACTTTTTTAAAATTTTGAGGCTTATCTAAAAGTGGCATTAAAAAGTATAAATATGCAATCCCAGTAAATGCAAAAAGGTTTGTAAGCCCTGAAAAGAATGTTTCATCAATACCATTCCCAAAGGCTGGGAATAAGTTTGAAAAATCAAAGTATGAAATAGGCGCTACGAATATTATAATTGCACTTAATAAAATTAAACCTACAATAATAATATTTATTTTTATAATTGAAGATAATCCTAATTTATTTGCTAGAACTATCCCAATTATAAAGAACAACATAATATATGTTATAGGGGTGTTAGGTAAAAATATTTTTTGCAAAGAATCACAAAAGTTTCTTAAAAGTACAGCAGCCACATACAAAAATAGTAGTAAAAACATTATTCCAATTATTGTTTTTAAAATATTGCCACCGAGATACTCAGAAATATCTAAAATATCTTTCCCGCTAAAATTTTTATAAAGCTTACACAATATTAAAATAAAAATAATTGTTATAATAGAAATAACTAGTACATTTATCCAAGCAGAAGTAGCAGTGGTTTTTATTATTTCTTTTGGAGTATTTAATAGCATTCTATTAATTATAACAATAATCATAAAACACACAGCTTCAAAAGTACTTATTTTAGTTATAGTGTTCATAAATCTTTCCCTTTCTTAAAATTACTTACAGTTCAGTAAAATTTTTATAAAAACTTGATATATAGCTATTTTTAGTCAAAAAACAAGTTCAGGCGCCACAATCCGGGTCTTGACTTGCAAATAGCTATATATCAAGTTTTTGCAAAAGTTATATATTCTTTTATTGAATTGTAGCGAAAATTATAAAATTATTTTTCCAAATCTTTATTTTTCCATTTCATAGTTATAGTGTTTTCTGCATATTTTCTTTTTGTATTTAGAAAGTCAGGCCTTTTTTCTGTTTGCCAGAATGGTTTTAATATAAAAGATCTATTTCTTGCATAATTTGTAACAGGTAAATATGGTGCTAAATAAGAAGCTCCGAAAGATTTTAAATTTCCCATTATAACTATTTGTATAAATAAACCTAAAGCAATACCTAAAAAGCCACCAATATATGCTAAAATAACATAAATAAATCTATATATTCTTAAAGAGAAGTTCATTTCATAACTTGGAATTACAAAAGAACTTATTCCAGTTATAGCAATTACAATTATTAAGATAGGGCTAACAATATTCGCACTAACAGCAGCTTCTCCCAATATTAATGCACCAACAATTCCGTATAGTAGGACCTATAGGGGAAGGTACTCTTAAAATGGCCTCTCTAATTAACTCAAAAGATAATTCCATAATTAAAAGTTCAAATAATATAGAAAAAGGAACAGTCTCTCTTGAAGAAGCTATTGCAAATAGCAATTCAGTAGGCAGTAATTCTTCGTGGTAATACGTTATTGCAACATAAAAAGCTGGAGTTAAAAGTGTAATAATAAAAGCAATAAAACGTAAAATCCTAAGTAAATTACCATACTGGTATTTTAAATTAATATCTTCAGGTGAAGATAAAAAATCTATAAAAATTGCAGGAACAATTAAGGCATAAGGACTACCATTTACAATAATTGCAATTCTACCTTCTAATAAATAATTTCCTACTTTATCTGGTCTTTCAGTAGATAAAGTTTGTGGAAATAATACTTTTGGCGAATCTTCTATTAATTGTTCTAGTTGGCCAGAAGAAATAATACCATCGAGATCTAGATTATTTAAACGATATTTAGCTTCATTAACTAAATTATCATTAGTTATATTTTTCATATAGCAAATAGCTACAGGAGTTTTAGTAATCTTACCAACTTTAACTTGTTCAATAATAAGATTTTCGTCATTAATAATTCTTCTAATAAGAGATGTATTAGTACGTAAATTTTCGACAAAAGCTTCTTGAGCGCCACGGACAACAATTTCGTTTTGAGGTGGACTTATAGACCTTTTCTCAAAACCTTTCAATTCAATATTAAAAGCAATATTTAAAGTATCTATAAAAAGAGCAGTATTGCCTAAATTGATAGCATCACTAATTTCTTTAAAAGTAGTAGATTTCTCTAAATTATTTTGCGGCATTAGTGAAGAATAAATATAATCTTCTAAATTAAAATGTTTTGAACGTTTAACAGAAATATTTTTCGTAATAGCAACTTTTTGAGTTTCTGTATTATTGTAAAAAGTATCTTTATTTTTTTGCATTAATGGTTTTAAAATAAAATCATTAATATCAGTACCATTTACCATCCCGTCTATATACATAATAAAAGCGGAATACGTTTTACCTTGAATAGTTAAATTAAATTCTCTAATTATTATATCTGCATTAATTAATACGCTAAATTTAGATTTCATAAACTCTAAATTTACATCTAAATTGCTATAAATTTCTTGTTTTTCTAACTTTTCATTTTCAGGTTGTTGATTTTCATAATTTATATTCGGCTCATATTCATTAGACTCTTCGGGAATAGTAAAAAAGTAATCGTTTTTCGGTTCATAAACAAATATTTTCTTTAATAAGTTTTTAAATTTATTTTTAGACGGATTTATCATTATAATTTACCTTTCTATAATATATTTTCTTTAGTTGATATATAGCTATTTTTAATCAAAACATAGCTAGAGCGACACAATCCGGGTCTTGATTTGCAAATAGCTATATATCAACATTTATTAATTATTAAATTGAAATTAATATTTTAAGTTTAGTATTTACATAAATGTAAAAAAAATACATAATATAAATTATAATATTATAAGTTACAATTCAGCAGGCATTTAAATAGAAGCTTGATATATAGCTATTGTGAAGCTCAAGACCCGGATTGTGTCGCCCCAGCTATGTTTTGACTAAAAATAGCTATATATCAAGCTTCTAGCAAGTATATCCTGAATTGTAACTATTATAACAATATTTTTTTTCAATTTCTCTTGTAATCTTAAGAAAAAAATGATAAAATCAATACTATGTAATAAACAAAAGAAAAATGAATATTATATATTAATAAATTAAAATACAACTCAGTATTATTTTTTAGAAAGGATATTATCATGCATAAAGAGCAAATATATAATGATTTATCACAACTTATAGAAAAAAATAAAATATTAAGAGATGAACCTATGAAAAATCATACAACTTTCAAAATAGGTGGAAATGCAGATTTTTTAATAAATGCAACGAGTAAAAGTGATATTATTTTAGTGTATAAATATGCTATAAAAAATAATATACCAGTATATATAATAGGGAAAGCAAGTAATTTATTAGTAAAGGATAATGGAATAAGAGGAATAGTAATTAAGAATTTATATGATGATATAAAGATTCTAAAAGAAAATGAAGAAATAGTAGAATTAGAAGTAACAAGTGGAACTTCATGTACTAAAATTGCAAAATTTGCATTAGAAAATTCGTTAGAAGGTTTAGAATTTAGTTATGGTATTCCAGGCACTATAGGCGGTGCAGTTAGAATGAATGCTGGTGCTTATGGTGGAGAAATTAAAAATTGCATTATTGAAAGTTTAGTATTAGATAAAGAAGGAAATGAAAAAATATTAAATTTTGAAGAGCATGGATTTGTATATAGAAATAGTTCTATAACTAAAAATGGCTATATATTATTAAGCACAAAAATAAAACTAAAAAGAGGAAATAAAGAAGATATAAAAGAAAAAATGGATAATAACATGAAAGCAAGATTAGAGAAACAGCCATATAATATGCCAAGTGCAGGTAGTGTATTTAAAAGAGGAAATGGCTTTATAACTTCTCAAATTATAGACGAAGCTGGCTTAAGAGGAAAAACAATAGGAGGAGCTCAAGTCTCTCCAAAACACGCAGGATTTATAGTAAATAATGGAAAAGCAACTGCAGAAGATGTTATAAATTTAATAGAATACATAAAGAAAACTGTAAAAGAAAAATTCAATAAAGAATTAGAAACAGAAGTAATAATAATTGGAGAATAGAATAAATTTCTTATTTTAAGTTTTTAATAAAGGTAGGTTATTTAAATAATGAAAGGTTTTTTATCATGGTTTAGATCTAGCACCAAATTAAAAAGATGGATGTTATTAATTTTAGTAGGAATAGGATTAACATGTTATGGTGTTTCAAAATTCATATTAATGCAAGAAATGAGCTTCATGGATATGGGTATAATTATAGCTGCATTTGTTGCAGGTTTTGTTATGATTATATTAGGACTTATATATATCCAAAAGAGAACTTTAGAAATACTAATAGAAGCAGATGTAAAATCAGAATTAGTAGATATACAGTCTTTAATATTTAATAAAAATGTTTACGATAAAGGTCCAAATGTCGTTGTTATAGGTGGTGGAACTGGTTTAAACACAGTTCTACAAGGTATAAAAAAATATACAAGCAATGTAACAGCCATAGTAAATGTATCTGATGGAGAGAAGCTTCTAATTAATTCTAGAGAAGAGGTAGATGTATTAAGAGCAGAAGATGTTAAAGATAGTTTTATTGCTTTAGCACATGATGAAGTAGTAATGGACAAGCTATTAAATTATAGGTTTGATATAGATGCTTTAAAAGGAGTTTCTTTTGGCGATATATATTTATCAGCTATGAAAGATATATATGGAGATTTAGCAGATAGTGTAGAGGCGAGTGGAACTGTTTTAAATATAACAGGAAGGGTATTACCAGTTACTTTAGATAGAGTAAATATTTCTGCGGAGTTAAAGAATGGCACTATAATTGAAAATAGGCAAAAAATTGCAGAAGCAGTATGGGATAAAGTATCTCCAATACAAAGAATATATGTAACTCCTTCAAATTCTAGACCAGCTCCAGGCGTTTTAGAAGCAATTAGAGAAGCTGACTGTATTATAATTGGTCCAGGTAGTTTATATACAAATATATTACCAAACCTTTTGATAAAAGGAGTTGCAAAAGAAATTAAAGAGAGTAAAGCTATAAAAATATTCGTTTCAAATATTATGACCGAACCGGGTCAAACAGATGATTATAACGTTTCTGACCATATTAAAGCGATAGAAGAACACGTTGGTAAAGGCTTATTTGAATTTTGTATTTGCGATTCAGGTGAAATAGCACCAGAGTTTATTAAAAGATATAACTTAAAAGGTGCAGATGTTGTAAATGAAGATACAAAAAATTTAAAAGGTTTAGGAGTTAAGATTATAAATAAAGATATAGCTATGGTAAAAGGTAATTATATAAGACACGACCCAGATACTTTAGCTGCAACAATAGTGGAAATAATTTGTAACGATTTGAAATATAAAGATAAACAAAATGATCCTCAATACGTTGTTTTAAATTCAAAACAAAAAGAAACGAAAAAGACAGAAAAAGAAAAGGAAAAAGCAAAAAATTATATAAACAAAGAATATAAAAAACAATTAGGAAAAAGAAGTAGAAGTACTGCAAAAAGTAAATTTAGCCAAAAATATAATGATAGAATACAAGCAATAAAAACAAGTGAGGAAAATAGAGAAGAAAATATAAGGTTATACGAAACTTCAGTAGATTTATACGAAAATAAATTCTTAAAACAAGAATTATCTGTAAAAAAGGATAGCCCTAATAAAATAAAAAACAAAACGGCAAAAATAGTTAATAAAATAGCAATAAAACCTAAAAATAAAGGTAAAAGATCAAAATAAAAAAATAAAGAAAAGGAAGTATTTATTATGAAGTTTACGAATGAAAGTATTAATTTAGAAAATGGCTTGAAAAAAGAATGGATATTAACAAATGGTATAGGTGGTTATAGCTCATCAACTATTATAGGTGCAAACACAAGAAAGTACCACGGCTTGTTAATTGCGCCTTTAAATCCACCAGGAAGAAGATTTGTAATTCTTTCTAAATTGGACGAAAGTTTAATAATAAATAATGAACAATTTGTATTAGCAACTAATTTATGTCCAAATTACGTATCAGAAGGATTTAAAAATCAAATATCTTTTGAAAAAGATACAGATGTTAAGTTTGAATATCAAGTAAAAGATATTAACATAAAAAAAGAAATTTGTTTATTATATGGAGAAAATACCGTTTGCGTTAAATATACTATTAAAAATAATAGTGAAAATGCAAAATTTGTAATAGCACCAGTTATGAATTTTAGAGATTTTCATACTATGACAACAGGCCAAGAGTTCCAATTAAAGCAAAGTACGAAAAATAACAAAATAAAAGTAACAATAAACAATAATAATGAAACTCCAATATACATGAAATTAAATGAAGCAGAATATATAGAACATTTTAATGATACATTTAGAAATATGTATTATGTAGAAGAAGAAAAACGAGGATTTTATCCATTAGAAAACTTAACAGTTCCAGGTAGATTTGAAGTAATTATACCTAGAAATACTACAAAAACATTAGAATTTATATGTTCTTTAAATGAAAATATAGACGAAATTAAAATAGACGATGTAATTAAAAATGAAGAAAAAAGAATTTCAAAAATAGTTAAAAATAGTAAAATTAATCAAGAGACTGTAGAAAATTCAGAAGGAACGCCTATAGAACAAAAAAGAAAAGAATTAAAAGAAATATTAGTAAAAGCAACAGATAATTTTGTAGTGTATCGACCAAGTTTTGGATTGCACACAGTTATAGCAGGCTATCCTTGGTTTTTAGATTGGGGAAGAGATACGTTAATATCTTTTGAAGGTTTATTTTTAGTAACTAAAAGATTTGATTTAGCAAAAGAAGTTTTTGGTACAATTATAAAAGATATAAAATTTGGACTAGTTCCAAACGGTTACTCTGGATTCGATAACAGGCCTTTATATAATAGTGTAGATAGTTCTTTATTACTATTTGAACAAGTAAATAAATACTTAAATTATACTGAAGATTATAAATATGTTAAAAGTAATTTATATGATAAATTAGTTAAAATATTACATTCTTATGAAGCGGGTATAGACGTAGATGATAATAATGTATATTTAGATAGCGACGGTTTAATCGTATCAGGAACAGATTCTACACAAAATACATGGATGGATGCTAAAATTGGAAATTACGTAGTAACTCCAAGAAATGGAAAAGCTGTAGAAATTAATGCTTTATGGTATAATGCATTGAAAATATTAGAAAAATTGGCAGATAAATTTGGAGACGAAAAAGAAAAGAAATATGCTCAAAAATTATCTAGAAAATGCAAAGCAAGTTTTCAAGAAAAATTTTATAATGCAAGGAAAAAATCATTATATGATGTTATAGGTGACCCTAAAGTAAGACCTAACCAAATATTTGCATTAGCATTATCGTATCAAGTATTAGACCCGGCATCAGAAATTGGCAAAAACGTATTTAATACAGTAACAAAGAAATTATTAAAAGCTCATGGATTAAAAACATTAGCAAAAGGCGAAGAAAATTACGTGGAAACGTACGAGGGAGATAGTTTTAGAAGAGATATGTCATATCACCAAGGACCAACTTGGGTATGGCTATTAGGAATGTACAACGACGCATTTAAAAATATTATAAATGCAGAAAAGAATAAGACAGCAAAAAAAGAATTAGAAAAAGAATATAATAACTTTATAGAAACTACAATAAATACATTTCATAAAGAAGTTACAACAGGAAAATGTGTAGGGCAAATAGCAGAAATATATGACTCAAAAGCACCTTATGAAGCAAAAGGAACAATAGCGCAAGCTTGGAGTGTAGCAGAAGTATTAAGAATAATTTGGTAAATGCGAAAGGAACTAGATACAGAATGAGAATTTTAGGAATAGACCCAGGTTATGGAATAACAGGATATAGTATAGTAGATTACGTAGGAAATAAATTTAAATTAATAACAAGTGGAGCAGTATTAACAGACTCAAAAATGTCATTTCCATTAAGATTATTAAAAATATATGATGAATTAACTATGATAATAAATGAATATAAACCAGATGCAATGTCGGTTGAAGAATTATTTTTTAATCAAAATACAAAAACAGCTATAATGGTAGCAGAGGCAAGAGGAGTAATATTAATAGCAGGATGTAAAAATAATATACCTACTTATGAATATACTCCACTTCAAATAAAACAAGCTGTAGTAGGTTATGGAAGAGCAGATAAAATACAAGTACAAAGAATGGTAAAATCAATATTAAATGTAACTAATTTACCGAAATTGGACGATACAACAGACAGCATTGCAGCAGCAATATGCCATGCACATTCTGCAAAATTTGCTGAAAAATTATAATTATTAAAGGTGATAATAATGTTATTACAAAAGTTAGAACAACAATTAAACGCTAAAGCATTAAACTCAATATATGTATTTTACGGTGAAGAAAAATATTTGCTTGAAAGTACAGTAAATAAAATTAAAAAAATATTTGGAACATTACAAGAAGGAATAAATTATTCTTTACTAGATGAAACAAATGTAAATAATATTATAGAAGAAATAGAGACACCTAGTTTTGGATATGATAAAAAATTAATTATTGTAAAGAAAGCAGATTTGTTAATTAAGGAAAGCAAAACAAAAAAACAAAATACTATATCTAAAAAACTTGCAGAATATATAGAAAAAAATATAGAATCAATAAAGCAAAGTGTAGTACTTGTTATAATAGAAGAAAAAGTAGAAAAATGCACTTTGCTAGATGTTTTAAAAAAGATAGAAGAAAATACTGAAAATAATGTGGCGATATGCGAATTTCAGAAATTAAAATTAAATGAAATAGTAATAAGACTAAAGAAAATATGTAGTTTATACAATGTTCAAGTAGAAGAAAATGTTTTATCGTATTTAGCTGAAATAGCTGGAACTTCTATGCAAAACTTAATAAACGAAATTAGAAAATTAATAGAATATGCAGGCCCAGGTGGAAAAATAAGTAAAGAAGATGTTAAATTATTAGCAACACAAGAAATTGATAACATAATTTTTAATTTAACAGATAGTATGGGAGTAAAAGATACAAAAAAGGCATTAGATACGTTAAAAGATTTAATATACTTAAAAGAATCATTACAAAGCATAATGATAAATTTATATAGACATTTTAAAAAGTTATATTTTATAAAATTAGCAGAAAGCGAAAAAAATAATGGAAATATAGCAGAACTTTTAGACTTAAAACCAAATCAAATGTTTTTAATTACAAAATATAAAAAGCAAGCTTCATATTTTAGTGAAGAAGAATTAAGAACATTTTTAAGTAGAATGTTAGAATTAGAAGAAAAATATAAAACTGGAAATATAGATTTAGAAATAGGACTAGAGGTTCTCTTAGTAGGAACGGGTTACAGTTCAATAAAGAACAAATAATCTTGATATATAGCTATTTTTAATCAAAACATAGCTAGGGCGACACAATCCGGGTCTTGATTTGCAAATAGCTATATATCAAGATTTTATAAAGTATTTAATGAACTACAACGGTAACTAGAAACAAACTTAGAATCTAAAGGAGTAACATATGTGTATTTATCCTAAAGAGTATTTTAACTCTGTAACAGATATAACAATAGAATTTATGGAAAAAAATAATTTAAAAGGATTAATATTAGATGTAGATAATACATTAATAGATTATCATAAAAATTTAGATGAAAAAATAATAGAATGGTGTAAAGATTTAAAAGAAAAAAATATAAAAATGTGTATTTTATCAAATACAAATAAACTTGAAAAAGTTACTAAAGTTGCAAATGCTTTAGATTTAAAATTTTACTACTTTGCAAAAAAACCATTAAAATTTGGATTTAAAAAAGCTCAAAAATATTTAGAATTAGAGGCTCAAAATATTGCCGTAGTAGGAGATCAAATTTTCACAGACATTATAGGTGGTAATAGAATGAAAATGTTCCCAATTTTAGTAAAACCACTAGCAGAAAAAGATATAATATTTACAAAAATAAAAAGACCAATAGAAAATTTAGTAATAAAATCATATATAAGTAAGAAAAATGAAGGAAAATTATAAAAAATATAGAAATATATATTAGGAGGAAGAATTATGTATATAAATGATGTACATATACTGGCATATCTATTTATAGCATTATTAGGAGGAGCAGTAGGATTTTTTTCGGGTTGGTGTAATGAAAGATTACCAGAAAATAAAAAAATATTCACAAAAGAAATATTATTAGAATATAAAACAAAATTAAAACCTAATTACATATTAATGTTTATAACTGCAATTTTGTATGTAATATTATTATATAGATATGGAATACGAGATACATTTGTAGAAAACTTAACATTAATACAATACTTATTATTAACGCCGATGTTATTATCAACATTTGTAATAGACAAAAAATTAACAATAATTCCTAATAGATTAAGTTTAACAATGTTCGAGATAGGTTTAGTCGTATGTTTTTTAAATGGAATAAGTAATTTCACTCTTGCAGTTAACTCAGTATTAGGAATGCTATTAGGAGCAGGTATCTTTGCAATAATAAGTTTAGTAGGAGGCCTAATAGCAGGTAGAGAAGCTATGGGAATGGGCGACGTAAAACTTATGGGAGCATTAGGATTATACTTTGGATTAATAAACACAGGAATAATATCAGTATTAGCATTTTTAATAGGAGCTGTAATTAGTATTATAATATTAATAAGAAAGAAAAGCGAAGATGGATATATGCCTTTTGGACCATTTATAGTAATAGCAGCATTTATAACAATGATAGTACCAACTGGTACATTACTAAATATTTTATTAGAAATATTAACTTTAGGACTTATTTAAAAAAAATATAAGACAAATATATTAATATTTTGAAATCAAAGACCCGGATTGTGTCACCCTAGCTATGTTTTTGATGAAAAATATTAATATATTTACAAGGAATATTTAAATAAATATATTAGGGGGAGCATTATATGAATCCAAGAATAAAATGGTTAAGAGATAAATTAAAAGTACAAAATATTGAGGGAATGATAATTACAAATAAACATAATATTAAATATTTAACAGGGCTAGAAGCAGAAGGAACTTTATTAATAACAAAAAAGGAAAATATATTTATTACAGACAGTAGATATATAGAAGAAGTAAATAATTCATTAATGATAGATGATGAAATTACAGTATCAGATGTAAGAGGATATACACGCGTTGATTACGAAAATTTTTTTATGTTTTGTGAAAATGTAGGCTTTGAAGAATATTCTTTAACGTATGCAGAATACAGAAGAATACAAGAATTATATAAATGTAATAATCTTGTAGAAACTGAAAAAATAATAGAAAAATTAAGATCAGTAAAAGAAGATGACGAAATAGAAAATATAAAACAAGCTTGTAAAATAACAGATGACTGTTTCAAATATTTATTAACATACATAAAAAAAGGAATGACAGAAAAAGAAATAGCACATGAGATAAAAGAATTTTTTAATAGAAATGGCGCAAACGACATAGCATTTGAGCCTATAGTAGCATCTGGCCCAAATTCATCAAAACCACACGCTGTCCCTACAGATAGAAAAATAGAATCAAATGACGTTATCTTAATAGATATGGGATGTAAATATAATGGATATGCGTCAGATATGACAAGAACAATTTTTGTAGATAGTATAAGTGAAACATTAAAAAAAGAATATGAATTCGTTTTAGACGTTCAAAATCAAGTATTAAAACTTTTAAAAGAAGGAAGAAACATTAGAGAAATAGTATTAGTATTAGAAAATAATTATAATATGTCTAGACATGTAATAATGCATGCATTAGGACATGGAGTAGGATTAGAATGTCATGAACTTCCATTTTTATCAAGCACAAACATGAACAATTTAAAAGAAAATATGGTACTAGCAATAGAACCGGGAATATACGTAGCTAGTAAATACGGAATAAGAATAGAAGACACTGTAATTATAAACAAATTATCTTGCAATATATTAACAGAAAGTTCTAAAGAGATTATAATAATATAACTCAAGAAGGTGCATTATGTCAAAAAAATTATTAATCACAGAAAAGCCATCTGTAGCAATGGAATTTGCAAAGGCTTTAAAAATCACAACTCAAAGAAAAAACAATTATATAGAAGGAAATGAGTGGCTAATAACATGGTGTGTTGGCCACCTTGTTACTATGTCTTATCCAGAAAAATATGATGAAAAAATGAAATTTTGGAGATTAGATACCTTACCATTTATTCCCAAGGAATACAAATACGAAGTTATAGCAAATACAGAGAGACAATTTAATACAATAAAAACATTAATCGAAAGAGAAGATGTAGATACAATATATGTATCAACTGACTCTGGGCGTGAGGGAGAGTATATTTATAGGCTAGTAGACCAAATGATAGGAGTAAAAGATAAAGTAAAAAAGAGAGTTTGGATAGATTCACAAACTGAAGAAGAAATATTAAGAGGGATAAAAGAAGCAAAAGATTTAAGCGAGTATAATAGTTTATCAGATGCAGCATACTTAAGAGCAAAAGAAGATTATTTAATAGGAATTAATTTCTCACGATTATTATCTCTAATATATTCAAAGAGATTAGCAAACAAATTAAATAAAGATAAAGTAGTTATTTCAGTTGGGCGTGTAATGACTTGTGTATTAGGTATGATAGTAGAAAGAGAACGTGAAATTAGAAATTTTGTAAAAACTAAATATTATAAAGTTGTTGGAAAGTTTGGTACGGCTGAAAGTAATTTTAATGCAGAATGGAAAGTAACAGAGGCTTCTAAATTATATAATTCTACAAAATTATATAATGATAATGGGTTTAAAAAAGAAATAGACGCAAAAGAATTTATAAAAACATTAGAAAATAAGGAAGCAGTAGTAAAAGAAGTCAAGAAAACTAAAAATAAAGAAAATGCACCACTTCTATACAATTTAGCTGAATTACAAAATGAATGTGCTAAAAAATTTAAATTGAAACCAGAAGAAACTTTAGATGTAATTCAAAATTTGTACGAAAAAAAGTTAGTTACATACCCAAGAACAGATGCAAGAGTATTATCTACAGCAGTGGCTAAAGAAATATCTAAAAATTTAAATGGAATATATAAAAGATTTGATAATGAAGAAATAAAAGGATATATAAATAAAATGATAGCAGAAAAATATTCTACAGATTTAATAAAAACAAAATATGTAGACGATAGTAAAATTACAGACCATTACGCTATTATTCCAACTGGACAAGGATATGAAAATTATAATAACTTATCAGAATTACATAAAAATATTTATATAATGATAGTAAAAAGATTTTTAGCGATTTTTTATCCTCCAGCAGAGTATAGTAAAATATCTGTAGTTATAAGTATAGAAAACGAGGAATTTTCTGCAACTAATAAAGTATTAATAAATCCGGGGTATTTGGAAATAGCTAGAAATTTAAGTAATAAAGAAAATAGTAATAATCAAAATAATTTAGAAAATCAGAATAATAAAGAAAATTCTGAAAATATAAAAGAAGATAAAGCAAAAGACAATTTAGAAATTTTAAAAGCTCTAAAAAAAGGACAAAAAATTCCAGTAGAAGGCTTTAATTTAAAAGAATCAGAAACGACACCACCTACAAGATACGATGCTGGCTCCATAATTCTAGCGATGGAAAATGCAGGGAAGTTAATAGAGGACGAAGTATTAAGAGAACAAATAAAAGGAGCAGGAATAGGTACATCTGCAACACGTGGAGGTATAATACAAAAATTAGAAAGGATAAATTATATAGAAATAAATTCAAAAACAACAACAATAACACCCTCAGAATTTGGGGAAGCAGTGTATGATGTAGTAGCTGTTTCAATAAAAGATATGTTAAACCCTAAATTAACAGCGAGCTGGGAAAAGGGATTAGATATGGTGGCAAAGAAAGAAATAGAGGCAGATGAATTTATGGTGAAATTAGAAGATTATATAAAAAGAAATGTGAATAAATTTATATATAGATAAAAAACAAAAAGAAGAGGTATCCTAATTACAGGATACCCTCTTTTCGAGTTAAAATAGAAAAATTACTTTCTATTCATTACTAGATATTTCAAATGTGATAATCGCTTTAGTTTTATATTTAACAGTTTCTCTATTTTATCGATATACTGTTCTTTAATAATCACAGTTGGATTACCAGCTCTTATCCACTGAATAGCCTTGTAAAATTCATGATGTTTTTTCATTTTAACTCCTTTTATTAAGCTATGTTAAAGTGTATTTAATTATAACATTTTTTTTGAAAAAATGCAAATATCTATTGCAATTTATTCAAAGTTGTAGTAAAATTAAATAGCTAACAAAGAAAGGGGAAATATTTTTATGGCACAAGTTTATTTAGCGGGAGACTTAAGAAATGGTGTAACTTTTGAAATGGGAAATGCTGTTTATAGAGTAATAGAGTTCCAACACGTAAAACCAGGTAAGGGTCCAGCTTTTATAAGAACTAAAATAAAAAATGTAATGACAGGAGCGGTTATAGAAAAAACATTTAATCCAACGGAAAGATTTCAAGGAGCAGAAATAATAAAAGAAGAAATGCAATATTTATATAATGATGGAGAATTTTATTATTTTATGAATACAGAAACTTATGAGCAAATTCAATTAACTAAAGAGCAACTGGGAGATGCCTTAAAGTTTATTAAAGAAAATATGAATGTAACGACTTTAACATATAAAGATAAGGTGTTTGCTGTAGAACCACCTATATTTGTAGAATTAGAAGTTACATATACAGAACCAGGATTTAGTGGTAATACTTCATCAAGCACAACAAAACCTGCAACTGTAGAAACTGGTACACAGGTAAATGTTCCTTTATTTATAGAAATAGGAGATATAATTAAAATAGACACTAGAACTGGTGAATATATGGAAAGAGTATAGGTAATAATTATAGCATTGAATATAGTATAAAATGTAGCAAGGAAGGATATAATTATAGAACCTTCCTTCTTATTTTTGTTAAAATGAATAATTAGTAATTCAAAAAAAGAAAGGAATGAAATAAAAATGGATAATATAGATAATATGAATGATAGAGAAAATATTGAAAAAGAATATAAAAAATTTTTAAACGATTTAGAAGAAAATTTGAAGGATAATCCAGATTTTGAATATATAAAAGCAAAATTTATAAAATTAATGTTACTTTTCTTTGATGAAATAGATTATATGAGAGAACAATATGATGAAAAAATAGAAAAAATATTAGAAAGACAATCATATTTTGAAGATAAAATAAATAAAGTGGAAGAATTGGCAAATGGTATAGAAGAAGAAATGAGGCTTAATGAAGAAGTAGAAGACCGAATGATTACAGAATTATTACATCCACATTTAAGGAATTATGATAATGATACGGAATGTGAAGTTACTTGCCCGTATTGTGGAGAATTATTCTACATACATGTAGAGGGAGTAGAAAAAGAAATAACTTGTCCATATTGTGATAATCCAATAGAAGTAGACTGGAACGATTCTGATAATGATAAAAAATAAACCTAGCGATTTAATTCACTAGGTTTTTTTATTAATCTTTTTTATTATCATCTTTAGATGTAGTATCTTTTTTATCTTTATCAGCTTCTTTTTCTTTCTTTGAAGCATCCTTATTGCTTTCGCTCTTCTTATCTTCTTTTACTTTCTCTTTTTCTTTTTTAGAATTATTTTCTGCTAAAGCTTTTTTATTAGGAGTAGAAGCTTCTATATTTTTATTAACTTTATTTTTCTTTCTTATATTAAACAACCATAAAGTAATAAGTCCTAGACCTGTAAGAGCGATTATAATATTTATTATAATTCCTGCATAAGGTATAATAGATAAAGCGTAATATACTAAAGTTAACAGTATAGTATATAATAATACAAATAACATAGATTTGCCTTTATTAAATTTGTTATATAATACACTTGCAAGTGTTATTATAGTCACTGGTATAGATATACTACAAGCTAGGATAAATAACATGAACACTATAAATCCTGCAGAAGTAAATATTGTGCTTACAAGTAAAATAGCAGTTATTATTGTTAATAATATGAATGACAATATACCAACGCCTAAAGCTTTTAAAACAGTTAAAAACTTAAATTTTACATCTTTAGAGAAAGTATTTTGTTTAAAGATTGTAATCATAAGTAGTATAAATAATACTGTTCCTAATAGTGTAGCAACTGCTATGATATGGCTTACTACTAAATTAGATGTATCAAAACTTGTTAACATTGAAAATAAATTATCTGTAACTTGTTCACCGTAAATTGTTGAATTTTCTCCAATAGTTAAATCAGCATCTTCATTATAAACTAGATTACCTATAATAAATGCATCATCTGTAAGTTCTATTTTATCTGCATAAAAATATGTACTTCTTTGTATATATCCTGAAAAACTAATATTATCAGCAAAAACTTTTAAATCTAATGCTGCCATTCCATCATATTCACAAGTATAGTTAGTAGTAAAAGCGAATAAATTATACACTAAACCAGCTTGTGTAAAATTATCTGCTACTAAAAACACATTGCCATAAACTTGCCCGTCACTAGTAAGGTTAACATTATCACCAATAACTAATAAATCTCCATTAATTTTACCACTAATAGTAATATTATTACCAATTAAGAAAACATTACCATCGACATTTTTTGTAAAATCAATATCGGTATTTGATTCAAAATAATTACCTACAACATCTATAGTAGTAGTTTCATCTGTAGTCTCATCTGAAGTTCCTTCTTCAGTAGTACCTTCTTCGGTACCATCAGTAGCTGTTTCGCCATCAACAGCTTCTTCTGTAGTTGTATCTCCCTCTGTATTTTCTGCTGTCGTTTCAGAAACAGTTTCATTAGCTGTTGCTGTAGCTTCAGGAGTTACATCTGTTGCAAAAGAATAAATAGGAAAAACAACTGATAAAATAATAACTAAAGTTACAATTAAACTAAATTTTAAATTTTTCATAATTTCCCCCTAAAAATTTTTTTAATATGCATATATAATATAACTAAAAATAACATTTGTCAAACCTTTTTTTAAAAAAAATTATGCAAAAATATGTGATAATTCAGCAGGCATTTAAATAAAAGCTTGATATATAGCTATTGTGAAGCTCAAGACCCGGATTGTGGCGCCCTAGCTATGTTTTGACTAAAAATAGCTATATATCAAGCTTTTAGCAAGTATATCCTGATTTGTAACAAAAATATGTGACATTGTGGGAAATGTATTGATTTTTATAAAAAACAATGATAATATATATAAGGGGCACGAAAAAGGAGAAGAAATGTTTGCAGAAATTATATTAAATAAAACATCAAAAGAATTAAATAAAGTATTTGATTATATTATCCCTAAAAATTTAGAAAATACTTTAAAATTAGGCGATAGAGTACTAGTGCCATTCGGCGCTAATAATAAGTTAACAGATGGAGTAGTAACTAATATAAAAAACACATCTCAATTTGCAAATAAAGATATTGTAGAAATAAAAAATAGTTATTTAAGTAAAGAAGATATTGAATTTGCAAAATTAATGGCAAGAAGATATTTTTGTAACGAATTTGAATGTATTAAATTAATGTTACCGCCGGGAACACTTTCAAAAGAAATAGATAATTGGGTTAAGGAAAAAACAGAAAAATTTGTATATTTAAGTAAAAATGAAGTGGAGATAAATGAAGATATTATAAATAAAAAAATAAAATCTCCTAAACATCGAGAAGTTTTAAAATATTTAATTAATAAAAAAGATAAAATTTTAGTACAAGATTTAGAAAAAGAATTAGAGGTATCTAAAAATATATTAAAAACTATAGAAAAGCACGGTTATATAGAAATAAAAGAAGAAATTGTAAAAAGAAATCCATTTAAGAATAAAAATGTAAAAAGAGATACAGAATACGTTTTAAACGATGAACAACAGTATGCTTTTTTTAGAGTTAGTGAGTTAATTAAAAAGGAAGAATTTCAAGAATTTTTACTATATGGAGTTACAGGCTCAGGAAAAACAGAAGTTTATTTACAACTTATAAGAGTAGCATTAGAACAAAATAAGACTGCAATAATGTTAGTACCGGAAATCTCTCTTACATCGCAAACTGTAAATAGAGTAATAGCACGATTTGGCGAAGACATAGTTGCAGTTTTGCATAGTAGATTATCTGTAGGAGAAAGATATGACGAGTGGCAAAAAATATATAATGGAGAAGCTAAAATCGTAATAGGAGCAAGATCTGCAATATTTGCACCAGTTAAAAATTTAGGTTTAATTATAATAGATGAAGAACATGATCCTTCATATAAATCGGAAATGTCACCTAAATTTGATGCAAGAGATATTGCAAAATTTATTTGTAAGAATAATAAATGTCCTTTGATTTTAGGAAGTGCAACTCCTGATTTAAAAACATTTTATGAAGCAAAAGAAAAAGATAAAATAGAGATATTAGAATTAACAAAAAGAACTAATTCTTCAAAATTACCAGATGTTGAAATTATAGACTTAAGAGATGAATTAGTAAATGGCAATACTTCTATGATAAGTGTTAAATTATATAAAGAAATAGAAGAGAATATTAAGAATAAAAGGCAGACAATTTTATTTTTAAACAGAAGAGGATTTTCAACTTATGTACTATGTGCAGACTGTGGAGCTACTGTAAAATGCAAGAATTGTAATATTAACTTAACGTATCATCAAAAAGAAAATGTATTAAAATGTCATTACTGTGGATATAAGAGAACACCAATAACAGAATGTGATGAATGTAAAAGCAAAAACATTAAATACATGGGGAGTGGTACGCAAAAGTTAGATGCAGAAATTAATAGATTATTTCCAGAAGCAAGTACTATAAGAATGGATGTAGATACAACTAGTAGAAAAAATTCGCATGAAGAAATTTTAGAAAAATTCAAAAACGAAAATATAGATATTTTAATAGGAACTCAAATGGTAGTAAAGGGACATCATTTCCCAAATGTAACTTTAGTTGGAGTAATATTAGCAGATAACAGCTTAAATATAGAAGATTTTAGAGCGCAAGAAAGAACGTTTCAAATATTAACACAAGTAGCAGGAAGAGCAGGGCGTGGAGAACTTCCGCGGGAAAGTTCTAATACAAACATATAATCCAGATAATTTTACAATTATATGCTCAAAAGAGCAGGATTACGAAAGATTTTATAAAGCAGAAATAAGTATGAGAAAACAGTTGAAATATCCACCATTTTGCGATATAATATTATTTAGTGTAATATCATCTAGTGATGTGGAAATTGTAAAATCTGTAAAATTTATATATAATGATTTAGTAAAATACTTAGCAAATATTGCAATAGTATATAAACCACAACCATGCCCAATAGACAAAATAAAAAATATATATCGTTGGAGAATAATAATAAAATGTAAATTTGGTAATAATATAATAAACTTATTAAATAAAGTGGAAAATAATTTTCAAGAAAATAAGAAAAAATTTAATAATACAAATATTAGCATAGATGTTAATCCAAATAATTTACAGTAAGAAAGGAATGATAATTAGAATGGGAATTAGAAATATTAGAAAAGATGATGACGAAATATTAAGAAAACGTTCTAAAGAAGTAGATATTATAGACGATAAAGTTAGAGAACTTATAAAAGATATGATGGACACAATGCACAAATTTGATGGATTAGGACTTGCAGCTCCACAAATAGGTATCTTAAAAAGAATTATAGTAATTGATTTATATGATGATGGTCCTTGTTTTGCACTAATAAATCCAGTCTTAGAAAAAGCAAAAGGAAAACAAATTGTAGGTGAAGGTTGTTTAAGTTTTCCTACTACTTTTGGACAAGTAGAAAGACCAGAAGAAGTAGTAGTTACAGGCTTAGACGAATATGGTAAAAAAACAACTATAAAAGCAACTGGCTTATTAGCACAAGCACTATGCCACGAAATCGATCATTTAAATGGAATAGTATTCATAGACAAAATCTTGCCGGGAACTCTAGAAATAGTAACACCAGAAGAGAAAAAATAAGAAAAATAATTAATAATATTTTGTAAGATAGGAGAATTAGTTTGAAAGAAAAAACTTTCATAACTATGTGTACCTTTAGAATGAAGCGAGAAAGGAATGAAATTTTTAATGAATATAGTATTTATGGGAACACCAGATTTTGCTAGCGAATCTTTACAAGCGTTAGTAGAATCAGGATATAATGTAAGTTTAGTAATTACAAATCCAGATAAACCAAGAGGAAGAGGATTAAAATATCAGTATTCACCTGTAAAAGCATATGCAATAGAGGCTGAATTAGAAATAGAACAACCTATAAAATTAAGAAATAATGAGGAAATCATAAATAAAATAAAGGAAAAAAATCCAGATATTATTTGTGTAGTAGCTTATGGTAAATTAATACCTAAAGAAATATTAGACATTCCAAAAAAGGGATGCATAAATGTTCACGGTTCACTTCTTCCTAAATATAGAGGGGCAGCGCCTATACAATGGGCAGTTTTAAATGGAGATAAGAAAACTGGAATAACAACTATGTTTATAAATGAAAAAATGGACGAAGGAGATATGATCTTAAAAGAAGAAGTTGAAATTGGAGAAGATGAAACTTTAGGAGAAGTATGGGATAAGTTAGCAAGAATAGGAGCAAAACTTCTAGTAAAAACAGTAAAACAAATAGAAAATGGAACAATCAAAAGAACTCCACAAACAAGCGAAGGGCAAGAAGAACCAACTTATGCACCAATGATAGATAAATCAATAGCTAAAATTAATTGGGAACTTAACACAGCTCAAGAAATAAAGAATTTAGTAAGGGGCTTAAATCCTATAATGGGAGCGTATACTTTTATAAATAATAAAAAAATAAAAATATGGAAGGTGCAGGTAGTAAAAGAAAAAGATTTTTTACAACAATATGATTATCCTGTAAAGGAGTTTAATAAGAAAAATTATGGAGATGTATTAATAGCAGATTCTAAAAATGGATTATTTATAAAAGCAAAAGAAGGGATAATTTCTGCTATAGAAATACAAGCAGAAAATGCAAAAAAAATGAATGCATTAGACTTTTTAAGAGGAAATAAATTGTAGAATTGTTATCAAAAACTTGATATATAGCTATTTACAAGTTAAGACCCGGATTGTGGCGCGTGAGCTTGTGTTTTGACTAAAAATGGCTATATATTAAGTTTTATATAATTTTTATTGAACTTGACATAAAATAAAAAAAGTGATAAAATTAATACATGGTATTTTTTATACCGAACACCCTATTAACCTTTATAAAGAGGAGAGCTTATGCTTGAGTTGCTTCAACCTTTTGGGGATGTGTTATGGCAGATTTGGACTCTGATCACGAATGGATATTTCGTGATTTTAATGGCATCCATCACAGCACTTCTTTTGATACCAATACTGTGCATGCACGAACATTGTAGCACCTTCGTAGAAATTCTTGGAAACATATTTTTAGTAATGTTTTCGTTTACTATAGGATCGGCTATCTTTTGGTTCTTGAATTTCATAAACAAGTCAAATTTGTGATAATTAAAGGTTGATAAGATGTAAGAGGCACTTGTGTTTCAAGTGCCTCCTTTTTGGTGTGCGTTCAGAAATTTAGAAAATATTTTTTTAGCTTGATATATAGCTATTTGCAAGTCAAGACCCGGATTGTGGCACCCTAGCTATGTTTTGACTAAAAATAGCTATATATCAAGCTTTAAGCAAGTATATTTTGAATTGTAACGAATTGCTATTACTGTGTCTAATTTTTTTCTATTTGCAATTTAATAAAAATTGTGATAGAATACATTTCGTTAGTTTTTTAATAAGGAAGGTTTTATATGAGAAAGTATTTTGGAACAGATGGTATAAGAGATATTGCTAATATAAATCTTACACCAGAATTTGCATTCAGAGTAGCTAAAGCAGGTGCAACAGTATTAGCTAAAACTATGGGGCATACTCCTGTTATATTAATTGGAAAAGACACAAGAATATCAGGAAAAATGTTAGAATGTGCAATGATAGCTGGCTTTTTAAGCGTAGGTGCAAATGTAAAGTCGTTAGGAGTAACACCAACTCCAGTAGTGTCGTACTTAACTGTAAAAGAAAAAGCAGATGCAGCAGTTGTTATATCGGCTTCTCATAATTCATATGAATATAACGGAATAAAATTTTTTAGTAATAATGGAATGAAACTTTCAGATGAAATAGAAGAAGAAATAGAAGCTTTATTAGAAGATGAAGAAACTTTACGTAACCTAAATGTAGGGTATGATAAAATTGGTCAAATGGCTTTAGATTATGAATTAAATAATAAATATGAAGAATATTTATTAGAAACTTTTAAAGATATTCCTGTATTAATAAATAATAACAAAAATTTTAAAGTAGTAATAGATACCGCAAACGGAGCTACATGTAAAATGGCTGAAAGCATATTTACTAAATTAAATATAAAATTTGATATTATTAATAATAAACCGAATGGAATAAATATTAATGAGAACTGTGGCTCAACACATTTAGAAATGTTACAAGAATATTTAGTGAAAAACAAATGTGATTTAGGAATTGCATATGATGGTGACGGAGACAGGATCTTAGCGATAGATGAAAATGGTAAAATTATTGACGGAGACGGTATATTAACAATTATTTCTAAGTACTTTAAAGAGAAAAATGAATTAGATAATAATACTATTGTAGCAACTGTAATGAGTAATATCGGTTTACATGAATTTGTATCAAATAATGATATAAATTATGAACAAACAAAAGTTGGAGATAGATATGTTTTAGAAAGAATGTTAGAGGGGAATTTTGTATTAGGAGGAGAACAATCAGGGCATATAATATTAAAGAAATATAATAATACTGGAGATGGAATTTTAACATCATTATTTTTAATAAAAATTTTATTAGAAAAAGCTTGGAAACCTTCTAAAATCTGGGATTTCTTTCAACAGTATCCACAAATTTTAATAAATGCAAGGGTTGACAATGAGAAGAAAAAATATTATAATAGTAATAAGATTATTTGTAATGCAATTGATGAGATAAATAAACTTTTAGACAATAAAGGCAGAGTATTAGTAAGGGCTTCAGGTACAGAACCTTTAGTAAGAGTAATGATAGAAGGGAAGGACATTAATTTCATTACTGAGAAAGCTAAAAGTTTAGCTAATTTAATAGAAAATATTTTAAATTAAATAAAAAGAGGAGGAGTAATTATGGGAATAATAGATATTTCAAACCCATTCACCTTATTATTAATATTAGTTCTTTTAATAGGTACAATTCTGTTAGGAAAAACTACTAAAAATAGTTTATTACCAGCAGGCGCATTAGCAATTTTCCTAGGGCTATTAATATACTATGTAGTAGCATTAAGAAATCCTGAATTAGCTGAAATAAAGAATACTATATTAAATTGCATGTCAATTAATTTCATATTTATATTTATTGCATTTATATCTTACTTATGGGTAGACGATATTGAAGCAAAAGTTAAAAACAAAAAGAGTATTGATAATAGTTTAGATTGGTTTTGGCAAAAAACAAATTAATTAATTGTAATAATTATGGAGGAAATTAAATGAAGAACAAAGGTGGTTGGCTTTTAGTCTTATTTATATTATGTGGTTTAGTTTTAGGTGGATTATTAGGAAATGCAGCTTCAAATGTAGATTTTCTAAGTTGGCTTGCTTACGGAGAAAAATTTGGATTATCAACACCACTCGAACTAGATATGGGCATAATAAAATTAACATTCGCATTAATGGTAAATGTTAATGTGGCAAGTATTATTGGAATGATAGGTGCAATACTTATTTATAGAAAAATTTAATATATATAAATTATTCTAATTATAATGTTAGAATAATTTTTTTGTATAATAATGTAGTTTTATTAAATCACTTGAAGATACATCATTATATTTTGAAGTTACAATTCAGCAGGCATTTAAATAAAAGCTTTATATATAGCTATTTGCAAGTCAAGACCCGGATTGTTACACCCTAGCTATGTTTTGACTAAAAATAGCTATATATAAAGCTTTTAATAAGTATATCTTGAATTGTAACATTTTTTATTAAAAATTTTTTAAAATTAATTGACAAAATATGTAATATAAAATATAATTAATCTATTGAAAAATTAAAAATAACTAAGGAGGATAATATATATATGTACATTTTTAATAGAATAACAGTTAATCCACAATTACCAAAAAGAATAAACAGATTATTTGATGTTTCAAGCAATTTATGGTGGTCTTGGAACACAGAATTTTTACAATTATTTAAAATGATTGATTTAGACTTATGGTTAGAGGTAGGAAAAAACCCAGTTAAATTTCTAAAAATAGTAGACCAAAGAAAATTAGAAAGAGCATCTGAAAATTTTGAATTTTTAAGGAAATATGACAAAATGGTTGAAGACTTCGATGCTTATATGGAAAGCAAAAACACATGGTTTAAGAAAAAATATCCAGATAATGAAGATGATTTAATTGCATATTTTTCAGCTGAATACGGCTTAGATGAAATATTACCAATATATTCAGGAGGATTAGGAATTTTATCAGGTGACCATTTGAAATCTGCTAGTGATTTGGGATTACCATTTGTAGCTGTAGGACTTTTATATAAAAATGGATATTTTCATCAAGTAATAAATCAAGATGGTTCACAAAGTTCTGAATATAAAAATATAGATTTATATAGTTTGCCAATTTTCCCTGTAAAAACAGAAAATGGTGATGATTTAATTACGTATGTAAGATTTGGTAAGAAAAAAGTATTTTTAAAAGTATGGAAAATATCAGTAGGAAGAGTTAATTTGTATTTGTTAGATACAGATATACCTGAAAATGATGAAGCAACACGCCAAATAACATTAAGATTATATGGTGGCGACCAAGATATGAGAATTAGGCAAGAAATCATTTTAGGTATGGCAGGAACAAATTTATTCAAGAAGTTAGGGATAAAACCTACTGTATACCATATGAATGAAGGACATTCATCTTTTGTAACTATAGAATTAATAAGAGATATAATGGAAACTGAACATGTATCATTTGATGTAGCAAAGGCTATTGTTTCTTCAAAAACTGTTTTTACAACACATACACCTGTACCAGCAGGAAATGATGTCTTCCCACTTGCATTAGTTGAAAAGTATTTTAAAGATTTTTGGGGAAGAATAGGATTAGATAGAGAAGAGTTCTTAAAATTAGGTATGAAGCCAACTAAAAACGGTGAACTTGAAAAAGGATTCAATATGGCAATATTAGCTTTAAAAATCGCAGGAAAGAAAAACGGTGTAAGTAAGTTGCATGGTGAAGTTTCAAAAGAATTGTTTGGAGAATTATGGAACAATATAGCTACTTCAGAAGCACCTATTGAATATATTACAAATGGTATTCATACTTGTACATGGATTGGACAAAATATAAAAGAATTGTATAATAGATATTTAACTCCATATTGGCAAGATAAAATCTATCAGCCAGAAATTTGGAAAGATATAAGAAACATACCAGATGAAAGATTATGGAAAGAGCATGTTGTTAGAAAAGAAAAGTTATTTGCATTAATAAAAAAAGATACAGTAGAAAGATATAAAAAGTATGGTAAGCCATACGATGAAATAAAAGACATAGTATCAAAATTAAATCCTAATGCATTAACAATAGGGTTTGCGAGAAGATTTGCAACTTATAAAAGAGCTGCATTAATATTTAAAGATTTAGAAAGAATAACTAAATTATTAAATAATCCTGAAAGACCTGTACAATTAATCTTTTCAGGTAAAGCTCATCCAGCAGATATAGAGGGACAAAATGTATTAAAATATATTAACGAAATTTCTCAAATGCCACAATTTAAAGGAAAAATATTTGTTTTAGAAAATTATAATATAGCTATTGCAAGATATTTAGTAAGTGGCGTTGATGTGTGGTTAAATAATCCAAGAAGACCTATGGAAGCATCAGGAACAAGTGGACAAAAAGCTGCAGCAAATGGTGTTATTAATTTTAGTATTCTTGATGGTTGGTGGGCAGAAGGATATGACCCTAAGAGAAAAAATGGTTGGGCAATAGGAACAAATGCAACTTATGAGTCATATGAGGCGCAAGATAGAGCTGATAGTGAAAGCATCTATAATACTTTAGAAAAAGAAATTATACCAATTTATTATAATTTAAATAGAAATGGTTTTTCAGATGAATGGCTAAAAATAATGAAAGAATCAATAATTTCAAATTCATGGAGGTATAGTACTTCAAGAATGATTGTTGAGTACACAGAAAAATTATATATGCCACTTTCTGATTTAACTAAAAATCATTATAAGAATAGAGAAGAAGTAGAAGAATATATAAATTGGAAAGCAAATTTGCGTAATAATTGGGATAAAATAAAATTAGAACAAGTAGATAATCAAGAACATACAGTAACAAATGTTGGAGATGAAATTACAGTAAAATGTAGAGTAGAATTAGAAAATATTAGTGCAGAAGATATAGAAGTGCAATTATATTATGGAAAAATATTAAGTTCAGGAGTAATAGAAGATAAAGAAATTCTACCAATGAATTGTACTTTTATAGAAGTAGATGATTCTTTAGGTAAAACTGTTTGTGAATATGAAGCTACTATTGAATTGAATATTAGTGGAAATTATGGATATACTTTTAGAGTAGTGCCTAAAACAAATATGATTTTACGTGAAGAAAATTTGAATTTAGTTAAATGGTTAGAAAAGTAATAGGGGCGTTGATTGAGTTATGAGAAAAACAAAAATAGTATGTACAATAGGTCCTGCAAGTGATAGTAAAGAAGTTTTAAGAAAATTAATGAAAGCAGGAATGAATGTTGCAAGGATTAATTTTTCACATGGTAGTTATGAAGAACAAATAGAAAGAATAAATAATATAAAAGAGATAAGGCAAGAATTAAACTTGCCTGTAGCTTTGCTTATGGACACTAAGGGACCCGAAATAAGAATTGGTAAGTTAAAAGACCATGAATATATATTAGAAGAAGGCCAAGAATTTACTCTTTTAAATGAAGATGTTGTTGGAGATAATACTAGGGTTAGTATAACATATAAAAATTTATATAAAGAAGTATATGAGGGATCAAAAATTTTAATAAATGACGGAATTATAGAATTAAGAGTAAAGAAAATTATAGATAAAGATATTTTGTGTGATGTAATACACGGTGGTAAAATTTCTAATAGAAAAAGTATAAATGTTCCAGAATTAAAATTAAATTTACCTAGTATGACAGAAAATGATATAAGTGATTTAAAATACTGTATAAAAGCGGATTTTGATTTCGTGGCAGCTTCATTTATAAGAAAAGCTCAAGATGTTTTAGATATTAGAAAAGTTTTAAATGAAAATGGCGGAGAAAATATTAAAATAATATCTAAAATAGAAAACAGGGAAGGAATAAATAATTTTGATGAAATATTAGAAGTATCTGACGGCATAATGGTCGCAAGAGGCGATTTAGGAGTTGAAATCCCTGTATATGAAGTACCAATTTTACAAAAGAAATTTATTCAAAAATGTAATTTAGTAGGAAAGCCAGTTATAACAGCAACACAAATGCTTGAAAGTATGGTTACAAATGCAAGACCTACTAGAGCTGAAGTTAGCGATATAGCAAATGCAATATTTGATATGACAAGTGCAATAATGTTATCAGCAGAAAGTGCAACTGGTCAATATCCAGTAGAATGTGTACAAACAATGTCTAAAATCGCAGAAGAAACAGAAAATTCTATAGATTATTGGGCAATGTTCTCTAATAGGAGAGGTCATATTGAAAACGATACATTTCAAGTAACATCAGCAAGAGCAATATGTCTTACAGCAATGGCAAGTGAAGCTAAAGCAATATTTGCATATACAAATACGGGAAATAGTCCAAAAAAATTAGCTGGATTTTTACCAAGTTGTCCAATATATGCAATATTAGATAATCCAAAAACATATAGACAATTAGGATTATCTTGGAATATATATCCTATGTTATATAATAAACAAGGTTCTATAGAAGCATTAGTATCTCATAGTATAAAAGATATGAAGAGTAAAGGAATTATAGAACAAGGAGATGTAATTGTAATATCTGGTGGAGGAAAAATTTTAAAAGAAGATAGAAATGATGAATTCCAAGTTAATAAAACATTAGGTGGAATTTTAAAAGTATAAGTAATAAATAATAAGAACAAACGTATATATGGTTTATAGGAAGGAATTATATTAGGATGGACATAGTAGAGTTAATAAAAGTAATCTTTTTAGGAATAGTAGAAGGAATAACGGAATGGTTGCCAATAAGTAGTACTGGTCATATGATTTTAGTTGACGCATTTGTTAAATTAAATGTAACAGATGCCTTTAAAGAGATGTTTTTAGTTGTAATACAACTAGGTGCTATTTTGGCAGTGGCAGTAACGTTTTTCAATAAATTAAATCCTTTTTCTTCTAAGAAAAATAAAGAAGAAAAAAAGGATACTTGGCTTTTAATAGCAAAGGTAATTTTAGCTTGTATACCAGCGGCTATTATAGGTTTATTATTTGATGATGAGTTAAATGAGATATTTTATAATTGGCAAACAGTAGCTGTTACATTAATTATATATGGTATTTTCTTTGTCTTAATAGAGATTTGGAATAAGAAAAAGAATAAAGAAAGTACAATAAAAACAGTAACAGATATTACATTTACAACTGCATTTTTAATAGGATTAGCACAAGTATTATCATTAATACCAGGAACATCGCGTTCAGGAGCAACAATATTAGGAGCAATGCTTTTAGGAGCTTCTAGAATAGCTGCAACAGAATTTACATTTTTCTTAGCAATACCTGTAATGTTAGGTGCATCGCTTTTAAAACTTTTAAAATACTTTATGGAAGTTGGTTGGGGCTTTACAAATACAGAAGTTATAACTTTAGTAGTAGGTATGGTAACAGCATTTATTGTATCAATGCTTTCTATTAAATTCTTAGTTAACTTTGTTAAAAAGCATGACTTTAAAGTATTTGGTTACTATAGGATTATTTTAGGTATAATTGTTATATTATGTGGAGCTTTTGGAATATTGGCTGCGTAATGTCATGCTTTTACATGGTTATAGTTCAGTAAAATTTTATAAAAACTTGATATAAAAATACAAATTTGACATAAATACAAATAAGTGTTAAAATTAAATTATAATATTTTATTATTTTTTCTCCTTTTTAATCTTTAACCCTGGAGGGGGAAGATGGCAAATGATTATATTTCCATGTTGGATTTGATAATGCGGTTAATCCGTATGCCGATTTTTGGTTTTACCTGGATGACAATAGGGCTATTGCTCACTATTACAACTAGGAATATTCCAAATGATTTAAAGAGTGGCAGAAGTCTTTTAGTCGTTAAAACAATCGGCTATACATTAGCAGCAGTATTTATCATCCCAGCAATAGTATCTATTTTTATATCATTAAGATAAGGGGAGAGAGAAATGAGAGAAGATACGGATATAAAGTTACTTGCTCTTGAGGGTGCAAAAACGTTTTTTTCAGTTTTATTCTTTTTCTTTGTTGCATGGCTAGGGATGTGGCTTTTATAGAGCTTAAAGCTCTCGTATTATTTCTTTCTAAAGCGGCAGTATAATTACTGCCGTTTTTGTGCTATAGTTCAGTAAAGATTTTATAAAAACTTGATATATAGCTATTTTTAGTCAAAACATAGCTAGGGCGCCACAATCCGGGTCTTGACTTGCAAATAGCTATATATCAAGTTTTTATTTAAAGGCCTGCTGAATTGTAACCTTTTGTAAATTGTTTGTAAATTCGTTCTATCAATTATTGATAGAAGAAAAAAAATATGGTATAATATCTAAATCTTGTTTAGTAAGATTATATAGAAAGGGAATAGATTCATGAAAAGGATTTTAAAGTATTTAAAGCCATATATTATATTAATAATAGCTACAATAATATTAATATATATACAAGCTATGGGAAATTTAAGATTGCCAGATTATATGGCCGATATAGTAAATATAGGAATTCAATCTAGTGGTATAGAAGATGCTACTCCTAAAGCTATAAGTGAAACTTCTTTAAATTTATTAAAGAATTTTATGACAGAAGAAGATAGAGAAGTAGTAGAAGAGAATTATATATTGTTAACATCTTCTTCAAATGATGAAAGTACAGAAAAATATGTAGAAGAATATCCATTATTAAAAGATAGCAATATATACATATTAGATGAAAATATTATTGATAATGAAGAAATAATGGCTCAATTAGATAATATTTTTATGGTTACAGATAGAGTAGTAGTAGATATAATTTCTCAAGTAGATTTACCAATGGAAGGTAGCGAAGAAGGAAATAGTAATGCAGGATTTAATTTTAGTCAGTTAAATCAAGTGATGCCATTACTTTTAAATTCTATGACACCAGAATTGTTAGAAACTTCTATAGAAAATGCTAAAAATATGGAAGAAACTATGCTTTCACAAGTGGCTTTAGCATTTACAAGCGCTTTTTATTCAGAAGTAGGATTAGAGTTAGAAGATATACAAACTGATTATATGTTTAAGATGGGAGCAATAATGATTGCAACTACTTTAGTTATAATTGTTGCTTCTATTGCAGTAGGTTATATAGCTGCTAAATTATCAGCAGGTGTTGCTAGAAATTTAAGAAAAGATATATTTGAGAAGGTACAAAGATTTTCAGAAAAAGAATTTAAGAAAATAGGAGCCTCTTCTTTAATAACTAGAACTACTAATGACGTTATGCAAGTTCAAAATTTAATATTTATGTTTCTTAGAATAGTACTTTTTGCTGTAATAATGATGGTAGGTGCCATTATTATGATAACTAGAACTGCAAGTTCAATGTTATGGATTTTAGCCTTAGGTTTTGGATTGATTTTAGTATTAATAATTATTATGTTATTAATAAGTATGCCTAAATTTAAGATTTTCCAAAACTTAATAGATAAATTAAATCTTATTTCAAGAGAAACATTAAATGGAATAATGGTTATAAGAGCATTTGGAACACAAAAATATGAAGAAAAACGTTTCGACAAAGCAAATTTTGAATTAGCAAATACAATGTTCTTTATAGATAAAGTTATGGCGTTTATGATGCCTGCAATGACTATTATTATGAATTTATTAACACTTTTAATAGTATGGGTAGGAGCAGATAAGATAGCAGAATCAAGCTTACAAGTAGGTAATATGATGGCTGCAATACAATACACAATGCAAGTTATGATGTCATTCTTGATGATTTCTATGTTGTTTATAATGTTCCCAAGAGCATTAGTTTCAATTAATAGAATATCAGAAGTTTTAAATATGGAAATTGATATAAAAGACCCAGCTGAACCAAAAGAATTTGATAAAAATAAAATGGGGTATGTAGAATTCAAGAATGTATCTTTTAGATATGATGATGCAGATGAAGATATATTACAAAATATTAGCTTTGTGGCAAAACCGGGAGAAACTACTGCTATTATTGGCTCAACAGGCTCTGGTAAAACTACTATTTTAAAATTAGTACCAAGATTTTACGATGTAACAGGGGGAGAAATTTTAGTAAATGGTGTAAATATTAAAGATGTAAACTTATATGATTTACATGAGACAATAGCATATATACCTCAAAAGCCAAGTTTATTATCTGGAACAATAGAGTCTAATTTAAAATACGGTAAGAAAGATGCTTCTATGGAAACTGTAGAAAAATGTGTTGAAATTGCACAAGCTAAAGATTTTATAGAAGAAAAGGAAAATAAATACCAAGACTTAATATCACAAGCAGGTACTAATATTTCTGGCGGTCAAAAGCAAAGGTTATCTATAGCAAGAGCTTTAGTAAAAGGAGCACCAATTTATCTTTTTGACGATAGTTTTTCTGCATTAGATTTTAAAACAGATTTAAATTTAAGAACTGCCTTAAAAGAAAATTTTAAAGATGTAACTAAAATAATAGTAGCACAAAGAATAAATACAATTATAGACGCAGAGCAAATTATAGTATTAGAAGAAGGTAAAATTGTAGGAAAAGGTACTCACGAAGAACTTATGAAAAATTGTAAAACATATAAAGAAATAGCAGACTCACAATTAGGAGGGGAAGAAAATGAGCAATAAAAAAGAAACAGAAAACAATAATGATAATGATTTCCCTATGATGGGTGGCGGACCAGGAAAAAAGGCAAAAGTTGAAAAAGCCAAAGATTTTAAAGGAACTATTAAAAGATTATTAAAGTATATATCAAAATATAAAATTATGATAGCTATAGTAATTATTTTTTCAATAGTATCTACAGTATTTAGTATATTAGGACCTAAAATTTTAGGTGATGCTACAACTGTAATATATGAAGGTGTTATGAATATTATTTCAGCAAACGGTTTGGGGATGGATTTTGATGCTATTAGAAATATTATTATAACATTATTAATACTATATGGAATAAGTGCATTATTTTCTTATGGCCAAGGTTATCTAATGTCTAAAGTAAGTATGTTGATAACGTATAATTTAAGAAAAGAAATTTCAGAAAAGATAAACAGATTACCATTATCATATTTTGATAAAAAAAATAAAGGTGAAGTTTTATCATATATTACAAACGATATAGATAAATTATCAGAAAACTTATATCAACTTATAACACAAGTTATTACTTCTGTTACAATGCTTTTAGGTATTTTAATAATGATGCTTTCTATATCAGTTTCAATGACCTTTATAGCTATTGCTGTTTTAGTACTTTCAATGGTTTCAATGGTATTATTAATGAGAAAATCACAAGGATATTTCGCAAAACAACAATCTAATTTAGGTCATGTAAATGGCCATATAGAGGAAATGTACAGTAATCATACTATAATAAAGGCATTTAATGGTGAAGAAAAATCTGTAGAAGATTTTGATATATACAATAATAAGTTATATAGAGCCGCATGGAAATCACAATTTTTATCAGGATTAATGAGACCATTTACTATGTTTATTGGAAATATGGGATATGTTGCAATATGTATAGTAGGTGCTATGTATGCTACAAGAGGAGTTATAACAGTTGGTAATATACAAAGTTTTGTGCAATATATGAGATCATTTAATCAACCTATAGACCAATTAGCAAATATTACAAATGTTTTCCAAGTGACTATAGCAGCAGCAGAAAGAATATTTGACTTATTAAATGAAAAAGAAGAAATTAAAGATGTAGAAAATCCAGAAAGTATTAAAGGCATAAAAGGTAATATAGAATTTGAACACGTACGTTTTGGATATAACCCAGACACTATTATAATAAATGACTTCAATGCAAATATAAAAGAGGGACAAAAAATTGCCATTGTTGGACCAACAGGTGCAGGTAAAACAACAATAGTAAAACTTTTAATGAGATATTACGATGTAAATTCAGGTAGTATAAAAGTAGATGGTAAAGATATTAGAAACTTTAAAAGAGATGAATTACGTTCATTATTTGCAATGGTTTTACAAGATACATGGACATTTAATGGAACTATAATGGAAAATATTAGATATGGTAAATTAGATGCAACAGACGAAGAAGTCATAAAAGCTGCAAAAGCAGCACAAGCAGACCACTTTATAAATACATTGCCAAATGGATATAATATGATGCTAGATGAAGAATCTTCAAATGTATCTCAAGGTGAAAAACAATTATTAACAATAGCAAGAGCATTACTTGCAGACCCTAAAATATTAATATTAGACGAAGCAACATCATCTGTAGATACAAGAACAGAAATCCAAATACAAAAAGCTATGGAAGTTCTTATGGAAGGTAGAACAAGCTTTATAATAGCACATAGATTATCTACAATAAGAGAAGCAGATTTAATACTTGTATTAGAACATGGAGACATAGTAGAACAAGGAACTCATAAAGAACTATTAGCTAAAAATGGAAGTTATGCAAGATTATATAATAGCCAATTTGAGGAAGCAGAAGAATTTTAATAAAACATAACAAGTTTAATAAAATATAACAATTTAGTATGTATTCATTTTAAAAATCATATTGGCGATTTTTAATCAAAAAAATTAATTGGAGGAATAGTTTGAAAGAAAAAACTTTCATAACTATATGTACCTTTAGAATGAAGTGAGAAAGGAATGAAATTTTTTATGGAATCAGAAGTTATATATTTTATATTAGGTTTAATTTTAGGAATAGCAGTTGCCGTATATTTTTACGAAAGCTCAAGAGAAAAAGCAGTTATAAACGGCGAAAGATTTGTTTCTAAAAAACTAAAAATAGCTCTTGATAATTCTAGTGCTATTATATATAAAAGAATAAAAGAATTAAAAAGAGATTTAACTGAAACGGAAAAAGACGAAATAATTCGTGACTGCTATGAGAGAACGAATAAGTTAAATTAAAGTAACAAATTAGAATATACTTCCTAAAGCTTGATATATAGCTATTTTTAGTCAAAACATAGCTAGAGCGACACAATCCGGGTCTTGAGCTTCATAATAGCTATATATCAAGCTTTTATTTAAACATCTGCTGAGTTGTTTCAAATTAAATGAAAAACTGAAACACATCTGTTGTTTCTGATTATTTAAAATTCTACACATAATCCAAAGGATTTACAGCCACATTATCTATTTTTATAGCAAAATGTAGATGTGGACCAGTAGTAGCACCATTTGTAGGATTACCGTTAGAATCCTTGTACTTATTATTAGGAACACCATATACATTTTTAGGACCTACTTTTCCTATAACTTGATTCTTTAATACATATTCACCTTCTCTTACAATAAAATCTGGAGATAAATGTGAATAAACAGCAACTACATTACTATTTTGCAACATAATTGTAAATCCATTAGCACCGTAAAAACCAGTATAAACAATTTTACCAGAAAATGTAGCAATAATTTTGCTATCTGTAGGTGCGCCAATATCTATAGCCCCATGATAAGTAGAGGCTCCTTGAGTGGGAGCTTTTCTATATCCAAAATTACAAGTTATAGTTGTATACCCAGGTGTAGGCCAAGAAAAAATTTTACTAGAATTATTATCTATAAATTCTTTATCTTGATTACTTATAGTATTAGAAAAATCAATATTTCCATTAGCTAAAATAGGAACGAAAAAAATGATAATTACCAGTATAAATGTAATAGTGGAAGTTAAAGAATATTTAAATAACTTTGCCATATAAAATCACCTCATTAAATTAAAAATATTTAATTTTGAAGTGAAGTTTGTTTTATTGATGTATAGATTTTAACATTTTTTTTTGTAATTGTAAATACTTTAAAAGAAAATCTTGACAAACTCTCATAAGAAGTTACAATTCAGGTGGTTAATAATACAAAAAAGTTACCAAGTACAGTTTTTAAGATAAAAAAATATAAGATTAATTAATTTTAAAGTAAACTGTATTGACTATTGAGTAAAAGTATGTTAGAATAAAGTTAGTAATAGAAGGAGGAACATGAGCAATACTGATAGTAGTAATAAAGAAGTAGAAATTACACCAAGAACAGATTTAATATTTAGAAATATATTTGGAAAGAAGGTAATGAAAGTATATTAGAAGACTTTTTAGAAAGTATATTAGGCGAAAAAGTTAAAGTAAAAAAAATTCATAAAAATGAAGAATTAGATGTAGAAAATATACGTGAAAAAAGAGCAATAATAGATGTAAAAGCAGAGTTAGAAGATGAAAAAATAGTAGATATAGAAATGCAAAATGATAAATATTCTTATTATGATAAAAGAGTATTATATTATTTAAGTAAATTAGATGAATGGTGTATATTTTTAAGTAATAAAAATAAAGGGGTGAGAGATATGGCGGCCAAAAAGAATTTTAATTTAGAAGAAGCAATAAGACAGTATGAGGAACTTTCAAGTATACCAGAAGTGGTAGAAACTTCATTTAGAAGACAAATGGCAGAAATGGATATAAAAGCAAATGAAAAATACGCAAAAGAAAAAGGGATAGAAGAAGGTAAAGCTCAAGGCTTAGCAGAGGGTAAAGCAGAAGGTCGAATTGAAGGTATGACTTTAAAAGAAAGAGAAATTGCTAAAAATTTATTAAAACAAAAAGTTAATATGCAAATTATAATGAACGCAACAGGATTAACAAAGGAAGAAATAGAAAAGTGTTCTTAACCTTGTATATAATAGTTTTAAAAATATACAGTAAAACTATGAAAGAATATAAAATAATCAACAAAATAATCAACAAAAAATAAAAAAATCACTAGACATTTTGTAAAAAATATTATATACTAAACTAGGTTTTAAAAAACAAAAAATTAATAAAAAATTCACAACAGGACATAATAATAAAAAAAACAAAAAAATAAAAATTTGGAGGTACAATAATATATGAGAAAATACGTTTATATGTTTAGTGAAGGAAACGCAAAAATGAAAGATTTGCTAGGAGGAAAAGGCGCAAATTTAGCAGAAATGACTAATTTAGGATTACCAATTCCTAGAGGATTCACAGTTACAACAGAAGGTTGTATAAAATATTATGAAGATGGAGAAGTAATTGCTCAAAAAATACAAGAAGAAATATTTGCATCATTAAGAAATTTAGAAGAAATTACAGGTAAGAAATTTGGAAGTAAAGAAAATCCTCTTTTAGTATCTGTACGTTCAGGAGCTAGAACATCTATGCCGGGTATGATGGATACTATTTTAAACTTAGGTTTAAATGAAAGAGTTTTAGAACATTTTAAAAATCATAATGAAAGATTTGCTTATGATAGTTATAGAAGATTTATACAAATGTTTAGCGACGTTGTAATGGAAATTGATAAATCTTTATTTGAAGAAGAAATCGATAAAATGAAAGCTGATAGGCAAGTTAAATTAGATACAGATTTAACAGCTGATGATTTAAAAGAATTAGTAGTAAAATTTAAAAAGATATATAAAGATAAAATAGGAGAAGATTTCCCAGAAGATCCATATACACAATTAATGGAAGCAATTAAGGCTGTGTTTAGATCTTGGAATAATCCTCGAGCTATAACATATAGGAAATTAAACGATATACCAGGAGACTGGGGAACTGCTGTAAATGTTCAAGAGATGGTGTTTGGAAATTTAGGCGAGACTTCTGGAACAGGTGTAGCTTTCACAAGAAATCCTGCTACAGGTGAAAATAAATTATTTGGTGAATATTTAATGAATGCACAAGGCGAAGATGTTGTGGCAGGTATTAGAACACCTCAACCTATAGAAACTTTGAAAAAAGTTAACAAAGAAGCTTATGACGATTTTTGCACTTATGCAATAAAATTAGAAAAATATTTTAAAGATATGCAAGATTTAGAGTTTACTATAGAAAATGGAAAATTATTTATTCTTCAAACAAGAAGTGGTAAAAGAACAGCTACAGCGGCTTTAAAAATTGCAGTTGATTTAGTTGAAGAAAAATTAATAGATGAAAAAGAAGCTTTATTAAGAATAGATGCAAATCAATTAGACCAAGTATTACACCCAAATTTTGATGCAGAAAATTTAAAGCAAGCTAAAAAAATAGCTACAGGTTTACCTGCTTCACCAGGGGCAGCAACCGGAAAAGTAGTTTTTACAGCAGAAAGAGCATTAGAGTTATATAACGCTGGTGAAAAAGAATTAGTTTTAGTAAGATTAGAAACATCACCAGAAGATATAGAGGGAATGAATATTTGTAAAGGTGTATTAACAGTAAGAGGAGGTATGACTTCTCACGCAGCAGTTGTTGCAAGAGGCATGGGTACTTGTTGCGTTGCAGGTTGTGGAGAAATTACTGTTAATGAGGAAGAAAAATATTTCTCAGATGCTGAAGGAAATAAGTATAAAGAAGGAGATTATATATCTTTAGATGGTTCTACTGGTTATGTATACGGAGAAAAAATAAAAACTGTAGATGCAAGTGTAACAGGAAATTTTGCAACAATTATGGAATGGGCTGACAAGTATAGAAAATTAAAAATAAGAACAAATGCAGATACTCCAAGAGATGCAAAACAAGCCTTTGCATTCGGTGCAGAAGGTATTGGTTTATGTAGAACA
This sequence comes from uncultured Clostridia bacterium, assembly GCA_944391575.1. GTDB lineage: Bacteria > Bacillota > Clostridia > TANB77 > CAG-508 > CALXUC01. The sequence goes on along the minus strand of CALXUC010000001.1, from coordinate 62,647 downwards.
GAGCATATGTTTTTTGAAGCAGATAGAATATTTGCAATGCGTGAAATGATACTTTCTAAAACTTTAGAACAAAGAGAAAAAGCTTTAGCTAAATTATTACCAATTCAAAAAGGCGATTTTGAAGGTTTATTTAGAGTTATGAAAGGTTATCCTGTAGTTATAAGATTATTGGATCCACCTTTACATGAATTCGTTCCAAAAGAAGATGAGGAAATAAAGAAATTAGCTGAAGATATGGGAATGGAATTTGACGAATTAAAAGTCGCAATAAATGATTTACATGAATTTAATCCAATGATGGGACATCGTGGTTGTAGATTAAGTGTAACTTATCCAGAAATAACAAGAATGCAAACAAGAGCTATAATAGAAGCTGCACTTACAGTTCAAGACGAAGGAATTAAAGTTGTACCAGAAATTATGATACCTTTAATAGGAGACGTAAAAGAATTAAAATACGTTAAAAAGATAATTGTAGATGAAGTGAATGAAGTATTTAAGGAAAGAAACAAAGAACTTAAATATATGATAGGAACAATGATAGAAATTCCTAGAGCAGCATTACTTGCTAGCGAGATAGCAAAAGAAGTAGATTTCTTCTCATTTGGTACGAACGACTTAACACAAATGACATTTGGATTCAGCCGTGACGATGCAGGTAAGTTCTTAAATGCGTATTATAGTAAAAAAATATACGACCAAGATCCATTCCAAAGAATAGATGAAGATGGAGTAGGAAGATTAGTACAAATGGCATCATGGTGCGGTAGAGAACAAAATCATGATTTAGAATTAGGAATATGCGGAGAACATGGAGGAAATCCAGCATCTATAGAATTTTGCCATAGATCAGGTTTGGATTACGTATCTTGTTCACCATTTAGAGTACCTATAGCAAGATTAGCAGCAGCACAAGCAGCAATTAAATATGTAAATATTTAGATATTAAAAATCTCAAGTTGTATAAGCTTGAGATTTTATTATCTTAAATTGCACAAATTTTTGCCTTAGATAAATCTCAAAATAAAATTAAAGAATATAATTATGATTTAGTAACTTTTATTTTAAATAAAAAATTTATAAAAATTCATATCAAAACGCAGATTTCGACAAAATCTGCTATTTTTATGTGGTAAAATAATTAGTAGACATAATTAGCAGGAGGTGTATTTAATGTTTTGGTTAGGATTAGTAATAGGAGAAATAACAGGTTCTATAATAACCTTAATTATAATGTGTATGTTTATTCTAGGGAAAGAATCGGAAAGCTGTAAATGTGAATAATACGTAATTTATATTTAATTCTAATAGTTTTAAAATATAAAATTTTTTAAGTAATCCTATCAAATAAAATATTCGTTGAATTTCTAAAACATTTTTTACGGCACCCTTCCAAGGTAAACCTTGAACTCTTTCCGTAAAAAATATTAAGAAATTCTAACTCTATTTTTTATGAATAGTCTTACTTTGCTAAATTTTATATTTTAAAATTATTATTTGAATAAGAATAACATAATTAGACTATAATTAAAAGAGAACGATTAGTATATTGAAATTTGCTTAAAAAAATGGTATAATAGAATTGTAGTTTAAAAATGGAAAATTTTTACTATTTGTCATTGCAAAGTACCTTAAAGTAAATATTCATTAATATATTTTGCAATTAGAAATCATGAAAGGATTGAAAAGAAATATGGAACTTAATAAAGCAAATACTAGAAAAATTTTAGCAATAATCATATTCACATTATTTTTTTTATGGGTAGTATTAAATTGGAATACAGCTATTAGTTTTCTTGATAAAGTTTTTGATTTAATATTCCCCTTTATATTAGGTATAGCTATAGCATTTGTTTTGAACATATTAACTAAACTTTTTGAAGAAAAAGTATTTACGAGAAATCCAAAAAACAAGGGAAAGACTAAAAAAGTACAGAAAGTGAAAAAATCTCGTTGGAAAAGAGGAGTATCGCTTATTTTAGCTATAATTGTATTATTAGCTATAATTGCTTTAGTTATTGGATTAGTAATACCAGAATTAATAAATACTGTTCAAATGTTATTTGCATCATTACCTGATTTATTAGAAAATGGTAAAGTATATATAGCTGATTTATTAGTTGAATATCCAGAATTAAATACAACTATTACAAATTTACAAAATTCTATTGAGAATTTAAACATAAACGAAGAACTTAATAAATTTTTAGAAACTTATGGATCTGGAATTTTAACTACATCTGTAAATGTTATTTCTGGAATGGCTGGTGCTATAGTTACATTTGTATTAGCTTTAGCATTTGCACTTTATGCATTAGTTCAAAAAGAAAAATTGATATTGCAATCTAAGAAGTTATTATATGCTTATGTGCAAAAAGATAAAGCTGATAAAGTTATGAGAGTAGCAAGAACAGCAAATACAACTTTTACAAATTTTATTTCAGGTCAATTTATTGAAGCATTAATATTAGGATTTTTATGTATGTTAGGTATGTTAATATTAGATATACCACACGCTGTAACAATAGGAGTTATGATAGCATTTACAGCTTTAATACCAATAGTAGGTGCTATAATAGGAACTGTAATAGGTGCAATTTTAATACTACCTGTATCTCCAATTAAAGCTGTAGTATTTGTAATATTCTTATTAATATTACAACAAATAGAGGGAAATATCATATATCCAAAAGTAGTTGGAAGTTCAGTAGGATTACCAGGAATTTGGGTATTAGTAGCTATCTCTATAGGTGGTAGCTTGTGGGGCTTAGTTGGTATATTATTAAGTGTACCATTATTCTCAGTAATTTATGCAGTGCTTGGTGAAAATGTAAATCATAAGTTAAAGGAAAAGAATTTGCAGATTGAATAAAATATAATTAATATTAAAAGGCTAGAGATTTGAAGTGAACCCAAATTATTAGATCAAAATATTAATAAGGAGGGTTCATTTTATATCTCTAGTTTTTTATTTTTGATTGAATTTCTTAAGAAATTGCAGATTTATTTATTTCATCGATTAAACTATTAGCAAAATCAACATCTATTCCATTAGAAGGTTTATTACTTAGGTTATACTTCTCTTTAATAGTAATAATCCTTTTAACAGAATTATTTATTTCTTCCATAGGGATTTTATTTTTTAATATTAACTTTTTAATATAATCTATGCATTGCATTTCTTTTTTAATAGGATATTTAAGCATAACAATATCATTTCCAGCGAGTATAGCTCTTTTAACAGCTTTTTTATCTCCATATAATAATTTTATAGCAAGCATTTTAAAGCTATCTGTTATAATTAATCCATTAAATTTATACTGTTTTCTTAAAATATTTTTTATAAATTTTGAAGATAAAGAAGCAGGATAAAATTTATCTATCTTTGTAGCAAGTAAATGCCCTACCATAATAGCATCAGCACCATTATTAATAGCATTTTTAAAACATAACATATCTTCTTTTTCTAAATCTTCTTTTTTCTTTTTAATAACAGGCAAAAAGAAATGTGAATCTGTATTAGTAGCACCGTGACCAGGGAAGTGTTTAATAACAGGTATAATATTATTGTTTTGAAACTCTTTCATAGCAGTTATACCAAATTTACAAACATCTTCTACATTATCAGCATAACATCTATCTCCAATGGGGTGTGTATCTTCAAAATTTTTTATGTCTAAAACTGGGGCAAAATTCATATTATATCCAGTCTCTTTCAAGATATTTGCTGTTATATTACTTGCATTTTTTATGATATTAATATCTTTATTTTTAGCAAGATAAAAAGGAGCAGAAATTCTTTTAAATTCTTGAGGTAACCTAGTAACACGTCCGCCTTCTTGGTCTACAGATATAAATAGTGGTAATGGATTATTTTTATTAATTTCTTTCAATTCGTTTATGAGTTTTAATAAATCTTCATACTTAATAAATTGTTTACGGTATAAAATAACTCCACCTATTTTATAATTTTGAATAAAATTTTTAAATTCATCAGTTATGGTATTTGCTTCATATCCTACTAAAAACATTTGACCAATTTTTTCTTCTAAGCTTAAATTATTTATATCCATAGAAATCTCATTCCTTTCCCGTTTCGCTTAAAGGCACATATAATTATGAAAGATTTTTTTCAAACTAGCTATCATTTTTTACATTATATAATAATTTTATGAAGTTTACAAGAAAAAATGTGTGAAAAGTTTTAGTTGTAATAACTTACACTAAATTATAACATAGTATTTACAAGGTTAAGTTTGTATGATAGAATACATTATGAAGAAATAAAATTAAAAATACAAAAAGTAAGGAGAAAAGTATGAAAATAAAGTATAGTAACAGGGTAATAATTATATTGAATATAATAATGAGTATTATTTTTTCTTTTTTGATTAATATTTTGGCAAATAATTTAACTATTAAATTATCTATGTTAGGAATTTATGGAGAGACTGAAAAATTATCACTTATACAGAATATAATGTTTATAATATTAATTATAGCAAATATTATTAACGCCATTATTAATATAAAAAATAAAAAGTATGTTGTATGGTCTTTAATACCGATTATATTTTTTATCGAATTACTTTTTATAAATTTAGATTTGAATAAAATAACCGATGTTTTTTACGACTTATGGTGTATAATTCCAGGAGTAATATTTATTATTGCTTTAATAGTTGAAGTATTGAAGAATAAAAGAAAAAAGAATATAATTTTTTATACATTAGCAATTATTTTATCTATTATTATAATTTTAATAGAAGAAATAAGTGATTTAGCTTCAGTTATATGGTTTATAATATCTGCAATTATGATGTTTATTTATACCAAAGAATCAATAGATGATAATAAAGCAAAGAGAATAATTGCTGTAACTTTATTAGGAATAATAATAACTTTTGGTGCATTTTATATTGCAAGAGTAACGGTTATGATTGTAAAATTATATGAGATAGATAGAGAAACAGTACAATTTATAGAGCAAATAAGAGAAGGACTAGAGAATGAAGATTTAGAATCTAATGAATTGATATTAGTAAATAGGAATAATAAATGGGGATATATAAATAAAGAAGGAGAAGAAATTGTACCTTGCCAATATGATGTTATTTCAGACTATAATTCTATGTTGACGTTTTATAAAATTGTTGTGGCTAAAAAAGAAGATACTTATCATATATTAACAAGAAATGGGAAACTTTTAGCAACTAGTGTAGGAAGACCATTACCTTTTGTTAATGAAAAATGGGAAGAAGATACCCTAAAAGAAAATGAAAACAATTATACGTATTTTCTTGTGGGTGTGCAAAATATATTAATTATGTGTCTGGATGAATATGATACGATAGAGCAAAGTAGCTTGAACCTTTCATTATCACTCTCTTCGTACGTTGAAGACATTCCATATGAAGATATGTATGGCAAGACATATTATATAAATCCAGTATCTCATTCATATAACGAAAAGTTTAATTCTATATATGAGTACGAGTTGAAAAATGGAGAAAAGTTATATGTCGAAGAGTTTGAAGATGATGAAGGTGAAGAAAAATATAATATACAAATTAAAAGAAATAATCAAATAATTGAAACGATTGAAAATGTGGAGATGTTTTTCGGTAATACATCGGAAGGAGAAGGAGCAATATTCACATATATTAGTGGAGATATACCGTTTGTAGATACGGAAAAAGGAATTCAAGGATATTATAGTATAAGTGAGGGAATGTCCAAATATTTGGGTGGTAAATATCAAATTCTAGATAAAAAAGGTGATTTGATAGTAGTGAGAGACTATAATAATCCTAATAATGTTAGGGACTATATTATGAATTCAATTACTGGCGAAGTTTTATGTATAGCTAAAAATATATCTGCATATCAATGTGGGTATGTAATACAAAAATACAACAATAAGGTAGTATATTGTGATAATCAATTAAATGAAGTAACAAGAGAATTTGATCTTATATGTTTGGTAGAAAATGGGGAAGTTCTAATATGTGGAGATAATTCTAATAATGGAGAGTATGTTGTATATACTGAAGGCCTAAGCAGAGAAGATATCATGGCTGAGGGGATTCCATATTATAACAGAGAATATAGTTTATATGACATAGAAGGAAATAGATTGACTGATTATACTTATCAAGTTATGAAAGATGAATTTTTGAATGAACAGTATAGTGGAAAAAATTATATTTTAGATATATACTATTAAATAACTAAATGTATTTTCAATGGGTTTAGAGAGTACTGTTAATGAACAACATAAATAAAAAACACATACTAGGTTTAGTATGTGCTTCTTATTTAACTATTGAAAACATATACATATCGTGGTATCCATCTTTTAATTTTATATATTTTTTTAATATACCCTCACATTGCATATTACATTTTTCCATAACTCTTTTAGAAGCCGTATTTTCTACACAACAGCCACCTTGAAATCTATTAATGTTCATTTCATCAAAACAAAATTTTTCTATTCTTTTTAAAGCTTCTGTCATATAACCTTTATTATTATATCTATTATCTATTACATAATTAAATTCGACAGAATCATTTTTAGAATTAACATTAAGATTAATACTCCCAATAATTGTATTGGTATCATTTAATGTTATTACCCAATTATAATAATCAAGATTTTTATATTTTTCAGTAATATTTATTAATGCTTGTTTTTCTTCTTCTAGTGTACGTTTTTCCTTATTTGCATAATATAAAAAATCCGCTTGATTAATATATCCCAGAAACAATGCTTCTGCATCGCTTACTGCAAATTTTCTTAAAATCAATCTTTTAGTATATAAGTTTTTGGTGCCTATTGAATTCATATATTTTACCTCCAAATTATTTATTTTATATATATTACATTTTTTTAATAGTATATTTAAGCATAACGATATTATTATATAATAATTTTATGAAATTTACAAGAAAAAATGTGCAAAAAACATTTACAAACAAACGTTTTTGTGGTAAAATACTAATATGTTTTAACTTGATATTTTTTTAGTTATAGTGTAAAATATTTATAAATAAAATTACTTAAATGTTATATAATAAAGAGAGAGGTAAAGTTATGTTAAAATTATATTTAGATAATTGTTGTTATAATAGACCGTTTGATGATTTGAAACAAGAAAAAATAAATTTAGAAGCTCGGAGCAATAGATTCAATTATTAATATGTATGTAAATAATAAGTTGGTTATATACAAAAGTAGGGCTATTGACTATGAAATAAGTAAAATTTCAAATGGAGATAAAAGAAGACAGGTTGAGGATTTATATGATGGGTTAGAACTAGAAAATATTCCATATACATATGAATTAGATAAAAGAGTAGAAGAACTAGAAAAGTATAATATTCATTATATGGATGCTTATCATATTGCTTACGCAGAAAGTAAATCTGTAGATTATTTTATAACTGTAGATAAGCAATTAATAAATACATCTAAAAAATCTAAATTAATGTTAAAAGTTATAAATCCAATTAATTTTATTATGGAGGTGATGTAAATGGCAGTAACAGTTAGAGAATTAGAAAAAATAAGAAGAGAGGGACTCAAAGCTCTAAAAGAAAAATTAGGTGTTGAAGGAATGATCAAGTTCATACAAATGTATAGCGACGGAAAGGGAGATTACACAGAAGAGAGAAAAGATAAAATTAAAAATTTAAGCAAAGAGGATTTACAAAAGTTTTTAAGAGAAGAATTGAATTAAAATTATTATATTAAAGAATATAAAAAAGACTAGGTCAACTTAGTCTTTTTATAGCTACAAACGTTTTTGTGGTAAAATATTTCTTATAAAAAATAAAAGTTAGGAGAAAGAAGAATGTACGCATATATAAAAGGAAAAATAGTAGAAAAATCTAATAATTATGTAATTATTGAAAATAATGGAATCGGATATAGAATTTTTATGTCAGCTACTGCAATAGATAAAATTCAAGAAGAAAATGAAGATATAAAAATATATACATATTATCAAGTAAGGGAAGACAACATAAGTCTATACGGATTTTTGCAAAAAGAAGAATTAAGAATGTTTGAACTCTTATTATCTGTAAGTGGAGTTGGTGCAAAATCTGCAATAGCGATGTTGTCAAGTATTTTGCCTAGCGAATTTGCGATGGCAATAATTCAAAATGATACTAGTAAATTAACTAAAATCCAAGGTGTGGGAGCTAAAACTGCTGCTAGAATTGTTTTAGAATTAAAAGATAAGCTAAAAACAGAAGAAGCAATTAGTAAAGCTGATGAAAGTATTCAAAAAGCTATTAAAAATGATGAGGAAATTGAAGAGGCTATACAAGCTCTACAAATATTAGGATATAATAAGAAAGAAATTGAAAAAGCTTTTGAAAAACTCGAATTAGCAGGTTTATCTACACAAGATATAATTAAAAAAGCATTAGCATTGTTGGGAAGATAGATTACAATTACAACTTATTTAATTTAGTTTTAAAATATTACTTAAATTGTGAATTATAACGAAAATAGAAAGGAATAAATTATGGATTTATCAAAACCATTAGCATATAGAGTGAGACCAAAAACTTTAGAAGAATATGTTGGTCAAGAGCATATATTAGGTAAGAATAAAATATTATATAGAACTATAAAAGCAGATAGATTATCTAGTATAATTTTGTGGGGGCCTCCAGGAACAGGCAAAACGTCTCTTGCTAAAGTAATAAGTAATACAACTAAGAATAAATTTTATAAAATAAATGCAGTAACTGCTGGTGTAGGAGATATTAAGAATATAATAAGCGAGGCTAAAAACTTATTAATAAATCCCAGTGGTAGATGTATTTTATTTATAGATGAAATTCATAGATTTAATAAACTTCAACAAGATGCATTATTACCATTTGTAGAAGACGGTACAGTTATTTTGATAGGAGCAACTACAGAGAATCCATATTTTGAAGTAAATAAAGCCCTAATTTCACGTTCTATGGTTTTTAAGCTAGAACTATTAAGTACAGAAAATATATTTCAAATTTTAAAAAGAAGTCTAACTCTAGAAGAAGGTTTAGGAAGTTATAAAGTGAAAATAACGGATGAGACTTTAAGAAAAATAGCAGAAGTTTCTAATGGAGATGTAAGAACTGCATTAAATGGCTTAGAGGTAGCTGTAATTACTACAGAAATTTCAGAAGATGGATATATTCATATAACAGATGAAATAGCTGCAGAAAGTGTAAATAAGAAAAAAATATATTTTGATAAAAAAGGAGATAGCCATTACGATAATATAAGTGCATTTATAAAATCTATGAGGGGGAGTGACCCAGATGCTGCTGTTTTTTATTTAGCAAGAGCTATTGCCGCAGGTGAAGATCCAATATTTTTAGCTAGAAGAATTGTAATTGCGGCTGCAGAAGAAGTTGGACTTGCTAATCCTAATGCATTAGTAGTAGCAAATGCAGCATTGCAAGCAGTTCAAAATATAGGAATGCCAGAGGGAAGAATAATATTATCAGAAGCGGCGATATATGTAGCAAGGTCAAAAAAATCGAATGCCGCATATCTAGCAATAGATAAAGCTTTAGATGATGTGGAAAATAAGAATACAGGAGAAGTACCACTACATTTAAGAAATGCACCTGTAGAACAAATGAAGAATTTTGGATACCATAATGGATATAAATATCCTCATGACTATCCAAATCATTACGTAGAGCAACAATATTTACCTGATGAAATGTTGGGTACGAAATATTATGTTGAAAAGTAATTTGAATTTACAATTTATTTCTTATCTAAAAGTTGAATATAAATTTTGTATGGTTTTTAAATTGTACTACATAATAATTGTATAAATTTCCAAAAAAATTGCACACTAATAAAAGAGTGTGTGATTTTTATGTTTAAAAATATAATTATTGGAATAAGTTCAGGTATAATATCTGGTCTTTTTGGAGCAGGTGGTGGTCTTATACTTGTACCAATTTTTGTACATTTATTAAAATTAAATGAAAGAGAAGCAAGGGCAACAACGATATTTTGCATATTACCAATGGTAATAACCTCTGGAATAATATATTCTAGAAATGATTTAATAGATTGGAATTTAGCCATAAAATGTGCAATAGGAGGAATGGTTGGTAGTGTAATAGGAACTAAATTATTAAAAAATCTTTCGAATAAAGTTTTAAAATTAATTTTTATTATATTTTTAATATATGTTTCTATAAGATATTTAATTTGAAATTAATATAGTGCTTTTTAAAATTTTTATTGCAAATTATGATAAAAGTTATTTGCAAATCAATACCCGGATTGTTAAGCTCCAGCTAGTTTTGATTATATCTAACTTGTAAAGAATAAAGGAAGGAAAAATTTATGGAAATTTTAGCAGGAATTGTAGGCGGAATTGTAAGTGGTTTAGGTATGGGTGGTGGAAGTGTTTTAATTATTTTACTTTCACTATTTTGGCGGAGTAGAGCAACACGTTGCACAAGCTACTAATATTGCTTTTTTTGTGCCTGCAGCTTTAATCTCGATTTTTTTAAATTTTAAAAGTGGAATTATAAAATGGAAAATAGCAATTCCTATTATCATATTTGGAGTTGTAGGAGCAGTAATAGGTGCTAAAATTGCTTTAATTTTAGATACGGAGAGTTTGAAAAAATTTTTTGGAATTTTTTTGGGAATAATTGCTTTTTTTGAAATATTATCCTTAATTAAATTGTATAAAAAAGATAATTTGAGTAATAATAAGAATATAAAGAAAAATTAGTAAAATGGAGGTAATAATTATGAAATTTGTAAAAGGTATGATAGTAGGTACAATGGTTTCTGCTGGAGTTTTAATGATGTGGGTGGATACTAAAAATACTAAAAACATGATGATGAAAAAAGGCAGAAAAGTTATGAGAAGAATTAGAAATATGTATTAAATTATATGATAAATATCTATTAAAGTTTGGTAGTAGTTACTTTTGTGGCTAGTACCAAACTTTTACTTTTATGTGGCTACTTTCTTGATATAGTACAGTCTACTTTCTTGACATAGTACAAATTGCACAATAATTTATTTAAAAACTGCACAACAAACTTTTAAAAAGTTGCACAATAAAAACAATAAAAGTTGCACAATAGTACTGCAAAAAATAGTAAAATATGTTAATATTCATATAGAGGTGGTGTTAAATGAAATTAACAAAAAAAGGATATATTAGAAGGATAATAGATGATGCAATAGAAGAAAATTTAAAAATATTTGGTGCGATAAGTATAGAAGGTCCAAAATGGTGTGGCAAAACTTGGACAGCATTAAATCATTCTAATAGTGTATCATATTTAAATAATACAGCAGATAATTTTAGAGAAAAGCATTTAGCAGAAATGGATGTTAATTTAGTTTTAGATGGTGAGTTCCCTAAAACTATTGATGAGTGGCAAGAAGTTCCAGCAATATGGGATGCTGTTAGATATAAATGTGATGAGGATAAAGAAAAAGGAAAATATATATTAACAGGTTCTGCAACTCCAGTAACGTCTCAAATATATCATTCAGGAGCAGGAAGAATTTGTAGAATGAAAATGTATACAATGTCATTATATGAATCTGGCGATTCAAGTGGTGAAATTTCTTTAACAGATTTATATAATGAGACTGTAAAAAATAAATTAGTAGATAAGGTAGAATTACAAAGGCTAGCAGAATTAATTGTAAGAGGCGGGTGGCCAGAAAGTATTAATTTAAGTGTAGAACAAGCTAGAAAAATAACAAAAAGTTATATAGATGCAGTGTTGGAAAAGGACATTTTTGAAGTAGACAAAGTTGCAAGAGATAGAAATAAGATGGAAATGTTACTAAGATCTCTTGCAAGAAATGAAACAACAATTTCTTCAAATAATGTTTTAATAAAAGATATTGATGAGAATGCAACAGAAGAGGAATTAATGGTAAGTAGAAACACAGTAGCAGATTATTTAAATGTGTTAAATAAATTACATTTAATAGAAAATCAGAATGCTTTTATGTATAGAATACGTTCAAGAGTAAATGTGGGTAAGAAGCCTAAAAGACATTTTGTAGATCCCTCTTTAGGTTGTGCTATATTAAACTTAACTCCAACTAAATTAATGAACGATCTAGAAACATTTGAGTTGTATTTTGAAGCACTATGTGAAAGAGATTTGAAAATATATGCTGAAAGTATTGATGCTAAATTATATCATTATAGAGAAAATTCTACAGGACTTGAAATAGATGCTATTATAGAATTTGCAGATGGAGAATATGGTGCAATAGAAATAAAACTAGGCGCGAATAAAGAGGAGGAAGCTGCAAGTAATTTGAAAAAGTTTTATGAAATGGCTGAAGTAAAACCTAAGTTTATGTGCATAATTTGCGGTCTATATAATGCTGTAGTTAAGAGAAAAGATGGTATTTATGTGTTCCCAATAACAGCTCTAAAGCCTTAAAAGAATGATTTGACAAGCTGCACTTAATAGTGCAGCTTGTTTTGTATCATATTTCAATCTCCTGTAAAGTTTTATTAACTTTCTTCGTAACTTGTAAGACAAAATCTAAAATGCTGTAATATATAAACAATAACTCTTTATCCATAGAATTTCCGAATACTTTAGGCTCAAACATAGGACCAGTAAAAAATCTTAAATATATTTTATCATTTCTAAAAACAATCTCAAACTCTAATTTATATTTTTCATAAAAGTTAATTAAATATTCCATTGTATCTGCTGTAAGGATACGCATTGCTAAAATTTTATCTTCTGAATAAATATCAAAATATTTTTCAAATTCTTGGCTATCCATTTCTACTCTTGAGTTATTATCGAAAAGTTTAATTTTATTTTTGGAAATTTTTATATATGTATTTATATCTTTACTACATTTTGTAAGCCCAAAAATACCTTGAAATATTTCTTCAGTATGTCTATTTTTCCCGCTACCGGTAACATTTTGAAGATGTACATCTACCATTTTTACAGAAATATCCGTATCTAAATTTCCTTCTATGTAATCATCTTGATAAAATCTATTAAAATTTCTATTTTCAAAATTAGCCTCTATGTAATCTCTTTGTATTTGTCGAGAAGTATTAAAATCAGGTTTATAAATTAATTTATCGTTTAAAAGTTTAATAAAATTAGATATTATTTCATTTTTATAAGTACTTGTGTATGTTTTCTTATATTTATAATTTATAAAAGTAAAAATAAACCCCACAAAGAAAGATATTATTCCTACAATAGGAAGTATTGCATCAATAGAAGGTGATATTATAACAAATTCAGCTCTACCAAATATAAAGCCCACAAAAAATAGTGCAAAGGCTGTAAATTGAAGTACAGTTCTCCATTTAAGCTTTTTACGCATTTTTTCTAAAGTTATAATGTGACTATTATATAAATCCATATAAATTTTTCTAAATTCGTACGGCTTATCTTCAGTAACAATATTGTTTTTGTAATTGTTTTTAATACGTTTATTTATGTATGGAACCATAAAAATTATGAGAAAAAAGACTGCTAGCAATGCAAAATACATAACTTTTGGATTAAGTTCAAAATTAAAATTAAACGAAAGATATAGAATACCAAAAACTACAATTATTGGCAGAGCTATTTTTAATACTATTAATAAAATCTCTTTAAAAAAATTGTTCATAATTACCCTCCATTATTAGCATAAACCTCATAAAATTTTGATACATATCTGTTTTTACTCAAAACATAGCTGGGGCGACACAATCCGGGTCTTGCTTGCAAATAGCTATGTATCAAGATTATATGTTTTTTTCTTGTTGGATTATAACTTTATAAAAAGATTATAACATAAAATTTAATACAAAGATTATAACATAAAATTTAATATATGTGTTGTTTTCTGTAAAAAATTATGATAAAATTTATAAAAATATTTAGGGGTTGAAATAATGAAAATTGCAATAATTATAATCGTAGTGTTAATAATTGCTGTTATATGGGTATATAATAGTATTATAAATTTGAGGAATAATGTAAATAAGTCTAAAAGCGGAATTGATGTGTATTTGCAACAAAGATTTGATTTAATTCCAAATTTAATAGAAGTAACAAAGGCATACGCAAATTATGAAAATGAAGTTTTAGAAAAGATTACAAATTTAAGAAAAAAATATAAAGAAAAACCTGATTTTGAAATAGGGAATGAATTAAATTATGAATTTAATAATATAATGGCGGTTGTAGAGAATTATCCAGAACTTAAAGCTAGTGAACAATTTTTAAAATTGCAAAAAACATTAATAAAAATAGAAAGCCAGCTACAAGCAGCTCGCAGAATATATAATAATGACGTTACTAAATATAATACTAAGATAACTACTTTTCCTAATAATATAATAGCTTCAATTTTTAATTTTAAAGAAATGCAATTATTTGTGCTAGAAGGGGAAGATAGTGTGAAGGTGGAAATGTAAGATTGTGTAATTACTTTGTTCTGTTGCGTTAAATTCACTTTTTTCTTGCTTCAATAGTAGCTTTTATAATTTCTTTTTCAAGTTCCATTTCTTCTACTTCTTCAGGTGTAAATTCAAGTTCCTTTTTTACATCTTTCCAATTTTTAAATTTACTCATTTTCATCACTCCTTTCTTATAATCTTCTAAATCTATATTCATTATTAAACGATTATGGCTCCAACTTAACTGGTTCCACTGTGTGGAACCACTTTTATATGTTAAATAAAACTTTTTCATTTAAAATATAATTATTTGTGCTAGAAGGGGAAAGAGGAGGACTAAAGTGGGCATATTAGTTGATAAAAACATTCAACTAACAATAAAACTTAACATCATTTGTATTATCGATATGATAATATTCTTTCCATTTAGAAATGATTAAAAAGTAATGTCTTGAAATAATACTTAATAGCTTATTTAAATCATTGTTAGGAATTCCACTTTTGTTGTTACACAAAATACAACCGCCAGCTTTAGTAAGCCAAACTTTAGTAGAATTTTGAGTTAATCTTCCTTTGGATATATGAACATGAATAGGCTCATTATTCTCGTTGGACCAAAAATAAATTTTGTATCCGATAACTTTCAAAAATACTAGGCAAATTTAAGACCTCCTTCACGTGCATACTTATAAAATAAATCTGCACTATTTTGAACTACCTGTTTAAAAAATTCTATTTCTGCTTCACTGTAATTACCCTCCCAGACTGTTACTTTGTAGGTTGGTAATTGTATTCTAACAGAGTCAAAACCGTTTTCTGCAGGTCTTTCAAAATGTACATCTATACATTCTATATCATTTTCAATATAAATATTAGAAAAAGTAACTTCGGTTTCATCAGAATACTTTACGTATGGATACATCATAAAATTCACGCTCCTTTTTAGAGTCTCCTAAAATTTCTGGTGGAGATGAGGGGAGTCGGCGAGCCACGTCGGGAAAATAGTCCACTGGACTATTTTCTAATCCTCCTTTTCGACTCCCCTTTAGAGTCTCTCAAACTTTTGGTGGAGATGAGGGGAGTCGAACCCCTGTCCACTAAATTATCCATATAAACTTCTCCGAGTGCAGTTTATTATTTAACATTCCCTCTATTTTTCGCTAATAAACAAGCTAAAAATATTAGTAGCTATTTAAAAGTACCCAATGTTTTAATAGCAAAAACATTTTTGTTTCCTACTTTAATCGACGCTCTATTCCTAACAGTAGGCTTTAGGATAGAACGAGCTGTGCGCTTAGGCAGCAGCGTATGCTAATTCTCTATTATTATCAGCATTTAGATTTATTTCCCGTTTTTTTAGGTGGCCAACGAGAATCCACCACTCGCTATTTATATTTCAAAAATAATGTCGATGCCAAATACATCCCCATATGTCATCTATTATACTATAATTTAATAATTTTATCAAGGTATTTTGGAAGGAAATTTTTCCCAAACATTACAGTTCTGTAAAAAATTATAAAAACTTGATATATAGCTATTTGCAAGTCAAGACCCGGATTGTGGCACCCTAGCTGTGTTTTGACTAAAAATAGCTATATATCAAGCTTTTATTTAAATATATGCTGAGTTGTTACTCAAAAATTCACATAAATTTTACACATTAAATATTTACAAAACAAATTAAATACTGTATAATAATACAATATAATTTTTTTAAAAGGAATTGATATGAAAAAGAGATTTAAAAGAATATATATAGAAATAACAAATGTATGTAATTTAAAATGTAGATTTTGTGATACAATTAACAGAAAGCAAGAATTTATGACTATAGATAATGTAGAAAAAATTTTAGAGCAAATAAAAAATTATACAGATTACATATATTTGCACGTTAAAGGTGAACCTTTATTACATCCAAATATTGAGGAGATTTTAGATTTAGCTTTTAAGTATAATTTAAATGTAATAATTACAACGAATGGTACCTTAATAAAAAATAAGGCAGGCATATTGTCTAAGGCGAAAGCTATTAGGCAAATTAATATATCACTACATAGTATTGAGCAAAATAGCAATTTAGATTTTGATAAAAAACTTTATTTTGAAGATTTGTTTAATACAGTAGAAGAAATTACAAAGGTTAATAATTTTTATGTTTCATATAGGTTATGGAATTTAGAAGATATTAAAGATAGTGATAAAAATACAGAAGTATTAAATTCTTTAAAAAATTATTATAATATTTCCAATTTATTTGAATTAGTTAAGAATAATGATTTTATAAAAATATCAGAAAAGAAATATATAAATTTAGACACAATATACGAATGGCCTAATTTAAATAAAGATGTAATTTCAAAAACTGGAAGCTGTTATGGCTTGATAAATCAAATTGCAATTCTAGTAGATGGTACAGTAGTACCGTGCTGTTTAGACCAAAATGGAGATATTAATTTAGGAAATATTTTAGAATCGGGTAGCAAAAGTAACGTGAAAAGTGGATTTAAAAGTGATGTAATAAATGATAAATCGGAAAGTAATTTGAAAGTTGATTTACAAAATAATTCAAACTATAATTACGAGAATAGTTTTGAAAATATTTTAAATTCAAATTTGGCAAAGGAGATAGCAGAAGGATTTAAGAAAAATAAATTACTGCACCCTCTTTGCCAAAGATGTGGCTTTAGAGAATTAAAGAGAAGGTAAGAAAGGAGAGTTGATGGTGAAAAGAAAAGTAGTTTTAATACTTTTTTTACTATGGATGTTAGCGGTTTTTCTATTTTCAAGTCAAAATGGAGTAAGTTCATCTAAGACTAGTGGAGTTATAGTAAATAAAGTAGTAGAAATAATTACAACTATAAAAGATGTGCCAGAAGATGAAATAAAGAGTTTAACTAGTACAGTATCATTTTATGTAAGAAAAGCAGCGCATTTTTCAATATATGCAGTAGGAGGAATTTTAATGTTTATATTACTTAAATTATATAATTTTAGTAATATAAGAGCATTTTTATGTGCTGTAGGAATATGTTTTTGCTATGCAGTTTCAGACGAAACGCATCAAACACTTGTATCTGGCAGAAGTGGACAATTTAGAGATGTTTGCATAGATACGGCAGGTGCTACAACAGGAGTAATATTTACGATAATTATAGGTGGAATTATTAATAAAATAAAAAATTTTAAAAATAATCGAAAAAATTTGAAAAAAATTTAAAAAAAAGTATTGCAATTAATCCTAATTAGTGTTAAAATAAATTCATCAAAAAAATGGAGGTAAAAAAATGAAGAAGAAATTATTAGTTTTTGCGTTATTTGTAGTATTAATTTCTACATTAACTGTTGTGAACGCAGCTACACCAGCTGAAGACTTAAAAGCATTTGCTTCACAAAGTTTTACAGTAGCAGGTGAAACAGTTAAGCTTTCAGATGCTGATTTAGTAAAACTTGATAGATTTTTAGAAGACAATGAAGTTACAGCTGAACAAGTTGAATCAATAAAAGCTAAAGTTAACGAAACTGTTGAATATATAAATGAAACAGGTGTAGAAAGTTTAGCAGATTTAACAACTGCACAAAAACAAACAGTTTTAGCTAAAGCTAATGAAGCTGCACAAGTTGTTGGCGCAACAATAAGCTATGACTCTGCAGATGGCGTTATCGAAATTTATAAAGATGGCGAATTAATCGAATCTTTATCAACAAGTAATGCTTTAGCACAAACAGGTGGTCAAAGCGCTGTATATTATGTAGCTATTAGTGTATTAGCAATCATTGCCGTTGCTAGTGTAATATATATTAGAAAAAAATAATTATATGAAAGCAATGAAAAAGAGTTTTAAAGCAACTATTAGTAATTTAATAGTTGCTTTAATTTATACAGTAGTAATTGTATTACTAATATATGTAATATTTGGTAATCAGATTAGTGTGGCAATGGCACTAGTAAACACTATAAGTATAGATAAAACTCAAAAAGTAGTAGAAGAAACTAAATTAGATCTAAATAATATGAAACTTATAAATTACCCTGAATATGGTACACAATATGGAAGATTAATAATAGAAAGCGTAGATATAGACTTACCATTATACTTTGGAGATACATTAAGTATATTAAGTAAAGGGATAGGCCATTCAAGTGGTAGCTATTTCCCAGGAGAAGGCGGAAGCATATTATGCGCAGGTCATAATTATAGGGGATATATTTATGATTTATATGAAACAAAAAATGGAGATATAATAACAATAGAAACAAATTACGGAACTTTTAATTATGAAATATATGACTCACAAATAATAAAAGAAACAGAATTAGATAAAGTGCCAATTCAAAAAGAAAAAGAAATATTAATGTTATATACTTGTTATCCACTAGATGCGATAGGACATCCAACAGAACGTTTCGTAGTATATGCAAACTTAGTAGAGTAATGGAGGAATAAATATTGAAAAAATTTATAAGCATGTTATTTACTTTCATTTTAATACTATTAGTATTATTAACAACAATTTTATTAATAAGTAAAAGTACAATTTTAAATGAAAGTTATATTCTAAAACAAATAGAAGAAGAAGCTTACTATGATAAAGTAGCAGAAAATTTAAGAGAAAGTTTTAAAAGCAATATATTACAATCTGGTTTAGAAGAAGAATTTGTTGAAGAGTTAATTGATGAAGAAAAAATAAAGAATGATATTAACGGTTTAGTAAATTCAATATATAATAATACAGATTATAATATAGAAACAGAAAGTATAGTAGAAAAATTAGATGGTGAAATTGAAAGAGTATTAGATAGCAGAGGAAGTGTACTTACAGATGACGCTCAAGAATCTATAGATAGATTTATAAAAGCAATGTCCAATGTGTATGTAAATGAAATAGTATTAATAGAAGGTTCACAAGATGTATTAAAAAACATAGTAAGTGTTATAAACGAATATATAAATATTGTAATAATAATTTTAATAGTGGCAATAGTAGTATTTGCAGTATTATTGGCGCTTGTAAATAGAAATATAAAATTTTTGGGAAAAGTTCTATTCGCAAACGCATTTATAATATTTTTTGGATACATATTTATTAATTGGAATATAAATGTAAATAATATTTTGATGTTTACGGAAAGCTTTTCTACTATGTTAAGTAATATTATATCAAAATATATGAATGTTTATTTATATGTAGCTATTTTGTATTTTGTAATAGGTATTGTTGTATCAATTTTAAGTGGAATTTTGGGAGAAAGAAAAAGTTCAAAACATTAAGAATTAGCCTAGAATCATTAACTGGTTCTGGGTTATTTTTCTATAGCAAGTGATTTGTATACTTAGAATCTTTTTTATATTTAAACAAAAAAAGACTTTTAATCTTAAAAATTAAAGATTAAAGTCCTAAAAATGAATAAAAAATGCAAAAAACATAAAATAATCATAAAAAGCTTTACATTTCTACATAATAATAGTATAATATAGTAAATTAATAATAGGAGGATATATATGTTAGTACAAGTTAGTATTGAAAATTTTATGTCTATAAAAGAGAAAAAAATTTTTAGTATGCTAGCATCTTGCGATAAAGAAATACCAGAAAATTTAATACAAGGGAAAAATGAAAACTATTTGAAATCCGCTGTAATATATGGAGCTAATGCATCAGGTAAGAGCAACTTGATAAAAGCAATAAATACAGTTATAATGATAATGCAAAATTCGAATAATATGCAGCCGGGTACGAAATTACCAGTAGTTCCTTTTAAATTTGATGAAAATTATATAAATAAACCAAGTGCATTTGAATTTATAATGCTTATAAACAATATAAAATATGTATATGGCTTTGTAGCGGATTCTAGTAAAGTGTATGAAGAATATTTATACTATTATCCAAATGGTAAAGAAACAGAAATATTTGAAAGAACTCAAGTAAATCAATATCATTTTACTAATGCAGAAAAGTTATTAAAAGATATTTCAAAAAGGAATTTAGAAAATAAACTTTTTTTAGCTACTGCCACAACATGGAATTACGAAAAAACAAAACCAGTTTTTGATTATATTACAAAAAGCATAAATGTAATATTTGATTACGAAGCATTAAAAGGATATTCATTTAACCAATATAACGATGACAAAGATGGTGAACTAAAAGAATTTTCTCTAAACATTTTAAATGAAACTGAAATTAATATAAATGATTATATAGTATCTAATATAGAAATGACTGAAAAACAATTATTATCTTTACCTTCAGAAATAAGAAAGCTTTTCCCAACAGGTGTTAAAAATATAAATGTAAGAACAAGTCATAATATAGAAGATGAGAATGGAAAAATCAGAAATATTCAATTAGATTTTGCAGAAGAATCTTTAGGCACGCAAAATATATTTTTATTAAATCCAGTTTTATTAGATGTTTTGAAAAATGGAAAAGTCTTGATAGTAGACGAATTAGATCGAAGCTTACATCCATTTTTAGTTAAATATATAGTAAAGCTATTTAATAGTGAAAAATATAATAAAAATGGAGCACAAATTATATTTAATACACACGATACTAATTTATTAAGTTTAAATTTGTTTAGAAGAGACCAAATATGGTTTACGGAAAAAGATGAAAAGAAAGGGGCTACAGATTTATATCCATTAGATGATTTCCCTGTAAGAAAAACAGAAAATATACAAAAAGGATATCTTAATGGAAAATATGGTGCAATACCTTTTATAGCTGTTGGTGATAATTTATGGCCAGAAAAATAGAACACTCATGTACTTCTCTGTATATAAACCAATGTAGTATTTGTTGGAGAAAAAAATAAGCGATAAAGCGAGCGATAAAACAAGCGATAAAGTAAGCGATAAAATAAAAGACCGACCAAGAACCGACTAAGAACCGACTAAGTACCGACCAAGTACCGACCAAGATACCCACACCCACCAAGACACCCACCAAGATAAAATACTAGAAGTATGTAATAAAATAATAAGGTATATCTTGAAAGAGTTGGCAAAGTGAAAAATTTAATGTATAATAACTTTAGCATATGTAAAAATAAATTAAGCATTTAATAAACAAAAATACTAGAGCTACCAACTCTAGCATTTTTGCTACTTACTTAGATATTAGATATAAGTTTGTTATGATAAATTATACTTTATATTTCAAGTTTTTATTTACTTTTATTTTTCTCCAAGAACAAAATTCAAATTTAATTTCTTTAATATGTAAGTGAATATCATAGAAATAATAATGCTTATAATTGCTATTGTAATGCTTTGTATATATGGGTTAAAATTAAAATCTATTAATAAATAATATAACACATATATAATCATTGGATGAAATAAATATATTCCCATACTATATTCTTTGAAAATATTAAATAATTTATTTTTTACAATAGGTAAACATAGTAAAATAAAGAAGCCAAAGAAAACACCTATTAGTTTTAAAATCGTTTCAGGTATGTCAAACATAAAGCAAATACAGTAAACTATTGTTAGAGAAATAGTAATAGCCATTTTTGCTTTTTTATTGTCATACATTCTATATAACATTGATAAGAAATAGCCAATATAAAAAAATATTATATATCCAAAAAAATTACTTATAATAGAAATGTGCACAAATTTACTTAATACAAGTAAGATGCCACAGATTCCAATAGTCAATAAAGAACTTTTTAAATTCCTTGGTCTTAAAAATATAGATAACATAAATATTAAAAATAGAGTAGTTAGAAACCATAAATGTCTAGAGTTTTGCCCTAAAATAATTCCTTTTAAGCAATACATAAAATAAGAATCATTTGTTATATTTAGTATAACCATTACTGGAGCAACATATAAAAATCCAAAAAGAAAATACGGTACCAATAGTCTTTTGATTTTATTAATTATAAATTTTTTGTTATCTTTATATTTATTCATATCAATACACATAGCAAAAACGAAGCCACTTAAAGCTATAAATAATGGCATATGAAATCCATATATAAATTCCGTTATAAATTTTAAAACTTCATTTACTTCATATCCATTTATTGCTCCATATCCTGTATACATTCTAGTTGAATGCGCTATTACTACTAAAAAAGTCACTAGAATTTTTATATACGTAATTTTTTCTGATTTTAATTTATCCATTCTGATTTTCCTCCAAGTTTTTAAATGATTTTTTACATTATAACACATTCAGGCAAATTTGTACATAATTTTTTGAAATAAGCATATAACATAATATTTGCGAAGACCTTTGAACTATAATTAATTTTACATATTTACATTTTTTGTCAAAAAATCTTGAAAAATGAAACTATATATAGTATAATATTTATTGGAAAAAATTTTAATAGGGGTAGAATCAATAATGAATGATTATATAAAAAAATATAGAAATTTAATATTATTATTTATAGATATAATAATAATAATTGTATCATATTTTTTTACATATTTTTTTAAAAATCAAAGCTTTTTATTTTTAAGCTCAGAAGCACTTACTAGAACTATATACACAATAATTTTAACAGTATTTTTTAATGTATTGTTAATGAAGCTAATTAATCTATATAATAACATTACACGTTTTGAGACAGCAAAAGATTATATAAAATATGCTCTTGTAGCATTTTGGACAGCGTGTTTCATTTCAGTTTTACAGCCATTGTTATCAGGGTATATTCCTTTACATGGCATAAGAACTAATCTTTTAGCTGCTTTATTAATAAGTATATTTATGATAGCGTATAGAGTTATTATAAGAATGATTTTAACAACTGCATCAGTTAGAAGTAGCTCTAAAGCAAAGGAAAATAGAAAAAATTTATTAATAATAGGAGCAGGTTCTGCAGCTAGAGAAGTCATTTCTACTATAGAAAGAACTTTATCAGACCAATATAAGGTTATTGGATTAATCGACGATAATAAGTTTAAAAAATCTTATTCAATTTCTAATAATAAAATTTTAGGTGATAGAAACGATATTGTAAGGATTTGTGGAGAATATAATGTAGAAGAAATATTTTTTGCAATTTCTAATATAGATCCTAAAAATAAAAAAGAAATTTTAAATATTTGCCAAGAAACTAAGGCGAAAGTTAAAGTTTTGCCTGGAGTAGAAGATATTATAAAAGGTAAGAATATAACTGAAAATTTAAGAGATGTAGAAATTGAAGATTTGCTAGGTAGAGACCCAATTAAATTAGATAATTCAAAGATAGAACCTTTAATTAAAGGCGAAGTTGTTTTAGTTACGGGGGCTGGTGGTTCTATTGGTTCAGAGCTTTGCAGACAGATTATTACATATAATCCTAAATTATTAGTAATGTTAGATATATATGAAAATACTTTGTACGATATTCAAATGGAGCTTATAAAAGAACATACTAATATAAAAGCAATTATAGGAAGCATAAGAGATAAGAAAAGATTAGCAGAAATAATGAAAGAATATAAACCTACATTAATATTTAATGCTGCTGCACATAAACACGTTCCTTTAATGGAAGCGAGTCCATTAGAGGCTATAAAAAATAATATATTTGGAACTTGGAATTTAATAAATGTTGCAGATGAATATAATGTAAGAAGATTTATTCAAATTTCTACTGATAAAGCAGTTAACCCAACTAATATAATGGGTGCAACAAAGAGAATGTGTGAACTTATGATACAAGCTAAAGATAAGGTAAGTAAAACTGAATATGCAGCCGTTAGATTTGGAAATGTTTTAGGAAGTAATGGCTCAGTAATACCATTATTTAAAAAGCAAATTAAAGAAGGCGGACCTGTTACATTAACACATAAAGATATTATAAGATATTTTATGACAATACCAGAGGCTGTTTCTCTAGTTATTCAAGCTATGGCATTGGCAAAAGGCGGAGAAATCTTTGTGTTAGATATGGGAAAACCTGTTAAAATATATGATTTAGCAAAAACTTTAATAAAACTTTCAGGTTATGAACCAGAATTAGAAATTCCTATAAAAATTACAGGCTTAAGACCTGGAGAAAAGTTATATGAAGAATTGCTAATATCTTCAAATGAATTAGAAAAAACGAAATTTGAAAAGATATTTATTGAAGAACCTAATGATATAACAGTAGGAGAGATTGATGAAAAGTTAGAAAGTTTACAAAAACTAGTAGATAAAGAAGATTCATCATATAAAGAAATAAAAGAAGTAATGCATAAAGTAGTACCTACTTTTATAGAACCTGAAAAGGCTAATAGTAAGAAGGAACATTTAGTTGCTCAATAAAACAGTTAAAAATTAGTTGTAAATTAAGAAAGGATATGTTTAAAAATGGATAAGAAAAGAATTTTTTTAGCCTCACCACATATGTCTGATGAGGGATACGAGCAAGCTTATGTAAAAGAAGCTTTTGATACTAATTGGATAGCTCCATTAGGAGAAAATGTAAATAAGTTTGAGGAAGAACTTGCAGAATATGTAGGGATAAATACTAAAAATGCTGCTGCTTTATCTGCAGGAACAGCTGCAATGCATATGGCATTAAAAGCATTAGGAGTAGGAAAAGGCGATATAGTATTTTGTTCTAGTTTAACTTTTTCAGCTAGTGCAAACCCAATAACATATCAAAATGCAACACCAGTTTTTATAGATGCAGAAAGAGAAACTTGGAACATGGATCCAAAAGCTTTAGAAAAAGCATTTGAAGTATATCCTAATCCAAAAGCAGTTGTTTTAGTACATTTATATGGCACGCCTGCTAAATTAGATGAAATTTTAGAAATATGTAATAAGCATGATGTCCCATTAGTAGAAGATGCTGCTGAAAGTTTAGGTTCAACATATAATGGAAAAGAAACAGGAACATTTGGAAAATATGGCATATATTCATTTAATGGAAATAAAATTATAACTACAAGTGGCGGTGGAATGCTTGTTTCAGATGATACTGATATGATAAATAAAGTTAGATTTTGGGTAACTCAAAGTAGAGAAAAAGCAAGACATTATGAGCATAAAGAAATTGGATATAATTACAGAATGAGCAATATTTTAGCAGGTATAGGTAGAGGACAATTAAAAGTTCTAGATAAAAGAATTGAGCAAAAAACAAATATATATAATACATATAAAAACGCTTTTAAAGATATCGAAGACATAGAAATGCAACCATATTTAGACAATACAAAACCTAATCATTGGCTAAGTGTAATGCTTTTAAAAGAAAATTCAAAAGTAACACCACTTCAAATAATGGAAGCTTTAGAAAAAGAAAATATAGAAACTAGACCAGTTTGGAAACCAATGCATTTACAACCAGTTTTTGATGGCTGTGATTTCTTTACTAAAGATGGTAAATCTAGTAAAGGCGAAATGAGCGTGTCTGAGGATTTATTTAATAGAGGTGTTTGTTTACCTAGTGATACTAAAAATACTCCAGAAGATATGGATAGAATAATTGGAATTATAAAGGGATTGTTTTAGGAGAAAAACATTGTATAAGATTTAGCATAGAATTGTATGAATGATTATGTATTGGGGGATATATCATGTATAGACATTTCTTTAAAAGGTTTTTGGATATAGTTATAAGTTTATTTGCTTTAATAATTTTAAGCCCTATTATATTAATAATAGCTATATTAATTAAAGTAACATCTAAAGGAAAAGTCTTTTTCTTACAAGAACGTTTAGGTAAAGACGGAAAGGTATTTAAAATTATAAAGTTTAGAACTATGGTCGAAAATGCTGAAAAGATAGGAGAAGGCTTAAGGGTAAGCTCAGAAAACGATTCAAGAATTACTAAAATAGGTAAAATATTAAGAAAGACTAGTTTAGATGAATTGCCACAATTAATAAATGTATTAAAAGGGGATATGAGTTTAATTGGTCCTAGACCACCTGTAACTTATCATCCTCATAAGTATGAAGAGTATTCTGAAGAACAAAAAAAGAGATTTTTAGTAAGACCGGGAATTACTGGTTTAGCTCAAGCTAAAGTTAGAGCTAACCTTCCTTGGGATAAAAGAATAGAGTATGATATAGAATATGTAAATAATATAACTTTTTTAATAGATATTAAAATTATTTTCTTGACAGTTAAGACCATTTTAAAAAAGGAAAATATTTATTTAAGTAATTTAAAAGAAAATAAAGAAAAAACAATTATGTATAAGTAGGTGAAAGTATGAAGGTTTTGGTAACTGCAGTTTCAGGGCCAACAGCAGTTGGAGTGATAAGATGTTTAAAAGATGATGATGATGTAGAATTATACGGTACAGATATAGTAGAAACATCAATAGGTAAAAAATGGTGCAAGGAAGTATACAAAGTAGTTAAGCATTTTGAAATGGATACATATATAGAACAATTGAAAGAAATTATATTAAAAAATAATATTGACTGTATAATACCAACATTGCAAGAAGAGTTAGAAAGTGTTTCTGCAATGGCTAAAGAAATAGGAAAAGATATTTGTGTTGTAAAAAATTATGAATTAAAAAGATTATTAAATAAACAGTATATATATGTTGATATGAAAGAAAAGGGATTAGAAAAATATGTTCCTAAATATGAGGTTTGTAATAATTTTGAAGATTTCATGTTTGATATAGATAACAAATTTAAACAAGAAGAAAATTTTTGTCTGAAACCTGTAAATGGACATGGTGGAAAAGGATTTTGTAGAGTTACTAAAAATAAAGAAAAATATCTTAATAATTTATTAAATAGTAATAATTTTTATTATATTGATGATATTAAGCAAATATATAGGCAAAATTTTAATGAAGTTATGATTTGCGAATTATTAGATGGAGAAGAATTTAGTGTAGATATTATGAGATATAATAACAAAATTATATCTACAGTATCAAGAATTAGAACAAGAGTGTCAACAGGTATTGTAATTGATGGCAAAGTTATATATAATAAAGATGTTATAAAAGCAGCCCAAGAAATTGTGGAAAAATTTAAATTAGAGGGATTTTTAAATATACAGTTTATTGTTTTGGATAATGAAATAAAGTTAATAGATTTAAATCCTAGGTTTTGTGGTAGCCAAATAATGAGTTATGCTGCGGGAGTTAATTTTCCACTGTTAATGCTAAAAGCTATAAAAAATGAAAAAGTAGATAGCATAGAGCCTAATTGGAATGTAGAAATCAAAAGATACTGGGAGGCTGTTTTTTATAATGATAAAGGCGATATTATTTGATTTAGATAATACATTATATAGTGAAAAACATTATTTTCTAAAATCGTATCGATATATATGTGATAAATTAAATTTAAATAACGATGTGTATAGATATATGATTAAAGAATATTTTCATGATGGTGAAAAAGATTTGTTTGATAAGGTTATAAACAAATTTAACTTAAGTATAAATATAAAAGATCAAATGATTACTTATTATAGAAATGCTGATATAAAATTAAAATTATTTAAAGATACGGAAGTAATCTTTAATAATAATTTTAAAATTGCTATTATAACTAATGGTGGTAAGGCAACTCAACAAAATAAAATTAATATATTAAATTTAAATAAGTATTTTGAGCCTATTATAATTGCGGGAGAATATTTTACAAAAGACAAATGGAAACCTAGTAAAGAATGTTTCCGACTTTGCTTAAAGAAAATGGGATTAAAACCTGAAAATGTAATATATGTTGGAGATAAATTTGAAAAAGATGTGCAAGGTGCTTTTAATGCAAGCATCATACCTGTTCATTTATTAAGGAAATCTAAAATAAATTTAGAAAAGAAATATAAAGATAATAAATTTTATTATCAAATAAATAGTTTGTATCAAATAAATAATATAATTAAGGAGTTAGAAAGAAATGAATAGTATATATTTTTTAAGAGATGATTTACTTCCTTTTAGTTTTGGTGGCAATAAAGCTAGAAAGGCGGAATTATTTTTTAAAGATATTTTAAAAAAGAAGTGTAACTGTGTAATAACATATGGAAGCAAAGCTTCAAATCATTGTAGAATAATATCTAATTATTGTGCTAAATATAATTTGGATTGTCAAATAATTTCACCACTTGATGAAGAACAAAAAGATACAAATAATAGTTATTTAGTTAAATTTTTTGGTGCGACAGTTACAACATGTAAAGTAGAGGACGTAAAAGTTACTATTCAAAATGTAATAAACAAGAAAAAAGAAGAGGGGTATAATACTTATTTTATAGAAGGCGGAGGACATGGAAATATAGGAACGCAAGCATACGTTAACGCCTTTAGTGATATTATAGAACTAGAAGAAAAGAACAATATCAAATTTGATTATATTTTTCATGCATCAGGTACTGGAACAACTCAAGCAGGTTTAATTGTTGGGAAACATATTAATAATTCAAATGTAAATATAATTGGAATTAGCGTGGCTAGAAATAAAGATAGATGTAGTAAAATTATATATGATAGTGTAAAATCATATATGGAAGAACATAAAATAAAAAATAATATAAAATTGGAAGATATTAATTTTATTGATAAATATGTTGCTGGTGGATATGGAAAATATAATGAAGACATATTAAATACTATAAAAGATGTCTTGTTAAATTATGGTATTCCTTTAGATACAACATATACTGGAAAAGCTTTTTGGGGAATGAAAGAATATATAAAGGAAAATAAAATAGAAAATAAGAATATTTTATTTATTCATACTGGAGGAACACCAATATTTTTTGATAAATTAAAGGAGATTAAATGATTATGAATATATTAATACTAAGTGCAGGTACAAGAAATAAATTAGTTCAATATTTTAATAAAGAATTAGGAAATGATGGAAAAATTATAGCTACAGACTGTTCAGAATTAGCACCAGCAGTATATGAAGCTGATAAGTTTTACAAAGTATCAAGAATAGATTCACCTAGTTATATAGATGAAGTAATAGAAATATGTAAAAATGAAAAAGTAGATACTTTATTTGCATTAATAGACCCAGAATTAAGTTTAATTGCAAAAAATATTGATAGATTTCATGAAATTGGAGTAAAGCCAATTATTTCTGATTATGAAGCTGTTGAATTAAGTTTTAATAAATATGAAATGTTTAAATTTTTAGAAAAGAATAATATTAAAACTCCGAAAACATATATATCTTTAGACGACTTTTTAGAAGATTTTAATAAAAAATTAATTACATTTCCTGTTTTTGTAAAACCAGTTAAAGGAAGTGCTAGTATTAATATAACTAAAATAAACGATAAAGAAGAATTAGAATTTATAATGAAAAAATATGACAATTTAATAATACAAGAATTTATGGGTGGACAAGAAATTGGAGCAGATGTTTATATAGATATGATTTCTAATAAAGTTGTATCAATTTTCACAAAAGAAAAATTAAAAATGAGAGCAGGAGAAACAGATAAATCTGTATCTTTTAAAGATGAAAAATTATTTAACTTTATTAAAAACTTTGTAAATAAAGCTGGCTTTAAAGGTATTATTGATATAGACATTTTTAGGATAAATAATGAATATTATATTTCTGAAGTAAATCCTAGGTTTGGTGGGGGGTATCCTCATGCTTACGAGGCAGGTGTTAATGTACCTAAAATGATTATTAATAATATTAACGGTATAGAGAATGAAGAACAAATAGGTAATTATGATGATAATGTTTATATGATGAAATATAATGAAGTTATGATTATGAAAGACATAAAATAAAATTACTACACAAGAAACTACCCAAGAAAATATTAGCATGCTGAAAGATATAATAAATTTGAAAGGAATAGTATATGAAGAAAATATTAGTTATTTCCAATAGTGCTAAAGGATTATATAATTTCAGGCAAGAATTATTGAAAGAATTGACTTTAAATAGTAAAGTTATTGTTTCTGTTCCAGATGCTGAACAGGTTAAAGATATAGAAAATCTAAGTTGTGAAGTTATAAAAACTCCTGTTGACAGAAGAGGAATAAATTTTTTAAAAGATTTTAAACTTCTTATGACATATATGCGTATATTAAAAGAAGTTAAGCCAGATGTAGTTTTAACCTACACAATAAAACCTAATATATATGGAGGAATAGCATGTAGATTAAAAAAAGTTAGTCAACTTGCAAATATAACAGGTCTAGGAACAGCTGTAGAAAATGGTGGTTTATTAAAAAAAATATTAATTTTTATGTATAAAATAGCTATGAAAAAGACAAAATGTATATTTTTTCAAAATGAAACTAATATGAATATATTTAAGAATTATAAAATTGTTAAGGATAATTATAGGTTAATTCCAGGCTCAGGAGTAAATTTAACGAGATTTCCTTTAGAAGAATATCCTAAAAATGATGTTACTAAATTTTTATTTGTAGGAAGGATTATGAAGACTAAAGGAATTGAAGAATTTTTAGAAGCCGCTAGAACTATTAAAGGAAAATATAATAGTACAGAATTTGTTATATTAGGAAGCTACGATGAAGATAAATACAAAGAAAAAATTGAGGAATATGTAAAAAAAGATATAGTAAAATATAAAGGTTTTCAATCAGATGTGAGAAAATATATGGTAGAAAGTAATTGCTTAATTTTACCTTCATATTTTGAAGGATTAGCTAATGTATTATTAGAAGCTGCAGCCACTGGTAGACCTATAATTGCAAGTAATATACCTGGTTGTAAAGAAACTATAGATAACGGAGAAAATGGATATTTGGTTGAAGTAAAGTCTGTAGATAGTTTAGTTGAAAAAATAGAAAGATTTTTAAATTTATCTTATGAAGAACAACGTGAAATGGGACTAAAAGGCAGAAGAAAGGTTGAGAAAGAATTTGACAGAAATATAGTTGTAAATGCGTATATGGAGGAAATTAATTTATGAGACGAATGTTTGGAAATTTAATAAGTGTGATATTTTCTTTTATTAAATTTTTCTTTATCAAATTATTTCATTGGAATAATTTTTCATATAAATTAATAGAACGTTTTTCTCCTAATGTAGTGATTGAAATTGGAAAAAAAGCAAGATTGCTTTTAGGAAAAAGTGTTAGAGTTCATAGTGGTTCGAAGATTAAGATCCGTAAAGGAGCAAAATGTAATATAGAAGATAATGTAAAAATAAACTATAATTGTATAATTGTTTGTCATGATGATATTACTATAGGTTCAGGAACAGAATTTGGGCCATCAGTTTACATTTATGACCATGACCATAAATTTAATAAAGAAAATGGCGTTATATCTAATCAATTTAATACAGAACCTATTGAAATAGGAAAAAATGTATGGATAGGGGCGAATACAATTATTTTAAAGGGTACTAAAATAGGTGATAATTGTGTTATAGGAGCAGGTTCCGTTATTAAAGGAGAATATCCGTCTGGTTCTGTAATAATACAGAAAAGAGAAACAGAAGTAAAATAATTTATATAAAGAAAGATAGGTAGGAATATGGAGTGTAAAGAAGGTAATATATATTCTGAAGATTATAACCAAGAAAAAGATAATAATTTAAAAAAATCTTCTGGAAAAGAAAAATTTAAGAAAAATAAGAAAATAATTAATTTTATTGTTAGATGTATAAGAGTGTTTCCTAGAAGTGTACGAATATGTTTATGGCACACCTTTCAAAAGTCAAATAGAAAGTATGCAATAGCTTGTAGATATATAATTTTAAAATCTTTAGCAAAAAAAGTATCAGATAATGTATTTATTGGTTCTAATGTAGAAATTATTAGTTTTGAAAATATTATAATAGGA
The DNA here is from genome assembly GCA_944391575.1 of uncultured Clostridia bacterium. Classification (GTDB taxonomy): domain Bacteria; phylum Bacillota; class Clostridia; order TANB77; family CAG-508; genus CALXUC01. The sequence goes on along the minus strand of CALXUC010000001.1, from coordinate 30,469 downwards.
GAAAATGTTAGTATTCATAAAGACTGTTATATAGATGCCACTGGGAAAATAGAAATAGGAGATAATGTTTCAATAGCACATCAAACTTCTTTAATATCTTTTAATCACACATGGCAGGACAAAAATAAACCAATAAAGTATAACGAAAGTGTATTTGAAAAAATAAAGATATGTAATGATGTTTGGATCGGTGCGGGAGTACGTATTTTAGCTGGAGTTAATATTGAGTCTAGAAGTATAGTTGCGGCTGGAGCTGTTGTTAATAAAAACGTTGAGGCCAATACTATTGTTGGTGGAATTCCAGCAAAATTAATAAAAAAGATATAAATATTTGGAGGATTTAATAATGAAAGCAGCTTTTTTTCATAGTCATAAATTAAGAAAATGTGGTGAAGAATATTTTTCAACAGGCGGTTTATCATATAACACTTTAAAAAAATATTTTGAATTAGCAGATCAATTATTAGTTTGCACTAGATCTGTTAATATTATGCAAAGTGAAGTAAAAAAATATAAGAAGACTAGTGGCAAAAACGTATCTATTATTCCTATTGAAAAATTTAATAATTCTATTGATCTTTTAAAAAATAGAAAAAGTATAAAAGAGCAAGTAAAAAATATTATAGATAAAGTAGATTTGGTTATTGTAAGAGAACCATCTAGACTTGCTAGTATAGCTTATAAAGAAGCTGTTAAGCAAAATAAAAAAGTTTTAGTTGAAGTGGTACGGCTGTGTGTGGGATTCATTATGGAATTATAGTGCATTAGGAAAAATTTTAGCCCCATATTCTTTTATAATGACAAGAGATGTTATAAAAAATGCTAAATATGTTATATATGTTACCAATGAATTTTTACAAAGAAGGTATCCTACATTAGGAGAAAGTGTTGGATGCTCTGATGTCGAATTGCAAGAAATTAATGAAGAAATATTAGAAAAAAGAATAAAGAGAATAAAGAAAGATAAAGAAAATAATAAAATTATATTAGGAACTTTAGGCGCAATTGACGTAAAATATAAAGGTCAGGAATATGTCATTAGGGCTATTGCAAAATTAAAAAAAGAAGGATATAATTATGAATATCAATTAGTTGGTGCTGGAAATAAAGAACGACTCGAAAATTTAGCAGTAAAATTGGGTGTGAAAGATAATGTTAAATTTTTAGGTCCTAAGTCTCATGATGAGGTTTTTGACTGGTTAGATAGCATAGATATATATATTCAATCAAGTAAGACGGAGGGAATGCCAAGAGCTTTAATAGAAGCTATGAGTAGAGCTTGCCCTTGCATAGGAAGCAATGCTGGTGGAATACCTGAATTATTGCAACAAAACAGTATATTTAAAAAAGGAAATTATAAAGAGCTTATAATAGTATTAAAAAATTTCGATGAAGAATTAAGAATAGAGCAAGCAAAAATAAATCTTGAAAAATCGAAAAAATATTCAAAAGATGTATTAAATAGTAAAAGAAATGATTTTTATAAAAAATTTTTAAAGGAGAATTTGTAATGGTTAGAGTTTTACACGTATTTAGAATTATGAATCCAGGTGGTGCCGAAACTTTGATGATGAATATTTATAGAAAAATTGATAGAACAAAAATTCAGTTTGATTTTTTGTGCATGGATGCAAATAAAGGTGCATATGATGATGAAATTTCAAAATTAGGAGGAAAAATTTATAGAATTTCTTCACCAAAAAAAGTATCTGTATTTAAACATATTGCAGAAATAAAAAAAGTTATCAAAAAAAATGGCCCATTTGCTGCTGTTCATTGCCATACTTCATTACATAGCGGAATAGTATGTTTTGTTGCGTGGTTAGCTGGAGTAAAAATTAGAATTTCACATTCACATAGTACTTTTGATCCTAAAAAACAAAGCCTAAAAAGAAAAATTTACATTACTATGATGAAAATATTAATTAAAATATTTACAACTAATAAAATATCATGTGGGGAATTGGCGGCTAAGTTTTTATATGGACAAAATATAGAAAATGTATTGGTATTAAATAATGGTATTGATTTGCAAAAATATAAGGAAATAAATCAAGAAAAAATAAAATTACTAAAAAAAGATTTTAATATTTGTGATGATGAAATTAATATAGGTCATGTTGGTAGATTTGCAGAGGTGAAAAATCATAAATTTTTTATAAATTTAGCCAATTATATGAGAGAAAAAAAAGTGAAATTTAAAATTATACTTGTTGGTGATGGTGAGTTAAGAAAAAATGTAATGGAAGAAGTAAAAAGGCAAAAATTAGAAGATTTTTTTGTATTTACAGGTTTAAGAGATGATGTATATAACGTAATGAAAACTTTTGATGTGTTTGTTATGCCTTCTTTATATGAAGGATTCCCAGTAGCTATAGTAGAAGCTTTAGCATCTGGCAAACCTTGTGTAGTTTCTGACAAAATATCTAAAGAAGTTGAAATTGTTGATGGAATGGTTAAGTTTGTTCCTTTAGATGCAACAATGGAGAGTTGGTATGAAAATATTATTAATGTAATAAACAAAAAATATAATATTGAAGAAATTTCTAAAATATTAGATGAAAAAGGTTTTTCATCAGAGTCAATAGCTAAACAATTAGAAAAAATATATTTAAGTAAGGAGAAATCATGAGTAATGAGCAATCTTTGATCTTGTATGGTGTGACATTTTTTATAACGGCTTTTATGTTATCTTTATGTCAAAAATATAAAAAAAGTAAATTGATAAAAAATATATTGTTTTTTATTTCTATACTAACACCGATAATAATATTAGGAATGAGATATTATGTTGGTACAGATTATCAAAATTATTTGTTAATGTATGAAAGATATAAAGAACTGCCATTTTCTGAAGCGTTAAATACAAGTAGTGAAATTTTAAATATAATTATTTCTAAAGTAATTTATAGTATATATGATAATAAGTATTTATTTATTATCGTCTATGCGGTATTAACTATTACGATTGCTTTTAAAGCGATATTACGATTTGATTCAAAAAATACATTTTTAATGACATTTATGTATTTATGTTTATTCTTTCCATATGCAATAAACATAATGAGGCAGGCATTAGCTATTTCAATAATTTTATATGCATATAGTCTTTTAAAAACAGATATTAAAAAGGCGTATATTTTATGTATAATAGCAGCTTGTGTACATATATCGGCTTTGATAGTTTTACCAGCTTTGATTATCTATAATAAAATAAAGAAAAATAAACTTAGAAATATTATATTAATTATTTTTTACATGTTATTTGTTATTATTATTTATTTTGGATTATTTATTTTTCCTAGTAATATAGCTTTATTTGAAAAATTTTTGGGATATGTAAACTCTTCAAATAATTCGTCGGGTTTTGGGCTAGGAGTTTTATTGTTAAATCTTCCAGTATTAATAATTTCTTTATTTTTTTATAAAAATACTAATAAATTAGAAAATGATTATAGTTTTTATATTGTTCTATACTTGATTAGCATAATATTAGCTTATTTAGGATATTTGAATATATATTTGAATAGATTTTCTTTATATTTCAGTATTATACAAATATTATTAATTCCAAAAGCCTTAGAAATATTCACTGACAAAATGTTTAGAAAGTTTTTAGTATTTATATTTGTAATAATTGTTGGAATTCAGTTTATAAATACATATTATGTAGTTGGAAATTCGGAAATCTTTCCGTATAATTATATTAGTATAGAGGACTTGAAAATAGAAAGGTAGAAAAATAATGGATAAAAAAATAAGTATAATAATACCAGTATATAATGTTGAAAAATATATTGAAAAATGTCTTGAATCTGTTGTTAATCAATCATATAGAAACATAGAAATAATAATTATAATAGACGGAAGTAAAGATAATAGTATAGAAATGGTTAATAAATTCGTTAAATCAGATGATAGAATAATTTTAATAAATAGAGAAAATAAAGGAGTTATGTATACTAGATTAGAGGGAGTTAGAATTGCTAGTGGAGAATTTATAATGTTTGTTGATGCTGACGATTGGATAGATACAGAAATGTGTGCAATACTTTTGAAAAATCAGAAAAAGTATGATTGTGATATTGTAAAAGCTTCTTATTATTTGGCAAAAGAGAATAAAAATATTCCATTTGAGTTTATTAAAGAAAATATGTTTATAGATAAGAAAGAATATAAAAATACTATATATAAAAAAATACTTGATGGGTATAGTTTAAATAATATGTGGGGACAATTAATAAGAAAGTCATTAGCTATAGAAATAGTAACAGAAACCAATATAAACCTCGCAGAAGATTTAAATTATAATTTAGAATTATATACAAAATCTAAAAATATTCTTTTAATAAATGATAATTTGTACTATTATAGAATTAATTTTAAAAGTGAAACGAGAACTGTTAATTATGAAAAAATACAAAAGCATATAGAAGATATAATTTTAGTTTATGGAAAACTATATGAATATATTAAGGTTTGGGAATTAGATAATGATGAAATAAGAGAAAAAATTTCATTAAGAATTTTAAAAGAAATAACTGCGAAAACTTTATTTATATATAGGGCATTTAAGCTAGAAAACAAACAAATAGATAATATATTAAATTTTGTAGTAAATAATGATATATTAAATAGAATAAATAGAAATTTAGAGAGAAAGAATATAATGAATATAAATTATAATAAAAAATTTACAATGAAAGCAATTTATGATAGAAAAATATGGAAAATTAATTTATATGGGAAAGTTGTTATACATAACGAATATATATTAAGAAATATATTGAGAAAATTCAAAATAATATAAGTATTAAAAGATATAACTTATTAATAAATAATATGTACTTTGGAACAAATATAACATAATAAGTTAAATTTAATTTAAGTTATATAGTTATTATTTTAAATTAAATGATATAAAAAGTAGATTGAGGAGTAGAATTGTTAGTGAAAATAAGTCAAATTAAAATAGGAGTAATTTTATCATATGTTATTATAGTATTAAACAGTATTGTAGGCTTGGTATACACACCAATACTAATAAGAACGTTAGGACAAAGCGAATATGGTTTATATTCTTTAGTTTCATCGGTAATTTTATATTTAACCGTATTTGATTTGGGATTTGGAAATGCAATTACAGTATATACATCTAAATATATAGCAAGAGGTGAAACAGAAAAAGCACAGAAGTTACATGGAATGTTTTTTATAATATATTTTGTAATAGCTATAGTTGCATTTATAGCTGGACTTATATTATATTTTAATGTTGATAATATGTTTGCAAATTCATTAACAGCTGAAGAATTATCGAAAGCTAAAATATTAATGTTAATGTTAAGCGTAAATTTAATGCTAACTTTTTCATTTAGTATATTTTCATCAATTATTAACGCAAATGAGAGATTTATATTCGCTAAATGCATTAATATATTAAAAATCATATTGCAACCAATTTTAATGTTACCGTTGTTACTTTTGGGAGCAAAATCAATAACATTAGTAGCGGTTATAACTTTAATAAATATTATATCTATATTGTGCAATGTTATATATTGTGTGAAAAAATTAAAGGTTAAATTTAAGTTTGGAAAAATAAATATACCATTGCTTAAAGAAATTATATCTTATTCAATATTTGTTTGTCTGATGTCTATAGTAGATAAAGTAAATTGGTCTGTTGATAAACTGATTTTGGGAATGTTTGCAGGAACCACTGCAGTAGCTATATATGCAGCAGCTGCACAATTAAATTATTTGTATTTAACTTTTTCTACAGCTATTAGTGGTGTGTTACTTCCTAGAGTCTCTAAAATGGAGGCAAATAATGCAAGTGATGAAGAATTTACTAATATATTTATAAAAACAGGAAGAATACAATATTTATTATTAGCTCTGGTAATAACAGGTTTTGTTTTTTTTGGAAAAGCTTTTATAGAAATAATTTGGGTAGGAAAAGATTACACATTATCATATTACATAGCATGTATATTAATGATACCAGTTACAATAGATTTAATTCAAAATGTTGGCATAAGTATTTTACAGGCAAAAAATAAATTTAAATATAGAACAATGATTTTAATAGGTGTAGCTGTTTTAAATATATTAATAAGTATACCTTTAGCAAAATTATATGGGGGAATTGGAGCTGCTATAGGAACTTGTGTTTCTCTTTTATTAGGTCAAGGTCTTTTAGTAAATTTATATTATTGGAAAGGTGTAGGAATAGATATTCCTAGATTTTGGAAAGAAATTTTAAAAATGTCTATACCAATGGTATTTGTAGTTTTAATAGGAATATTTTTACATAAAATATGGCCAATAAGTACTGTTTTGGACTTCCTAATACAAGTAGTATTATATTCATTAGTATATATTTTTGTTGTATGGAATTTTAGTATGAATGAATCTGAAAAAGATATTATAAAAAAGCCACTATTAAAAATTGAAAGTAAATTTATAAAGAAAAAGTAGATAATAAAATAAATAATAATTAAATTATAAAAGGAGTTGTACCCATGAAAATAGCAATAGCAGGAACAGGATACGTAGGCTTATCACTAGCCACATTATTAAGTCAAAAAAACGAGGTATATGCATTAGACATAATACCAGAAAAAGTGGAGATGATAAATAAAAGAATATCACCAATAAAAGACGAAAAAATAGAAGAATACTTCAAAACGAAAGAATTAAACTTAAAAGCCACTTTAGACTATAAAGAAGCTTTCAAAGATGCAAAATTCATTATAATTAGCACACCAACAAATTATGATGAAAACTTAAATTACTTTGATACTTCTAGTGTTGAAGATATTATACAAAAAGTAAAGGAAATGAACATTGATACAACAATGGTAATAAAATCTACAATACCAGTAGGTTTTACAGAAATGGCGAAAAAGAAATATAATATAGATAACATTATGTTTTCTCCTGAATTTTTAAGAGAAGGACGAGCATTATATGATAATTTATATCCTTCAAGAATTATAGTAGGAGAAAAGAGCAAAAGAGCAGAAGAATTTGCTAATATTTTAAAAGAAGTTGCTTTAAGAGAAGATGTAATTGTAAAATATATGGGCTCTACAGAAGCTGAAGCTGTTAAATTATTTGCAAATACATATTTAGCATTAAGAGTTTCATATTTTAATGAACTAGATACATACGCAGAATTAAAAGACTTAAATACTCAAGATATTATAGAAGGGGTATGTTTAGATTCTAGAATAGGAGATTATTATAATAATCCGTCTTTTGGATATGGAGGGTACTGTTTGCCTAAAGACACGAAACAGTTATTAGCAAATTACAATAATGTACCACAAAATTTAATTGAAGCTATTGTAAAATCTAATAATACAAGAAAAAAACATATTGTAAATATGATTAAAAAAAGTAATCCAAAAACAGTTGGAATTTATAGATTAACTATGAAAGCTGGTTCAGATAATTTCAGAGCAAGTGCAATCAGTGATATTATAAAAGGTTTAATAAAAGAAGATATTAGAGTATTAATATATGAACCAACATTAGATAAATCAACGTATAATGATTGTACTGTAGTAAAAGATTTTGATGAATTTAAAGATATGGCAGATGTAATATTAGTAAATCGTATAGACGATAATATTAATAAAGTGAAGAATAAAATTTACACAAGAGACTTATACGCAAGAGATTAAAAATATTTTACGATTATAATATTATTTATTCATATTTTTGATAGTAAAAATATGAATAAAATAATTATTATATAAAAATTTATAAAAAAAGGAGTAATCAAATGAAAACATACTTTATCACAGGAGCCTCAGGCTTCATAGGTTCAAATCTATGTAAAAGATTGTTAAAAGAAAATGAAGACATAAAAGTAGTAGGAATAGACAATATGAATGACTATTACGACGTAAAAATAAAGGAAGCAAGACTTAAAGAATTACAAGAATTTCCAAACTATACATTTGTAAAAGGAAATATAGCCGATAAAGAATTAATAATGAAAATATTTGAAGAACATAAACCTCAAATAGTAGTTAATTTAGCAGCTCAAGCAGGTGTTAGATATTCAATTATAAATCCAGATGCATATGTAGAATCAAACTTAATAGGATTTTTCAATATTTTAGAAGGTTGTAGGCATTATCCAGTAGAACATTTAGTATATGCTTCAAGTTCATCAGTATATGGTACAAATAAAAAAGTGCCATATTCAACAGATGATAAAGTAGATAACCCAGTTAGCTTATATGCAGCAACAAAAAAATCAGACGAATTAATGGCACACGCATATTCAAAATTATACGATATACCTTCAACTGGATTAAGATTTTTTACAGTATACGGACCAGCAGGAAGACCAGATATGGCATATTTTGGATTTACAAATAAATTAATAAAAGGCGAAAAAATACAAATATTTAATTATGGAAATTGTAAAAGAGATTTCACATATATAGATGATATAGTAGAAGGTATAGTAAGAGTAATGAAAAAAGCTCCTGAAAGAAAAAAAGGAGAAGATGGATTACCAATAGCACCATATGCTATATATAATATAGGCAATAATCAACCTGAAAACTTATTAGAATTTGTTAATATTCTTCAAGAAGAATTAATAAGAGCAGGAGTATTACCAAAAGATTACGACTTTGAAGCGCATAAAGAATTGGTGCCAATGCAACCGGGAGATGTGCCTATAACATACGCAGATACTACACCTTTGGAAAGAGATTTTGGCTTTAAACCAACTACATCATTAAGAGAAGGATTAAGAAAATTTGCTGAATGGTATAAAGAGTTTCATATGTAAAAATTCTTGATTTTAAAACAAGCAGGGTTGAAATAAACCCTTGCTTGTAAATGGATAGGAGGTCTAATAATGAAAGTTATTTATCCTGTATTATTTTATGAAGAAAAAGAAGGAGGATATTCTGTTTTTGTCCCAGATTTACAAAAAGCGTTAGATACAAGTGCTTCTACTTGTGGTAGTACGTTAGAAGAAGCTATGTCAATGGCAGAGGACTTAATTGCAGGTTTAGTATTAGATGAAATGGAAGATGGTAAACAAATACCACAAGCAAGTAAAATTGAAGATGTATCATTTGAAGAATTAGAAAAATCTTTAGATATACAAGATTGGGATTATGTTTCTAAATTTAAAACATATATAGCAGTAGATATAAATATGTACGCAGAAAAATGGGGAAAAGAATTGGTAAAAAAGACTGTAAATATTCCTAGATGGATAAATACAAAAGCAGAAAGCTTAAAAATTAATTTTTCAAAAACATTAGAAGAAGCACTATTACAAAAGATATATAAAGAATAAACAAACATAAAACTGGACGAAAACAAACGCAAGTGGACGAATATTAAAATTGAAAAACGTTGATATTTCAACGTTTTTTATTATGCAGAGAAAATAATTCAAATAAAAACTGGACGAATGCAAACGCAAGTGGACGAAAGTATTATTTTCTTATTATAAATATTTAATGATTTGAAAAAATTCACTCTCAAAACTATTGAAAAAAATTCAAAATTAATGTATAATATTTGATGTTAGTTAAAAAATTTAAAGGAGAATTTATGTGGAAGAATTAGATTTAAAAGAATTATTAGTTGCCTTTTGGGAAAAGAAGATAATAATAGGCATTGTAGTATTAGTCTTTTTCATTATAGGAGTAGTGTACTCATTTTTCTTTGTAACACCAATGTACGAATCATATTCGCAAGTATTATTAGGTAGAAACGCAGAGACACCAGTAGATCCAACAACAGGAGCGCCTATAGATACATCTACTACAGATCAAACTATAACACAAACTGATTTAACTTTAAATAAAAGCTTAATTTCTACATATGGTGAATTAATAAAGACTAAAACAGTAGCAACTGATGTATTAACAAAATTAAAAGAAAATTCAGAAGTAAGCGGAACTGAAAATTTAACAGAAGCTGACATAATGAATAATATAACAGTTTCAGCAGTAGATGATACAGCTATTATAAAAATAACTGTTAGAAACGAAGATCCTAATTTAGCTCAAGCAATAGCAAGTGAATTATTAGTTGCTTTTACAGAAAAAATAAATGAAGCATATAATATAAACAATGTATATGTAGTAGACCAACCTGCTGTAAATACAAATCCAGTTAATGTAAATCACGTTAAAGATATTGTAATATTTGTTTTTATTGGCTTTGTATTAGTTGCAATGTACATATTAGTAATGGAAATGTTAAATGTAAAAATTAAAACAGTTTCAGATATTGAGAAAGTAACAAATATCCCAGTATTGGCAGAAATTTCAAAAATGAATACTAAGAAGGGAGGCAGCTTAAGATAATGAATAGTGAATTAATTACTTTTGAACAACCTAATTCAGCAATAGCAGAAACTTTTAGAAGTTTAAGAACAAATATATTATTTAGCAAAACAAGATCAAATCAAGAAATAAAGACAATATTAGTAACAAGTTTTGAGAGTGGAGAAGGTAAAAGCTGGGTTTCTGCAAATCTTGCTGTGTCTTTTGCACAAAAAAATGATAATGTAATTTTATTAGATACTGATATGAGAAGAGGTAGACAACACGATATTTTTCAAACATCAATAAGACCTGGTCTAGTTGATATTTTATCTGGTAAAAGAAAAGAAGGAGAAAATATTCAATTAGTAGATTACGTAAAAGGAACAGCAATGGCAAACTTAAAAATAATACCAACAGGAAATTGCCCTTCTAACCCAACAGAATTATTATTAAGCAAAAAAATGGTGTATTTAATAAATGAAATGCAAGATGTAGCAGATAGAGTTATAATAGACGCACCACCAGTGACAGCAGTAGCTGATGCAAGTCTTTTAGCAAGTAAAGTAGATGGTATAGTTATAGTGCTAGAGCAAGGAAGAAGAAAAGCAGAAGATTTGAAAAAGATGATAAAAGACTTAAAAAAAGCAGGTGGAAATATAGTAGGTATAGTATTTAATAAAGTACCATATACTAGAAAATCTTATGGATACAGTTCATATTATCATGAAAATTCTTTATCAAAACCAAATAAAAGAATGAGAGATTAGAAAATATCATATTATTTTGAAAGGAATAATTTGTAACATGAATAAATCAGGAAATGTGAAAATATTTGATATACATACTCATATAATGAATAATGTAGATGATGGCTCTAAAAGTATAGAAGAAACTATAAATATATTAAAAGAAGCCAGAAAAGCAGGAGTTACAGATATAATTTTAACTCCTCATCATTATAAAACTGTATTTGAAAATAGTAAATCTCTATTATTAGAAAAATATAAAGAATTAGTAAATGTTATAGAAAGAGAATACTTAGACATAAACTTATATTATGGTAATGAAGTATATATCTTTCCAGAAATGGATAAAGAACTAGATAAATATTTTACATTAGCAGATTCAAAATATATATTACTAGAAACATCATTTGAAGTGCATCAATTATATTTAGAAAATGAAATCTTAAAATTAATCGAATTAGGATACCACCCTATAATAGCACATGTAGAAAGATATAAATTTGTTCAAAACGATATAGATTTAGTAGATAAATTTATAGAAATGGGAGCAAAAATACAATCAAATTACGCATCTATAATAGGGTATTACGGTAAAGGAGCTCAAAAAACAGTAAAAAAATTATTGAAAAAAGAAAAAATAGATTACTTAGCTAGTGACGTACATCATGAACAAACTATATATACGTACTTACCAGAAATAATAAAAAAACTTGGAAAAGTAACATCTGCAGAATATTTAGAAGAATTAATGTACTTAAATGCTGAAAAAATTTTAAAAAATAGAAATATTGTTAATAATTTAGCATAAGTTTTTAAATATAATTTTTGCAGAGTTATATTATTCATAATAAAATAGAGTTAAAATTTCTTAATATTTTTTACGGAAAGTGTTCAAGTTTACCTTGGAAGGGTGCCGTAAAAAATATTTTAGAAATTTAACGAATATTTTATTTGATAATTAACTCAAAAAAATTATATTTAAAAACTTATTAAAAATAATTAAGAAAGGATAAAAATATGGTAAAATATAAAAAAATATTATTAAAATTAAGTGGAGAAGCCTTAGCAGGAGACAAAAAAACAGGAATAGACCCTGCAACAGTCTCAAATATATGTGAAGCTATAAAAAAATTACATGAAAAAGATGTAAGAGTAGCAATAGTAGTAGGAGGCGGAAATTTCTGGAGAGGTAGAGACGGCTATACGATGGAAAGAACAACTTCAGATTATATGGGAATGCTAGCCACTACTATAAATGCATTAGCATTACAAGAAGCTCTTGAAGCTAAAGGTGTTCAAACACGAGTTCAAACTGCAATAGAAATGAGAGAAATTGCAGAACCATATATAAAAAGAAAAGCGATAAGACATTTAGAAAAAAATAGAGTAGTTATATTTGGAGCAGGAACAGGAAATCCTTTCTTTACCACAGATACTGCAGCAGCACTGAGAGCTGCAGAAATAGGGGCAGAAGTAATACTATTAGCAAAAACAATAGATGGTGTATACTCAGCAGACCCTAAAAAAGATAAAACAGCTGAAAAATATGATAAAATAACATATTTAGATATATTGAACAAAGACTTAAAAGTAATGGACTCAACAGCTACATCACTATGTAGAGACAATAATATACCATTAGTTGTATTTGGAATAGATGAACCTGAAAATATGGTGAAAATAATCGAAGGTGAAAATATAGGAACTATAGTGGAATAATAATTGTAACAATTTAACAGGTATTTAAATGAAAGCTTGATATATAGCTATTTGCAAGTCAAGACCCGGATTGTGTCACCCAAGCTATGTTTTGACTAAAAATAGCTATATATCAAGCTTTTAGCAAGTATATTTTGAGTAATTACTAATAATTTAAAAATAGCAAGATTTAATCTTGCTATTTTTCTATATTTATAGTAAAATAGATGTGGAAAGTTATAATACATAGTTAAATAAATATTATAGCACTTATATATTAATATTTTTTATCAAAAACATAGCTAGGGCTTAACAATCCGGGTCTTTGATTGCAAAATATTAATATATAAGTACTATAAAATATTTTATAATAAGAAGTATGAATTTAATAAAAAATTAAAAAATTCTTAATAAATATTGTAATATTTCCAAAAAAATGATATGATATATGAAAAATAATTTAGGAGGATTTAAAATGGATTTTAAAAATATAGAAGAAAGAATGCAAAAAACAATAAGTGTGTTTGCAGAAAATTTAGCTGAAATAAGAGCAGGGCGTGCTAATCCAGCTATATTAAATAAAATAAAAGTAAATTATTATGGTGTACCAACACCTATTAATCAAGTAGCCGGTATATCTGTGCCAGAAGCAAGGTTAATCGTAATACAACCTTGGGAGGCTTCTTTATTAAAAGAAATTGAAAAAGAAATATTAAAAGCAGAAATTGGTATAAATCCAAATAATGATGGAAAAGTTATTAGATTAAATTTCCCAGAATTAAATGAAGAAAGAAGAAAAGAGATAGTAAAAGAAGTGAAAAAATTATCTGAAGATGCTAAAGTTAGTGTAAGAGCTATAAGAAGAGATGGAATGGACGAAGCAAAAGCTATGCAAAAAGATTCTAAAATAACTGAAGATGAATTGAGAAATTCTGAAAATGAGATTCAAAAATTAACAGATAAATATATAGATGAAATAGATAAAATGACTGATGAAAAAGAAAAAGAAGTTATGTCTATATAGCTTGAATTTCTTAAAGTTAAAAAAGAAAGGAAAGTAATAATGAATTTTAAAGAAGAGTTAAAAGAGTACCAAAAATATGTTAATGATAAATTACAAGAAAGTATAAATTACGAGAAATGTCCTGAAGAAGTTTTAAACGCTTCAACAGAATATAGTTTGATGGCAGGTGGAAAGAGGATAAGACCAATATTAATACTTGCGACATATAAAATGCTTTGTAAAAATGAAAATTGCAATTACGATAAGTGCTTACCTTACGTAATTTCAATGGAGATGATACATAATTTTTCTTTAATACATGATGACTTGCCAGGAATAGATAATGACGACATGAGACATGGTAAATTAACTAATCATAAAGCGTTTAACGAGGCGACAGCTATACTTGCTGGAGATAAATTGTTAAATGGTGCATATAATAATATTAGTAGTTATATTTGTAAGAAGATAGAAGAGGGTAAAAATGTAAATAATGATGTAAAAGCAATGCAAATACTAACAAATGCAACTGACAGAATGATAATTGGCGAATATATAGATACAGAATCTGAAAATAAAGAAATACCAATAGAATTGTTAGATTATATACACGAAAATAAAACAGGCGCTTTAATAGAAGCAGCCGTAAAAATAGGAGCCATAATGGCAAAAGCTTCAAAAGAAGATTTTGAGAGTGTATCAACTTATGCTAAAAAAATAGGTTTAGCATTTCAAATAAAAGATGATATATTATCTGAAATCGGTGATGAAAAGATTATGGGAAAACCTGTAGGTAATGATAAAGAAAAAAATAAATCTACTTATGTATCAATGTATGGGCTAGAAGTAGCTGAAGATATATTAGAAAATATTACTTTTGAAGCAATAGATAGTATACATAAATATGGTGAAAAAGCAAAATTCTTAAAAGAATTAGCTATGTATATAAAAGATAGAGAAAAATAAAAAAATTAGTAAGGAGTTATAAAGTTATGTATGATATAGATAATGAAAATTTACCAAAACATATAGCAATGATATTAGATGGGAACAGAAGATGGGCAAGGGCACATGGATTAGATCCTAAAGAGGGACATAAGGAAGGATCACAAAATGTAAAGAGAATTACGAAATTTGCAAATAAATTAGGAATAAAGTACTTAACTTTATATGCTTTTTCAACAGAAAATTGGAAAAGAACTGAGGAAGAAGTAAATGGGTTATTATTTCTACTAGAAAAATATTTAAAAGAAATATTAGATACAGATGATTTAGAAAATGTTAAGATTACAGTTTTTGGAGATACATCTGTTTTATCTAAAAAATTGCAAAATTACATAAAAGAAGTTGAAGAGAAAACTAAAAATAATACAGGTTTACAATTAAGCATAGCATTTAATTATGGCGGAAGAGCAGAAATTATACGAGCTGTAAAACAAATAGCAGAAGATGTTAAAAATGGAAAATTAAATGTAGAAGACATAAATGAAGAAGTTTTTTCTAATAATTTATATACTAAAGGCTTACCAGACCCAGACTTTTTAATAAGAACATCTGGAGAAATAAGAACGAGTAACTTTTTACCATGGCAAATTGTGTATTCAGAATTTTATTTCCCAACAAAACATTGGCCTGAATTTAGCGAAGATGATTTAATAGAGGCAATAAAAGAATATCAAAAAAGAAATAGAAGATTTGGTGGAAGCAAATAGGTATTAAGTTTCATAAGCTTATAGTTTTTACAATTTTTGAAAGGTACAATTTAGAATATGAATATAAATTTAAGTAGGATAACATCGGCATTATTAGGAATGCCACTCGTAATATTAATATTAGTATTTGGAAATGTTTATGTAGTAGATTTTGCTTTTGCTATAATTGCAGCTATTGCATTACATGAATTTCTAAAATGTTTTGAAGGTAAGGCAAAGCCTATAATATGGATAGGCTATTTTGCCTCAATATTTATTGCATTTATGCATATACTACCTGATATATTACCGGCTATATCTATGATTGATTATGTAAGTCTCTTCTTCTTTTTGATGATAGTATTACTATTTATAGAAGTATTTAGAAGTAAAATGCAAATTAATATTGTTGATATATCTATAACTTTCTTTGGAATATGTTATATAGTATTTTTCTTAATGTTTGTTCCATTAGTAAGAGGTTTTGAAAATGGTCAGTACTTAATATGGTTTATATTTACAGCAAGCTGGGGAACAGATGTATTTGCATATATAGTTGGAAAATTAATAGGTAAACATAAATTTAGTAAAATAAGTCCTAAAAAATCAATAGAAGGCTGTATTGGTGGTGTGATAGGAGCTGTTTTATTAACATTAGCATTTACATATGGATTTAATGAATATGCAGGCTTGAACATTTCATATGAAAAAATGTTTATATTCTCAATAATATTAAGCATAATAGGACAAATGGGAGATTTTGCAGCATCATCAGTTAAGAGATATGTAGGTATAAAAGATTTTAGCAATTTAATTCCAGGTCACGGTGGAATGTTAGATAGATTCGATAGTGTGATATTTATAGCACCAGCAGCATACTTTTTATTGATGTTTGTATGATAATATTATTTTATAGTTAATATTAAACAATAATTCAATTATTTTATATAAGGAGCTTACTTAATGATAACTATTATAAAAATCATTTTTTTGCTAGGATTTTTAATAATTTTGCATGAATTTGCACATTATATTGTAGCGAGATTGTGTAAAGTTAAAGTAAATGAATTTTCTGTAGGTTTTGGTAAAAAGATATTGCAAAAAGAAGTTGATAAAACAGTTTATACATTAAGATTAATACCATTAGGTGGTTATGTTAGTTTAAAAGGGTTAGATGAAAAAAATTCTGACCCCGATTCTTATACAAGTGTAAGCATTTGGAAAAGAATGTTAATTATATTAGCAGGAGGATTTGCCAATATAATATTTGGTTTAATAACATTCTTTATTTTAATTACAGCATTACATGGAATTAATGTAGGAATTGTAGCAACAGGTGATTTTTTCTTTTCAATATTTGAAAGTTTAAAAATGTTATTTACAGGTGAAGTTGGATTAGACCAATTTACAGGTCCTATTGGAATATCTAGTGTAGTTAGTGAAACAAAGGCGTTAACAGAATTTGTATATTTACTAGCATTAGTATCGTTATCATTAGGTGTAACAAACCTTTTACCAATACCACCATTAGATGGATTTAAATTTTTATTATTACTTATAGAAAAAATCAGAAGAAAACCGTTTAGTGAAAAATTTGAAGTGAATATACAATTCTTAGGATTTGTATTATTATTTGGACTATCTATATATGTAGCATATAATGACGTGCTTAGAATTTTTTAATATAAATTTGAAAAAAGATAATTAGTTTGAAAGAAAAACTTTCATAACAATGTGTGTCATTAGAGTGAACGAGAAAGGAATGGAATTTAGTATGAGATTAAATAGTAATAGAAATAACAATAATAACAGGAATAATGTACCACAAGAAGAGGAAAAAGTAAAACCTCTTTTAAAAATAAAGCCAAAATTTAATTTATTAGTACTCGCATCAAATTACTTTGTAACATTAGTAACATTAATTTTTATTGCTGTTTTACTTGTACAAACTTCAGCTGTAAGTATTTTACCTTGTGTTGCAATAATAGGAGTATATGTATTATATATGGCGATAAGAGTATTAATTTACAAGAACCATTATAATAAAACTCTATATTTATTCTTTGAAACTGAATTATTAATATTAAAGAAATACGGAAAACAAGAACGAATAATAATTCCATACGAAGATATAGCAGATATATTATTTTACCAAAATTACGCTGAAAAAATATTTGGAATGGGAAAATTAGGCGTAAAAATACGTAGCGGAAATTTCTTAAATAATATAATAATGCTAGAAGGCATTAATGATTTAAATGGTACTATTGAAAAACTTAAATATATATTGTATGGATAAATTATTTATATAATTTGGAACATAAAATTTTTTGAGTAATCTTATTAAAAATATTCGCAGAATTTCTAAATATTTTTTACTAAATATAATTTATTAGTAAGTCGTAATATATAGCTATTTTTAGTCAAAAGCAAGCTTAAGGCACACAATCCGGGTCTTGACTTGCAAATAGCTATATATTACGACTTTAAATAGAAAGATACTTCCTGTAAAAAATATTAAGAAATTCTAGCTCTATTTTTTTATGAATAGTTTTACTCTACAAAATTTTATATTCCAAATAACAAATAACAAAATATATTTTAGTTGGAGTAATGATTATGAATAAAATATTAAAAGATGTTTTTCAAGATTTTAAAGATGGAAATAATATTTTAAACTGTGAAATTGAAGAAATGAACTTATATAAAAAAGTAAATAAGTTAATATGTTTATTTATATCAAATGAGCCTATAGAAATTTCAGATTTTGTAAAATTTGAACAATATATAAAACAAAAATTTAAGATAGATGTTGTTGAGCTAAGGATAAAGTATAATTGTGAATTAAATTACGATATTGAAGCAAATTGGAGAGAACTTGTTCAATATATGGCAAGTACATACCCACTAACTAGAGCAATACTTGCTAAAAGTGAAGTAAAGTTAGATGATAATATTTTAACAGTAGATATTTTTGTAAAAAGCGGTGCAGATATACTTGAGACAAGAAAAGTAAATTTATCTATAGAAGGATTAATATATAATTTAACAAATAAAAATATAAAAGTAAAATTTGTTGATTGTATGGTTCAAAGCCAAGAGGAGCATTTAGAACATATAAGACATTTAGAAGAACAAGCGATTTTAGAAATGAGAGAACATGCTAAAATGGAAGCTGAAGAAAGAAAGAAAAATAAATTAAAAGAGTATGGTAGAAAGGCTCCACAACAAAATACGGTTAGCCAAAATAGAAATATAGAAAATTCAAATAAAGAATCAAGTACACAAAATTCAAACTTACCACCTG
This sequence comes from uncultured Clostridia bacterium, assembly GCA_944391575.1. Classification (GTDB taxonomy): domain Bacteria; phylum Bacillota; class Clostridia; order TANB77; family CAG-508; genus CALXUC01. Next base: position 11,702 of record CALXUC010000001.1, on the reverse strand, counting down.
AGTATCCTGTACCAGAATACCCAATTCCAGATTATCCGATGCCAGAATATGCTGATATTCCACAAGAAGATGCAGGAAATGCGAAAGCTATTTATGGAAAAGCTAATCTGCTATTTGGTCATAAAACACAAATTGCTGATATTACTGAAAATACTGGAGATGTTATATTAGAGGGCGAAGTTTTACAAGTAGAGGGCAAAGATTTATCTACTGGCAAAGTATTAATTACAATGTTAGTTTATGACGGCACGAGTACAATAAGCTGTAAAGTTTTTGCGAAAGATAGTGCAAAATCTAAAGAAATGATTGATAAAATAAAAACTGCCGGTGCTGTTAAAATAAAGGGCGTGGCAGAGTATGATAAATATATAAAAGACGTTTCAGTTTTATGCAGAATTATAACAGAAGGTAAGCCTGTAGAAAAAGATACCAGAAAAGATGAGGCAGAAGAGAAAAGAGTAGAACTACATTTACATACACAAATGAGCCAAATGGATGCAGTTACTTCAGCTACAGATTTGATAAAAAGAGCAACTAAATGGGGAATGAAGTCTATAGCGATTACAGACCACGGAGTAGTACAAGCCTTCCCAGAAGCTAAAAAAGCTGTAGAAAAATTGAGAAAAGATGGTAAAGATATTAAAGTATTATACGGTGTAGAGGCCTACTTAGTTCCAGATAAAAACCCAATAGTTTTTAACTTATTTAAAAAAGTAGAGAAAAAAGTAAGTAATGGAATGAAAACTAATGTAGAAGAAGAACCAGAAGATTATAAAGCAGATACACCAATAATTCCTTTAGATACAGAGTATTGCGTTTTAGATATTGAAACAACAGGTGTTTCTTTTAGAACTGAAAAGATTACAGAAATCGCAGTTGTAAAGATAAAAAATGGAGAAAAAATAGCAGAATTTTCAACATTCGTAAATCCTGAAAGAAAGATACCTAAACATATTGTAGCAATTACACATATTACAGATGAGATGGTACAAGATGCCGAAACTATTGAACAAGTAATGCCAAAATTTTTAGAATTTGTCGGAAATTCTGTATTAGTTGCACATAATGCAGGTTTCGATATAGGTTTCTTAAGATATAATGCGGAGAATTTAGGGTATAAATTAGAGAATGTGTATATAGATACATTAAGCTTGTCTAGAGCCTTATTTACAGATTTCAAAAAGCATAAGTTAGGAATTATAGCAGAAAAATTAGGTATCGAGGTAGAAGTAGCACATAGAGCTTTAGATGATGTTATTACACTTATAAAAGTCTTTAATGTAATGATAGAAAAGCTAAAAGAAATGGAAGTACAAAATATTAACGACATAGATGAAGTTTGTAATAAAGATATAGATATAAAAAAATTACATACGTATCACGCAATAATTTTAACACAAACACAAATAGGCTTAAAAAATTTATATAAATTAATATCTAAATCTCATTTAGATTATTTTTATAAAAAACCTCGTATTCCTAAAAGTTTATACCAAGAATTTTCGGAAGGTCTTATGATAGGAAGTGCTTGCGAGCAAGGAGAATTATATAAAGCAATTATAGAAGGTAAAACAGACGAGGAAATAGAAGAAATTGCAGATTTTTACGATTATTTAGAGATTCAACCTTTGGCTAATAATGAATTTTTAGTAAAAAATAGAACTGTAAAAAATAAAGCGGCTCTTAAAGATATTAATAAAAAGATTGTAGAACTAGGCGAAAAATTGAATAAATTAGTAGTAGCTACTTGTGACGTTCACTTTATGGATCCACAAGACGAAATTTATAGAAGAATTCTTTTAGCTGGTCAAGGATATGAAGATGCAGACGATGACTTACCGCTATATTTTAGAACTACAGAGGAGATGTTAGAAGAATTTAGTTATTTAGGCAAGAAGAAGGCTTATGAGGTAGTAGTTACAAATACGAATAAAATTGCAGATATGTGTGAAGCCGTAAATCCTATTTCAGATTTAAAATGTCCGCCTGAAATTGAAGGCTCTGAAAAGGAAATAAAGAGAATTGCAGAGGAAAAGGCTATAGAATTATATGGAGAAAATCTACCTCAAATAGTTAGAGATAGAATGGAAAAAGAGCTAGCATCTATTATAAATAATGGATTCGCCGTTATGTATATGATAGCACAAAAGCTAGTTTGGAAATCTAATTCAGACGGATACTTAGTAGGCTCAAGAGGTTCTGTAGGTTCTTCATTTGTAGCATATTTAACAGGTATAACAGAAGTAAACTCTTTACAAGCACATTATAGATGTAAAAATTGTAAATATTCAGATTTTACAGATTATGGCTATAAAAATGGATTCGATTTACCTAATAAGACTTGTCCTGTCTGTGGAGAACCTTTAGCAAAAGACGGTATGGATATACCTTTTGAAACTTTCTTGGGATTTGATGGAGATAAAGAGCCTGATATTGACTTAAATTTCTCAGGTGAATATCAAGGCATAGCCCATAGATACGTTGATGTACTTTTCCCAGATGGAAGTACATTTAAAGCAGGTACTATTGGTACAATAGCTGATAAAACAGCATTTGGATACGTAAAGAAGTATTTTGAAGAAAGAAATAAGAAAGTTACAAATGCAGAAATAGCAAGATTAGCAGTAGGATGTACTGGCGTAAAAAGAACTTCAGGCCAACACCCGGGGGGAATTATAGTAGTACCGGCAGGTCACGAAATATATGAATTCTGCCCAATACAACACCCAGCAGACGATGCAGACTCAGATGTTATAACAACACATTTTGATTACCACTCAATAGATAAAAATTTGTTGAAACTAGATATTCTAGGTCACGATGATCCGACAATGATTAGAATGTTGCAAGACTTAACAAATATAGACCCAAAAGCAATACCTTTAGACGATAAAGAAACAATGTCTATATTTTCAAGTACAGACGCTTTAAAAGTAACGCCTGAACAAATTAATTCTTTAGTAGGAACTTACGGCGTGCCAGAATTTGGAACGAAATTTGTTAGAGGAATGCTTGTAGATACAAAACCTACTACATTTGAGGAATTAATAAGAATATCAGGATTATCACATGGAACTGACGTGTGGTTAGGTAATGCACAAGAATTAATAGTAAATAATATTGCAACATTAAGTGAAGCTATATGTACAAGAGATGATATTATGATATATTTAATAAAAATGGGCTTACCTCCAAAAGATTCATTTAAAATAATGGAATCTGTACGTAAAGGAAAAGGTTTAAGTGACGAGTGGGAAGCTCTAATGAAAGAACATAACGTTCCAGATTGGTATATATCATCATGTAAGAAAATAAAGTATATGTTCCCAAAAGCACACGCTGCAGCGTATGTTACAATGGCATTTAGAATAGCGTGGTTTAAAGTACATATGCCAAAAGCATACTATACAGCATTCTTCACAGTAAGAGCGGACGAATTTGATAGCGAGCAAATGATATTTGGTAAAGAAAAAGTTAGACAAAAAATGAAAGAAATAGACGAAGCAGGAAATTCCGCTTCTAAAAAAGACCAAAATATGTACAGTGTCTTAGAAATCGTATTAGAAATGTATGAAAGAGGAATAGAATTCTTACCAATAGACTTATATAAATCACACGCAACAAAATTCTTGATGGAAGAAGACGGAATACGCCCACCATTAAATAGTATACCGGGGCTTGGAACAGTTGCAGCAGAGGGAATATATGCAGCAGTACAAGAAAATGACTTTACTTGTGTAGAAGAGCTAAAAGAAAAAGCTGGTATAGGAAAATCTGTTGTAGAGTTATTACATAAATTTAATTGCTTGGATGGGCTACCAGAAAGTAATCAGATAAGTTTGTTTGGGTAATAAATTACTAAACATATATTTATTTAAAGTTTGGTATATATTTACTTTTAATAAAATTGCTCGGCTCGTAAAAAAATATAGTTGGTTTAAAATAGTTAATGTGTGTTTTAGAAAGGAATAATTTTTTTATGATAGTTAGTTTTTTAAAAGAAAATCCTGAGTATGTTACATATTTAATTGTATATTTAATAGTAATTAATATAGTAGGTTTTTTAGCTATGTTAATTGATAAAAGAAAAGCTGAAAAAGGTAGATGGAGAATTAAAGAAGGTACTTTGTTTATTATAACATTGTTAGGTGGAGGCGTTGGTACAATAGCAGGTATGTATACTTTTAGGCATAAAACTAAAAAATTGAAGTTTACTGTTGGTTTGCCTACTATATTAATTGTTGAAATTGTTTTAGTTGTTTATCTTTTGATGAAATATTAAATGGAAGTATAGAACGTTGAAATATATTTAGAGTAATTTAATTGAATAGATAAAATTATTTATAAAGCCTGATATATTTATTAAAGCAAGAGTAAAAAGTTTTTAATATATATATCAGGTTTAATATTAAAGAACAAAATTTACATAATTACTTGACAGTTGCTTGAATTAATGATATAATATTCTACATAAATTTACTATTGTATTATACGAGGAGGTTTATTTTTGAAATTTTTTATTAATGATAATTGTAGATATATTAAAGGCGCTAAAAATGCTGCAATTTATGATTTAAAATCAGAAGAAGTTTACGCTTTAAATGAAATTGGTAAATGTACACTTGACAAATTTTTAAATAACGAGAATTATATTGGCACCGAAAGCGAAATAGAGTTTATTAATAATATATTTAATTTAGGTTTAATATCTAAAAAAGTTTCTCAAAACATTGTTGTTCCAATAAAACCTAAGATTTCTGTAAAGTATGCTTGGTTAGAATTAACTAGTTCATGTAATTTAAAATGTGTTCATTGCTATGGAAGTTTTGGTACTACTAATAAAAATAACACTATGAGTATAGAAAATTGGAAAAGTGTTATTGATAATTTGATTGATTTAAATTGCACTGAAATTCAATTAATTGGCGGAGAACCTATGGCGTATAAAGGTTTTTGGGAATTATTAGAGTATGCCAATAAATGTGGTATGAAAAGAATAGATGTATTTACAAATGGAACACTTATAAATGAAAAGAATATAAAAAAGTTGAAAGAAAATAATGCATCTGTTAGAGTATCATTGTATGGACATACGGCAAAAATTCATGAAAATGTTACGGGAATAAATAATAGTTTTGGAAAAACTCAATTGGCATTAGAACTATTAAAAAAATATAATGTTCCAACTTCCATAGCTATTATTATGATGAAAGAAAACGAAAATGAACTTTTAAATATAAAAAAGTATATAAAAAATTTAGGTTATAAGTATACTGGGTTTGATGTTATCAGACCAAGTTGTAAGAATAATATTATAAATTCTCATAGAGTTAGTAATATAAATCTATTAGAACAAAGATATAATGTATATCCTAAATTTACTATAACTAAAAAGCAATTTGAATTAAATCATTGGTATAACTCTTGTTGGAATTCAAAATTAGCCATTACATCTAACGGCGATGTAATACCTTGTATATTTGCAAGAGATGATGTTGTTGGAAATATAAAAGAAGACAAATTTGAAAATATAATAAAGCAAATAGAAGATAAGTGGATGATTACTAAAGATAAAGTTGAAGTTTGTAAAGATTGCGAATTTAGATATGCTTGTCATGATTGCAGACCACTCGCAAAAACTATAAATGACAATGTTTATTCTAAATATCCGCGTTGCTGTTATGATCCATATAAAGGAATATGGGAAGATATAGAAAAATGTACAAAGGAACTGTCAAAATAAAAAATATAAGTTATTAGGAGGATTTTTTATGAATGAAGAAATATTAAGATTGCCAATTAATTATAATGAATTATTAAGTAATATGAAAGTACCTCAAATATTTAGTGTAACCCCTAAATATATGAAAAAAAATAATTTTATGCTATCAGAAGATTCATCTAGTTCATCTGATTCAAATAATTATTGTTATCCTAATTGTAGTCCATGTTCACCTTGCGAACCATCTATGGTAGAAAAATGGGGAGATAATTGCTATCCTGATTGCAATCCGTGTTCACCATGTTCGCCATGTTCACCAGTAGAATGGATTGAGGATTGTTATCCTGATTGTAGCCCATGTAATCCTTGTTTACCATGTGGGCCAGACGAAAGAGAGTAAATATTATGAATGATTTATCTTTGATAGGAAAATTAACAAGTTTAATGAGTTTGGATGATGAATCAAAATTATCTAATTTCTGTTCGTATGATACATTAAAATATATTGATAAAAATATACAGGTCTTAATAATAGAAAATAGTACTCAAGCAGTTATTGGATATATTTACTGTTATAATTATAAAAGCTATGATGGATTTATATATGTAAAAATTTTTTTTAATGATGCAATGAATAAAGAAAGTTATATAGAAGGATGCTCATTATTATTTAATTATGTATTTACAATGATGCCGATTAGAAAAATTTATTATGAAATTTTTGAATATGAAATCAATAATATAAAATTTATAAAAAATATTGGATTTAAATTAGAAGCAAATTTAAAGGAAGACAAGTTTTTTAATGGAAAATATAACGATAAATATATATTATCTTTATATAGAGAAGATTTTTATTTAAGGTGGAAAAGCAATGAATAGTGTATGTTTAAATTGGAAAAATATTAGTTTAATTCCATATGAAAATAAATATTATAATTTTATATTTGATTGTTATCAAGATTTTTCAGCAAGAAATTTATTTACGTCTGATATATCAATAAGAACAAAAAAAGAATTTTGGAATATATTTAATAATAAAATTAATACATATTATCATGAATTTATGATTGCTTTGAATAATAATGGTAATATCCCTATAGGATTTATAAATAGTTTCGATTATAATTCAAATGATGGATATTTAAATATTGCTATTTTTATAGAGAAAAAATATAGAAAAACGATCTTCCCGTTAGAAATAGGTTTAGTATTTTTAAATTATTTATTTTCTAGATATCCGATTAGAAAAATATATTGTACGGTTTATAATTATAATACAGATAGTTTAAATTTTTTGAAGAAAGCGGGATTTTCATTAGAAGGTGAATTGCAAAAGCATAAATATTTTAATGGAGAATATCATAATATGAAAATTTTTGTTTTATATCGTGATAAGTTAGAAGAAATATCTAACAAATTTAAGTATAGAATATAATTTTTGTTATATTCTATACTTTCCTTTTATATAATATAAAAAGTATGGTTCATAATTTTTTTCTAATAGCTTACTTATTATTTCTTCTTTCGTTTTAAAAAAGTTTTTACTTAGAATAAGATGTTGTTTATTATTAAAAAAACAATCTAATAATAAGATTTCATGAGTATCATATTTAATACCTTTTTTCTGTAAACTATTACACGTAAATAATTTACAAGATATAGATTTTATTGAACATTTATTACAATTTAAATACTGGCATTGTTTTACATTAGTTAATAATTCTTTAGCAAATGGGTTTTGTGAGAATTTGAAAGAGTAACAACATCCCATTGCTGAATGGGCAGATGTTTTTTCTCTATTAGCAAAACACTGATTATTAATAAAATCACAATAATTATTCTTTTTAAATTCATAATCTAAAAAATCGCAAACATTATCATATATTTTTATATAAATTTCTTCTAAAGTTGGTTTATTAAGTGCGGTTAATGCTGTAATGAAATCATTTTCGAAAGTAGTTTCTTTTTTTAATATAATTCCGTAAATCTTGTTATTACCCAATTTAATATTTAAATTTAATTCTTTAGAAAAGTTTCTTAAACGAATTAAATTTTTAATTATTGACTTAGCTTCATTATAAGTGCTTGCAGGATTTATAATTATTACTAAGTTTCCTTTAATATCTTTTAAAAATCTTTTTTGCATATATTTTGAAATATATAAATTTTTATAATTTTTATGTTCTTTTTGATTTGAAATAATTATTAATTTATTAAACTCTCCATTTATAAATCTATCAAATAAAGAATTATTAAAATTAAACTCATTATCAAAACATATTATAGATGCATTAGTAGGAATATTACTTATATCATTATAAGTATAATTTCTTAATACATGATTTTTCTTATATATAGTAAATTTTATTATAATCACCCCTTAAAAAAAGCTAAATAAAGTATAGCATATTAGAATAAAAATTTCAAGGAATTTGTGGTAGCAACAAAAAATAACGATATACAAATTAATATATCGTTATTTTTGGTTTTAAAAATTATTATAATCCTGGTTTATTCATACCACCACCTTGCATACTACCACTCATACCGCCTTTCATTCCGCCACCTTGCATGCCTCCAGTTCCATATATTAAACTAGACATTGTAATTGTTTGAGAATTTGAGCCATATTCTATAGTATAAGTTTCTCCTTCTTTAATATCTGGAGTACTTATAAGTATGCTATTATAATTTGTTTCTGCAGTTACTGTTGCTAAAATATTATTATTGCTATCTAATAAAGTTACTTCACTTCCTTGTTGTTGCATAGAGTTTAAGTTTAATAAAATTGAACCTTGTGTAGAATTGCTTCCAAAGTTTTGTGCCATACCACTTGTACCAAGTGCGATACATATACCTCCGGTTATAGTACTATCTCCATTATAATCTAAAGAGCCATTGCCACTATTAGTTGGACCGTATATTATTGTTTTCCCGCCTGATATTAATAAATCTCCATTAGAATCTAAACCGTCGCCAGCTATATTTAAAGTTAATTCTCCACCAGTTATTTTGATATATGCATCTTCAACAGTATCAAATCTGCCTTTATCCATCTTTCCGAAAGTTTTCCTTTACTATCTTTAAAGAAGAAATTATTATATAGTACAAATAATATTGCTAAAATAAGTGTAAATAAAACGGCATAGGCGATATATCCCATTCCTAAAGCGATACCAGCTGCCATTGATATAAAAATTGCTCCAATTTCTTTAGCACTTCCCGGTACAGAACGAAATCTTACTAAACTAAATGCACCCGCTACAGCAACACCTGCTCCAATGTTACCATTTACCATTAAAATTACCATACATACTATTGCAGGTAGTAAGGCTAATGTTACTACAAAGCTTTTTGTATATTTGTTTTTATACATATAAGCAAAAGATAGTATTAATCCAACAATTAAAGCTCCAATTAAAATCATAATAAAATTCAGTAGAGTTATATCAGCTCCTCCAGTAGTATTAAAAATTCCATTAAAAATATTTTCCATAAAAAATAAACCTCCGTTTTAATTATTTACAACACATAAATTTTTGTGTTGAAATAAACATTCTTTATATATATTTCCATATTTTGAAAACGACGTTCTATATATATTATTTTCTGATAAAAATTTAACTAGCCATAGCGGTATAGATTTTGAACTTTTAATTTCCATTAAGACTGCATTATCATCTATTAATTTTCTACCGTAGGCATCTTCAGTTAAAGTTAAATCGTAATCACGCCAGATTATATTTCTATCAAAAGTCATTCTAAAATCATTATCACTTTTAGAGTAAAAAGCTTCTCTATCGTAAGATACGTAAATCACAGGTCTTAAATTTTCGTAAAAACTTAAAAAGTAGTCTATTTCTTTACTTATCTGTGTTTCGTGTTCTAGCTTTAAATTGCCACAAACGTAATTCATAGCCTCATCTTCAGGTAAAACAATACGCCTTTTATATACAACACCATCGTATTTGTTCTTAATTTCTTGTGTGATTAAGTACTTGTATTCATAACGCTTAAAAATTTTTTGATAATTCATATTAAATATTTTCCTTTCTAAAATCTTATATTTATTTTAATATAAAAAATTCGATTAAAATATCTTGAAAAAATGTGAAAAAATGTATGAGTGATTGACTAATTCTTATTTTTAAGTTATATTTTATATTGGTGATTTGTTATGTGTAAAGATGAATTTGAAAATTATTACTATAATTATATAGGTTATTGTGGAAAAGAGAATATTATATGTTCATTAAATAGAGAAATAAAAGTAAATGATTTTTATTATCCTGTTATAGCGTCAAAATATGATAATAAAATTATATACTCAATTACGCCAAAATATTTTAAAGAGATAGCTGAAAAAATAGAAATGCAAAATTTTAATGATGAACAAAGTATAACAGGAGTTTTTAAAGAATTTTTTCAAGCTAAAAATCTAGATGTATCTATCCAAACGATGTTAAGAATGAGTAAAAATAGAATATGCGATATAGATATTTCTAAAGTTGTTAATATTAATGAAAATTATAGAGATGAATATTATAATTCTTTTGAAAATTATAGAAATCTTGAATATAAAGAAGAAAAGTGGAGTAAGGTAAAAAATTTAAAATATTTGAATGGAATTATAGAAGATGATCAAATAGTTTCATTAGGTTTTGTTTCAAATATAGATTATAATGGGGCCAATATTGTAATACAAACGAAAGAAAAGTACAGAAATAGGGGATATGGGAAAAGTATAGTAGAAAAAATATCACGAGATTTGTTAAAGAATCATTTAATTCCAATTTATTGGGTAAACATTAAAAATGATTTTTCAAGAAAATTAGCTTATGGAATTTTTTTTGAAGAGAAAGTAAGAGAAATTGTTGTTAAAATAAATAATGCAAATGTAATTTTGTAAATAAGATATTATGTTGTAACAGTTTTTTTGAAATAACTTAAGCTATACTTTCTAAAAGCTTGATATATAGCTATTTTCAGTCAAAACATAGCTTAGGCTACACAATCCGGGTCTTGACTTGCAAATAGCTATATATCAAGCTTTTATTTAAATATCTGCTGAGTTGTAACAGTTTTTTTGAAAAAATGATAACCTTATATTGTTTTTTTACTAACTTTGTAGTACAATAGAGGAGTGAAAAAATTATAAAGGAGAGCTTAAGAAAATGAAATTAGTAGATGATAGTAACAGAGAAAAATTTATAGAGTTTAACCAAAAACACCCTAAAGGACATTTTTTACAATCACCTGAATGGGCTAAATTAAAGTCAGAATGGAAGAATGAAGTTGTTTTATCTGAGGATAAAGATGGTAATATAAAAGGTGCTATGAGTATTTTAATTAGGAAAGTTCCATATATTAATTCAAGTATAATGTATTCTCCTAGAGGACCTGTATGTGATATTCACAATAAAGAAACATTTCAAGAGTTAGTTGATGGAGCAAAAGAGTTAGCTAAAAAATATAATGCTTTTATATTTAGAGTAGACCCAGACATTCCAGATAATGATGAAGAATTTAAAAAGATAGCACAAGAAGTGGGATTTAAATTAAAAGAAGATGTAAAAGATTTTAATGAAGTTATTCAACCAAGATATGTATTTCGTTTAAATGTAAAGGACAAGACGGAAGAAGAATTATTAAAATCATTTCATGAAAAGACAAGATACAATATTCGTTTAGCTGGTAGAAAAGGTGCTACTATAAGAGATGGTAATAGAGAAGATTTAAAAGATTTTTATAAAATAATGCAAGAAACAGGAAATAGAGATAATTTCCTTATAAGACCTTTAGAGTATTTTGAAAAAATGTACGATTGTATGGGTAAAGATTATTTAAGAGTTATAATGGCAGATTATAATGGAAAACCTATATCAGGAGCTATTGCGATTTATTATGGTAATAAAGTTTGGTATTTATATGGAGCAAGCTCAAATCAAAATAGAAATGTAATGCCAAATTATTTAGT